>NZ_JARWNW010000303.1 GCF_029868325.1 Nocardia carnea
TTACCGCCGGCAATGAGCGGATCGACTTCTTGATGATGGGACTGGGCTGGGACCCCGCGCAGCGCAGAGTGTTCCGGCAGCGGGAGATCGATCTGAACGCGACGGCGCTGCTCTTCGGTGGGCAGCAGCTGGTCGATGCGGTCTATCACGAGCAGCTGACCTCCCGGGACGGCTCCGTACGGCATCTGGGTGACAGCGTCACCGGCGACGGCAAGGGCGACAACGAGGTCATCTCGATCGATTTCACCCGCATCCCGGCCGTCGTCGACCGGATCGCCCTGCTGGTCACGTGTTACACGGGCCAGACGTTCGCCGAAATCGATAACCCGTTCTGCCGGTTGGTGGATGCTCGTAACGGGGCCGAACTACTGCGGCACGACCTGAGCCCGTACACCGCCAGCGGTTTCGTCCTGGCGGTGCTGGTTCGTGGCGCGCACGGATGGCAGCTACGTGAGGTGGCGGACTCGATCAACGCCCAGCATCCGGTGGAGGCGGTGCCTCAGATGGTGGGGTACCTGGCCTGATCGTGCCGATGATCCGGTCAGCGCAGCCGTACCGGTATTCCAGGCCGGTGTTCGGCGTGCCGGGATTTGCCAGAGCGAACGCCGCCGAGGACGAGGGGGTGGTGGGCGGCCGGGCCGGCCGCCGGGGCGCGCAAACGTCGCTCCAGTTCGTCGATCGGTGGATTGTGGTGGCCCAGGTGCACGGCGACCACATCATAAAAATTAACTTTATATCCTCTAGGGTTAGGTTACCGACACCATACTTAACGTTGAGGAGTGTCCGTGGCGTGGTACGAGGAGCGGCTGTGGCAGCCTTCGGACGAGGGCCTGCTCGCCCGCCGTGACCGGCAGGCCGGAACTTACCGGGCCTATGTGCCCGACCCGCTGGGCGTGGATCTACCGCAGGTCGGCCCCGGGGCTCAACAGGCTGCGGAGGATGCGCTCGCGGTGCTGGCGAGGGCCGACGAACGGATCGGGCCCCGGGGCAGCTACCTCAACCACCTGCTGATCCGGTCGGAATCGATCTCCTCGTCCTGGATCGAAGGCAACCGCATCACTCCCAAGAAACTTGCCATCGCCGAAACCTTGGAATCGGGCACCCGCACCGCCCTGGACGTGGTGGCCACCGTGCACGCCACCGAACAGGCCATCGACTCTCTGGCCGACCGATCCAGGCCCATCACAACCCCGGATATCGTGGATCTGCAGCACACCATCGAGCCCCGCTTACCGGCCGGTCTGCGCACCGAACAGAACTGGGTGGGCGGACCGGGGTGGAGCCCACTGCGAGCCGATTTCGTACCCCCGCCCGAGTCCGAGGTTCCCGCCCTGGTTGCAGACCTGGCATTGTTCCTGACCGCCACTCACGGCAACCCGGTTGTGCGGGCAGCGATCGCCCATGCGCAGTTCGAGACGATCCACCCGTTCGTCGACGGCAATGGACGGACCGGGCGCGCACTCATCCACACTGTGCTGCGGCGCTGTGATGCCCTGCGGCACACGTTGATCCCGATCAGCACTGTGTTCGCCGCGCGGACCGACCTCTATCTGGCGGGCCTGACCTCCTACCGCGATCCGGAACCACAGATCGACGAGTGGGTCATCGGGTTCGCCCAGGCGGCCGAGCAAGCAGCCCAAACCGGAGTGAAGCTGGCTCGGGACGCGGCCGCGCTCGACGAGCAACTTCTGCAACGTCTCGTCGAGCACCGTCGCCGGCAGGGCATCAGTCCTGCCTTGCCCCGTCGGGGCGCGGTCGCCCTGAAGATCCTTGCGGACCTGCCCATACACCCAGTAGTTACCACGGAATCGGCCGCCACCCGGTATGACGTCTCGGCCGTCGCCGCTCACCGTGCGCTCGCCGAGCTCTCCGACGCCGGAGTCCTCGGCCGCTCGAAGAATCACAAGGGCAAAATCGTGTGCTACACCGCCGATGCCCACCTGGGCCTTACTGCCCTCGCCGAACGCGCCAACCGGGTCGGGGCCGGGGATACCGATCATCGGCGACCTGATCAGGGGCCGCCGGCTCCATCGGTAGATCATCTCGGTCGACTGCGTACCGATGCACCGGAATAACTGCGGCTCGGGTCGGCGACAGCGCTATCACACGCACACTGCGGCACACCCGTAAGGCGAAGATCGATCGTGAGTGCTGTGGGATCGATTCACTGCACGGGGACGGTGAGAGCACCCGGGTTCTTATCGCTGGTCACCGATACATTGCCCGGTCCGGAATCTATGAGGACACGTTCGTAACCATGATCGACCGGGAAGCGGCCGCCCGGGTCGGGCATCGACGAGACCGTGATCTGTTCCTCGCCACCGGCTCCGGAATCGATGTTGTGCCAGGAGACGTTCACCGTTATCGAGCAGGACGGGTCCGGACGGTCGGCAGTGAACAAGACGGTCACACCCACGCCTTCGACATTGGTCGGCAACGGGGTGCGCGCCGCCTCGGTGTGTACCGTTCCGGCGCATTCCGGCGACACGGTGTGATAGGCGTCCGGGAAGTTGGTCTCGTAGACCTGTCCCCACGCGGGCGCCGCGGCCGGTAGCAGTGTCGCCGCGGTGATCGCGCCGAGTACCAGCGGGTGGAGAGCTTTTCGCATTGACGATTCCTCTCTGCAGGAGACGCGCCGGGGATCCGGTCCCATTCAGGATGCGGGTTGCAGTGGGCCGATGTAGGTGCCGGGGTGGGTGGCGCCGTCCTGGCGCTGCACACTCACACCGGCCGGCCACGGTGCCTCGATCCGATCGGTCGTATCAGGCGGGGTGACGACGAGTGTGGCCGGAACCCAGCCGTCCAGGGCGTCCGGAAGGTAGGTGAGCACACTGCTCACCGCGGAGCCCGGCTCCACCACTACCGGTGCGAAATTCACGTCCTGGCGGGGCAATTCGTATATCGGTCCGAATGTGGGATCCTCCGGGCCCACCAGGGCGACGCCCGGGAACCCCTGTACCGCGCAGGCCTGCGCGGAGGTGTTGGTCAGCACGACCTCCATCCGGGCCTGGCCGGGTGTGTCGGACGGTCGCTCGCGGGTGCTCAGGTCCAATGTCCGAGCGGTGCACAGCGTCGGCGCTGCCGCGCTGGTCGCCGCCGGGATCATCATCGCGGCCAGGGCGGCGATCGCGGCACCGGCCGTGCCGGCGGCCCGCCACTTCGTCGAAGTCATAGTTCCTTTCGTATCACGAGATATCACCGGACCATTCGAACAGAAATATTGCCGGAATGGGCGGGAGCAGCAGCTCTGGATGCCGACGGCGAGCGCATCGGCCCGGTGGGTGCAGTGGCAGTGGGCGGGATTTTCCCGGTTTCCGTCCGGCCGGGTGGTGCGGACCCAGATACTGCTCGAAGGTGCCGAGCAGGTTCCTGGTGAGCGGTTCGGACGCCGATGCCCTCGTGGCGAGGGATTCCGGTATGCGGGATGCGTCGAAGCACCCGCTCGGCACGTGTTATCGAGGAGAAATATGACCGACGGCAAGGATCTGGAAGCGCTACAGCGAGACGTCCGGTACCTCATGGACCGGACCGCGATCCTCGACTGTGTCGCGGGCCATGCGCGCGGTTGTGACCGTCACGACCCCGATCTCGTCACCGCCGCCTACCACCACGATGGTGTCGACGAACACGGTGCCGCCGTGAACCCGGGCCCCGGTTACGCCGAGTGGGCCAACGGAACCCATGCGGCGACCTCCCGCGTACACACCCACCACATCACGACCCATACCTGCGAGATCGACGGCGATACCGCGCACGCGGAGAGCTACGTTCTGGTCGTACTGCTCGGACTCGACGGCCGCAGCGCCCAGGTGATCGCCGGCCGCTACCTCGACCGGCTCGAACGGCGCGAGGAGCAATGGCGCATAGCGGTACGGCGCTCGACCGTCGAGACGATGTTCGCCGCGGACGCGTCGGTTCTGCAATCGAGCTTCTTCAAGAAGGCCGGCTATCCCGTCGGTACCCGGGATGAATCCGATCTGTCCTACCGGCGCCCGCTGTCCGTGGACATCCCGGCGCCGGCGCGCTGGTGACCCGGGTGCGAACGCGGCTGTTCATGGACCACGTATGAGCCGGGAAGTGCAGGAAGCCATGCGGATCGTGAGTCAGCAGCGTTTCGGGGGCCCGGAAGTGCTGGACGCTGTGCAGGCTCCCGTACCGATCCCCGGGCGTGGGGAAGTCCTCCTCCGGCTCGGCGCCACCGCGGTGAATCCGGTCGACTGCAAACTCCGGAGGGGCCGGGTGCGTTTTCTCGGCGACCCGCCGTTCACGCTCGGTTTCGATATCTCCGGCACGATCGTAGAAACCGGCGCCGGAGTCGACGGAATGCACCCGGGTGACCATGTTTTCGGAATGATTCACAGCCGAACCGGAACCTACAGCGAGTTCGTGATCGCACGAGCGGACGCACTCGCATCCCGGCCGCCCGGCGTGGACCACGTGGTGGCAGCTGCCCTGCCCACCGCCGCACTCACGGCCCGGCAGGCAGTGGACGCGGCGGATCCGAAACCGGGGGAGACCGTCCTAGTGCACGCCGCCGCCGGTGGTGTCGGGCATTTCGCCGTGCAGTTCGCCGAACAGCGCGGTGCACATGTCATCGGCACCGCGCGCACGAGCAACCACCGGTTCCTGCGCGAGCTCGGCGCAGCCGAGGTGATCGACTACACGACAACCGATTTCACGGCGGCCATCGGCCCGGTCGATGTGGTGCTGGACCTGGTCGGCGGTGCCTACGGCCAACGATCGTTGTTGGTGCTACCGGACAACGGCCGCTACCTCACGGTGCAGGAATCCGACGCCGAGGGCGATCCCCGCTACCGGCGGATCACCGGCCGCCCGTCGCCGGCCCTGCTGGCCGATATCGGAACATCGGTCGCCGAGGGACGGGTGCGCGTCCACGTCGACCGTGCCCTGCGCCTGGACGAGGTACGGGAAAGCCATCGGCTGAGTGAAACCGGGCGAGTACGCGGCAAGCTCGTACTCACGCCGTGGCGGGATCGTCAGGTGTCGTGATCGGCGTCGTGGATCCGGAACTCGGGTGAGGTTCCGCTGATGGGGACAGGGTCGCTACCGGGTTTCACGGCGTCACCGAAGTACCGGATCCGGTAGCTGCCGGGTTCCGCGTCGGCGGGGCTGTGCCAGCCGATGGTGATACGCGAACTCTGGGCTGGGCCGGCGGTCCATTCGAAGGTGGTTTCCCAGTCGCCGTCGTCGGCGATCGTGCGCCAGCGCTCGCCGTTGTACCGCTGCACCAGGAGGTAGGTACTGCCGCGGTGCAGGTCGTGGTTGGGATGCGCGCCGGCGAATTCGACACTGACCCGCTCTCCGGCGCGGTACTCCGGGGCCGGTTCGGTGAGTACATCGCCGAAGTTCTGGCCCACCGGCGGGAAGTCCGGTGGCGGCTCGGTTTTCGCGGATTGCCACAGGTCCGACAGGTCGGGTGCCGCGGGTGCGGAGGGGACGGTGCTCTCGTCGTGCAGCGCGGTCGCGAGTTGCGCCGCGATCTGCTGCAGGGCCGGCAACTGCCACCGGCCGAACAGAGTGCTCGCACCCTCGTAACGCTGTGCGGTGTACTCCTCGGGGGTCGTGACGTAGTGGAAATAGGCGTTGCTGTATCCGGCGATCAGGACGTTGGCCAGTTCGACGCCGAGGGCGGTCGCTACCGTGCGCCGTAACCGCAGGCCGGCGGCGATCGTCACTTCACCCGGAATACCGAGCAGATACAGTTCGGCGATCCGGAACAGCTGGACCGGTACGATCTCCTGGACGTATGGCTTGGACCGGTTGAGCAGTGCCCCCGGGGCGACGATCGCCTTGGGCGCCTGCGCATCCCGCAAGCCGGGTGCGAACAGGTACGTCATCCGCGACAGGAAATCCCAGCCCGGATTACGGCCTTCGCGGAATGTTTTCCACTGCGTCGGCCCGTCGTATTCCGCACCGGCGAAGGCGGCCGCGCCCCCGGCCGGTCGGCCGGTGCGGTGCTCGCGACCGTCGCCGGTGAACTCCTCGGACACCGTCACCGCGGACAGGTCGACATGCAGGAAGCGGTAATCGATACTGCCGGCCATCCGCGGCATATAGCCCGCAGCGAGCTTCGCCGCGGCCTCGTATTGGCGCAGGCCGAGGAGCCGGGTGTTCTCGCGTTCGTCGCCGGTGGGTCCGTGCCCGGGTTTGCCGTCCAGGTTGGGTGACATATCACCGCTGTTGGTCTGCGCGAAGGCCGCGACGAAATCGGGGTCCGGATCGACCAGGTAGTTCACGCCCTCGACCACGCGCTCCCAGTGGTAAGCCGCGTATCCCTTGTTGTCGCCGCTGATCAACGTGTTCCGGTTGGTCATCGACGTGCCGTGGGTGGCGAACCAGTTGACCGCGCCCACCGGTTCACCGTCGCGGTCTACACGCAGCAGCGTCGTCTGGGGGTCGACGGCTTCCGGGAAGAAATCCTTGTCCTCGTCCGGATTCAGGTCGAACGCCGCCCGTGAGCGATTGACGCTGGCCTCGTGCAACTCGCCGTGGACCAGGCGCAGGGTGGCCGGTGCGATATCGTCGTGCGCCCGCTCCACCGCTTGGACGATGCCGTCGACGATCGCCGCGAAGGTCCGGGGCCGGAACCCGTCCGGGCGGTTGTACAGCCGGTGATGCGAATAGCCACCGGGGCCGCAGTGGGTGTGGGTCGCGGTGATCATCACGTTGGACTCGGTGTAGGTGTCGCCGAATCGCTGTGCCAGGCGGCGCAGCACCTCCTGGGTGATGCTGGAGAAGATCAGCGGCAGCTCGGCCACGACCAGCAGCACCCGCTTCTCGACGATCGGATCCACGAAGACGAAAGCGCGGGCCCGTAGCCGCAGGTGTATCCCGGTGGTTTTCTGATCTGCCTTGCCGTAGCCGAGCATGCCGGCTTCGACCGGTTCACCGGTGATGTCGGCAATGGCACGTCCGACCAGATGGCGGTCGGTCGAATATTTCGTTTCCGGCATCGACCTCAACTTCTGCCCTGTGGGGAATCGGTCCGCCGCGGTGGACCGGTTTCATTGCACAGACAAACTAGCAAGGACGACACCGGTATTGCCTTGCGCGGCCGACGGGTTCGCCGCGACGATCACCGCAACCGGGCGCGCTGCCCGGCGTCGGCGAAACCCAATTCCAGCCGTATCGGCAGTTCGCCCACGTCGAGGGCTCGGCGCAGTCGTGCTACTGCTTCATCGTGGATCCGGTCGCGCAGCCGAGCGATATCGGCGCCGGGCTCGGCGGTGACCGCCAGATGGAGCTCGGGGGTCGCGCGGTGGCCCGCCAGCCACGCATGCGCTGTGTGTACCTCACTGTAGGACTCGATATCGGCGGCCACCGCGGTTGCCGCAGTCCGTGACGACAACAGCGTCCGTCCGGCAGACCCGTCGGCTTCCACCCGCCACGACACCGGTCTCGGCATCCGGAACAGCTGCGCCACCAGCCAGCGCAGGCAGAGCAGGCCCAGCACCGTGGCGCCCGTGATCACGAGCCAGAACACCCAGTCCGGTGGGGCCGCGGTCCCCGGAACCAGAGGTGTGTCCGGGTCCACCCAGCCCGGCCATCCGGAGTAGGCGGCGAGGGCGAACGCGCCGGCGGCCAGCAGCGCGATCCCGAGTAACGCGAGCAGTATGCGATTCAGTCGTGCCGGGCGATTCGCATAGGTCATCCGGACTCTCCCATTCAGGATCTGTTGTCGAAGACTCACGGCCCTGCGGTTCCGGTGTCACCTGCTCGGTCGCTTGTGGTGACAACGGGCTGTTCACGAGGCCGGCGTGGCGAGCGCGGTGGCCCGCCGGCCGCCGGATACCTTCCCGGGGCCTTTCACCCGTACCTGCACACGCCCTACCGGCCGGCCGAGTTCCTGGACCCGGTTGCTCAGGACGGCACAGACCTCGTCCGCGATCTCCGTATGCCCACGGTGGAGATCGGTATCGACGACGGCTCGGGCCGCACCACGGCGGAGGGTGATCCGCGCCGAGTTCACGCCGTCCACTGTTTTCGCGTCGCCGCGCAGCAATGCCCGAAGTTCACCGGCGGGCACCCCGGCGTCCATACCGTCATCGGCGCGCAACGGCAGCACCCTGGGCCGGCCGGGCAGTATCGCCGTCACCAGCAGCGCCGCGCCCGCGACGAGCAGCACGGCAGCGGCGACCGCGACCGGCCACTCGCCCCAGCCGGTCGCGTGCAGTTCGCGCGCGACAGTGTCGTAGGAGAGATATTCGGACGCACCGGCCCAGCGTTGCGCCAGCGAGACGATGACCGCGCCGCAACCGGCGATCAATACCAGCGCGACCAGGACGGCGGGTAGCGTGCGCCGTGATCTACGGATCACCGCACTCTCCCGGCCGGTGTCGCCGTGGCGGCCAGTTCGGTCACCACGATATCGACCCGGGAGACATCGAGCCCGGTCAATTCCTGGGTGCGCCGCAGCAGATGATCACGGCAGATATCGGTGACCCGGCCCACCGGCTCCGGATAGCGCACCGGAAGCCGGATTTCGAGGGCGGTCCGATCCCCGGAGATATCGGCGTCGACCTGCACCGTTCCGGCGACTCCGGGAACCTCCCGGGCGGCCTGCGCGGCGATCCGGCGGACGGCCCGGTTACTGACCGTGGTCACCCCAGGGAGGTCGGTGCTCACCGCGGTCACCGCCGGCTCCTGTTCTGCTGTCCCGATCGCAGCACCGCGCCCAGGTCGAGTTCACCGTCGAGCCACCGGCCGGCCAGCAGCCCGAGGGCCGCGAATACCAGCACGATCAGGAATGCACCGAAACCGCCGAAGGCGGCGGCGAAACCGAGCGCGAGACCGATCGCCAGACCTATCGATGTGGCATTCACCGTGTGCTCCTCTCCGCTACGGCGGCCCGGCTCATTGCACCCGGCCGGTCTCGGTTTCGGGCTCGTCGTCGTCACCGGGGATGAAAACGTCGTTGACGTTGATATTCACCTCGACGACCTCGAGTCCGGTCATCTGCTCGATCGCGGTGATCACATTGCGCCGCACCAGCCGGGCGACCTCGGCGATCGCCACCCCGTACTCGACGACGATCTGCAGATCGACTGCTGCCTGGGTTTCGCCCACTTCCACCGAGACGCCTTGACCGGTGCTGGCCGAGGCGCCGGGGATCCGTTCCCGCAACGCGCCGAGCGCCCGGGCGGTGCCGCCACCGAGGTCGTGTACACCGCGGACCTCGCGCGCCGCCAGCCCGGCCACCTTCTCCACGACGATATCGGCGATGGTGGTGGTGCCCTGGTCGGTCACCAGCGGGTTGGCTTTACGTGCCGTTGTTCCGGCCGCCTTGTCGGCGCCGCGGCCACCGGTGTCGTTGCCGGTCTTCTCATCGGTCGGAGCGGTCATCTTTTTCCTCCTGATCTCCTCGGAATTCACGGGCTTCGTTTGTTCGACACCGGAATCGGGCGGATGTCACGCTCCGGCGCCGAGTTGATCGGCTCCTTCCCCGGCGACCGCTGCCGTATCGAGTTCGGTGACCACGAGCCGTAGCTCGGCCGGTTCCCATCGGGTGCCGGACAGTGCTGTGCGGATGGCTTCCCCGGCCCGTTTCAGCAGTGGCGGCAGCGGCAGGGCTGCGGATACGAGGCGTACCTCGATCACCTCCGCGTCGAGATCGACGGCGTACTTCCGGGTGTCCCAAGGCCAGGACTCCTTATCGCCTATGAGGGGCGCGGCCGGCCGGAGGCCGGGCGCACTCTCCAGCGCGCCGAGGATACGGTCGATGATCTGCTCGTCGGCCATCACAGCTCCGGTTCGATATCGAGGATGTGCACGTAGACCGCGTCCACTGGTTGTCCGGTCTGCTCGTCCACTTCGCGGGCCACCTGTTCCTGCACCGCGCGGCCGACCTCGGCGGCCGGTCCCTTCGACCGGACGGCGATATCGACGTGCACGATCAGTCCCGCGCCGGTAACCCGCACGCGCACCCCTTCGGTGGGCGCGGGATCGGCATCGGTCCAGCGCTGCCTGCCCGCGCGAGTGAGTACGGCCAGTAGGCCGCGCACTCCCGGCTCCAGTCGTGCGACACCCGGCGTGCCGGTGGCGGCGCGGGCGGCAACCGCAGCGATCACCGGAGGCGCAACGACCATCGAGAGCTTTCCGCTGGTCATTTCGGTCCCTCCGATCCGTCCGGTCCGGTCCCGGGGGGCGGCTCGTAGAGATCACCCACGTGGATGTCGAGTCTGCGCAACGTCGTGCCGATGCGGTCGGGTAGCGCCGCGGCGACCCGGGCGCGCACATCCGGTAACACCTCGTCCAGCGTGACCGGGCCGAACGGCACGGCGATCGTCAACTCCACATCCACCGGCCCCGGGCTGCCGGACTCGGCCCGGGTCTGCCGTACCCGGCAATTCCGTGCGCGGACCCCGGGCACGGAATCGGCCGCATACCGCACGATCACCGCTATCGCCTGCTCGCTCACCTCGATCCCGCCGGTATGCGGGGTCGGCAGCTCCAGCATCCGACCCCGCCGCGCGTCGGCGCGTACCGCCGACATGATGCGTCCGAGCAGGTCCGGTGGCGGTTCTTCGGGTTCGTCGATCAGCTCCCGGGTCGCCGCCCGCAGTGCCAGCAGGCTTTCCCGGGCGGCCCGGCAGTGCGGACAGGTAGCTTCGTGCGCGTCGGCGTCCCCCTCGTCGAGGTGCTGCCACACCTGTTCCAGGTCCCGCCCGCACGGCAGGAGATGGTTGCGCTCGGTTGTTTCGTTCACCGCCATGGCGTCATCACCTCGGACAGTTGGGCGCGCGCCCGCGCGATACGTCCACGGACTGCGGTACTGCTCACTCCGATGATCGACGCGATCTCGTCGTAGGCGAGTCCGTCCACTTCACGCAGCAACCAGCACGCACGTTGTTCGGGCGTCAGTTCCTGTAGCGCCGCGTTCAGGGCGGCGAGTTGTGTGCTCACCTGTACCGCGTGCTCGGGCTGGGTATCCGTACGCGCCGATTCGGTGGATTCGGGGTCGAGTTCGGCGTGTGGCCGCCGGGTGCGGATCACGTTCAGGCAGCGGTTGGTCGTCATCCGATACATCCAGCCGACGAACGCGCCGTCGTCGGTGAGCTGATTCAGGCGCCGCCATGCCTTCAGGAAAACCTCCTGGACCACATCCTCGGCCTCACCACGATCGGCCAGCATCTTCGACGCCAGGCGGAACATCCGGGCCTGGTAGCGCACCACCAAGACCTCGTAGGCGCGGACGTCGCCCTCGCGGGCCCGGCTCACCAGGGTGGCGTCGTCGGGACCTGCCGCCGGTGCCGATTCGATCGTGGTCATCTCACCTCCTCCACCGCTCATGGGTAGGACACCGCGGCCGGGAGATCGTCACGCCGATTGCCGAAGAATTTTCGTGGCGTGGCCGCTAAAAGGCCGGGCGCGTCGTGTGACCGTTGTCACCCGGTGAGTTCCGTGCGGTTCACCGGGCGATCGGGTCGTTATGACCGTGTGCCTTTCACGAAACGGAACGACACGGAGGGTTGTGCCCATGGATCGCCGTAGTGTCCCGAATGTCGAACGTCCGGCACCCCGGTACGGCCGGACCGTCCGGATTGCCGGGATGGAATGGGTGACCGCACTGCTGGCACTGGCCATGTGCCTGCTGTTCGCCGCGGGAATCGCCATGCTGACGCATTCACTGGTGGCCACGGTCGCCGCCACGGCCGGTATCGGTGTGGGACTGGTGGCAGTGTCGAGGATCCTGCGGACGGGGCGATAACGGTCCCGCCGCCGTGGACGGACAAGGTCGCGGCCATCGTGACTCCTCGCGTCGATGTAGTACGGCACGGCCCGGTGTGGACAGGCGGGCCGAACGCTACGGCGCGGCCCGCGGTGGGTCTTCACACGTTTCGGATGAGAACCGCGGCCGTTGCCCCCAGCCGACCGGGTCACTGCCCTGCGCCAGGCCGGGCCGGAAGGATTCGCTGCGCAACGTGCTCGACACCGGTGAGTTCGTCGTATGCCTGGCCACCGAGCCGATGTTCGAGCGGGTCAACGCCACGGGCACGGATTTCTTTGCCGAGTTGTCGGAATTCACCGAGGTGGGTTTGACGCCGGAGCGGAGCGCAACCGTGGCGCCGCCGCGGGTCGCGGAATCGCCGGTCGCGCTGGAGTGCCGCCTCGAGCAGACGCTCGAGCTCGGCGATTCGACCGTGGTGATCGGCCGGGTCGTGCACGCGGCGATCGATACCGGCGTTCTGCACACCGATGCCCGCGGTAACAGTTTGCCCGCGATCGAGCGACTGCGCCCGCTCGCCCGGCTGGGCAGGAACGAATGGTCGACGATAGGCCGGGTACTCGAGATCGCCCGCATCCCGCACGAGAAATGGCCGGGTGATTTCCGCTGCGAGGGGTGAACACGGAGAAGATCGCGCGGGCAGCCTCCGGGACCGATATCCCGGAGGCTTGATCGCCCGATTACTCGGCAACGGTCCGTGACAGCCCGGGATACGGTGTGGTCAGACCCGCTGGGCCGCGGGCCGGATCGAGGAGGGGTGGGTCGTAAGGGGCTGGATTTCGATCGTCATGTAGGGGAACAGCGGCAGATTCCACAGGATTTCGTGGAGCTCGTCGGGGGAGTCGACGGCGAAGATGCTGATATTGCTGTACTGGCCGACGATGCGCCAGATGTGTACCCATTTTCCGGCGTGCTGGAGTTCCTGTGAGTACTTCTTCTCGCGGGCGACGGTGTCGGCGCGTACGGCCGCGTCGAGGTCGCGGGGGATATCGACGTCCATCCGGACGTGGTAGAGCTGCATGAGTTCCGTTCCTAGTTCCGGGTCCACCGTGCGACGGCGTCCATGTTCAGTTCGACTCCCAGGCCCGGCCCGGTGGGCAGGTGGACCTGCCCGTCGGTGTAGCGCAGTGGTTCCTGGAGTAGTTCTGCGCTGAACAGCAGCGGGCCGAAGAGTTCGGTGCCGAAGTCGATTCCGGGTTCGGCGCAGGCGAAGTGGAGAGAGGCGGCGGTGCCGATCGGGCCTTCGATGGAGGTGGCGCCGTGGCAGGCCAGGCCCGCGGCGCGGGCGACGGCGACGACCTCTCGGCTGCGGCGCAGGCCACCGCATTTGGTGGTTTTGACCGCGAGGACGTCGGCGGCGCCGCGGCGGGCGATATCCAGGGCGTCGTGCGGGGTGTGCACGCTCTCGTCGGCCATCACCGGGATCGGCAACAGGGCGTTGAGTTCCGCCAGGACTTCCAGTTGCTCACCGGGGGTGGGTTGTTCGATCAGCTCGACCCCGCCGTCGGCCAATTCGGGAAGATGGCGCAGCGCGGTGAGCCGGTCCCAGCGGGCGTTGACGTCCACCCGGACGCCGGCCTGCCCGGCGAGGGCTTCGGTCACTCGTAGCACTCGCTCGGTGTCGGTGGCCGGGTCGAGGGCGCCCATCTTGAGTTTGAAGCTGAAGTGCTGACGGGTCTCGATCTTCTCCTGCGCTTCGGCGATGATCTCCTCGACCGGTGCCGACCCCAGCGCCCAGGTGACGTCCACGCTGGTCCGGAACGCCCCGCCCAGCAGGGTGTGTACCGGGACGCCGAGGCAGCGCGCCCAGGCGTCGTGCAGCGCGATATCGACCGCGGCTTTGGCGAAGCGGGCCGCGGTCACGACCCGCTCGATATCGGCCATGATGGCGGTGATGTCGTCGACGCGGCGTCCGATCAGGATCGGGGCCATATAGCGTTCGACGACGGCCTGCATCGTTTCCACCGATTCCCCGCCCCACCAGGGGCCGCCGGGCACCACACCTTCGCCGTATCCGGTCACACCGTCGCCGGTGGTGACCGCGACGAGAAGCAGCGGCTGGGCGTCCATCGACGTGGTGGCGAATTTGTGCGGGCGGATCAGTGGCACATCCAGGATGGTGGTTTCGACCGAGACGATCGACAGGTCCGGCATCGGGGTCCCTTTCTCGGGGCGCAGCAGATCAGGCGGGATCGAGCGCGAAGTTGTAGGTGACGCGGTTGATACCGTCGTCGCCGGTGACCGGGTCCAGGATCAGTTCGGGTTTGGTGGCCGAGGCGACATCGCTGTCGATCCATTCCCCGCCCCGGAAGTACAGCTGCGTGGTCACCGATTCCCGGCCAGGGGCCGAGACGATGAGGTGCAGATGCGCCGGCCGCCAGGGATGCCCGTTCTGCGCTTCGATGAACGCGCCGGTGGGGCCGTCGGTCGGGATCTGGTACGGCGCCGGCTGAATCGTGCGGATCGAGTAGTGGCCGTCCGCGTCGGTGATGATGGTGCCGCGGAGATTCCATTCCGGCAGGTGCGGGGCGAACTGGGAGTAGTAGCCGTCGGCGTCGGCATGCCACAGTTCCACTTTCGCGTCGCCGAGGCCGTTACCGTCGAGGTCGGTGACCTGGCCCGCGAAGATCAGCGGGGTCTGTGCGCGGTCCTCGGCGCGCATCGGCAGTTCGCATTCGGCCGGCAGTTCGGGTGCGCCGGGGACGTAGTAGGGGCCTTCGATACTGCCCTTGGTGCCGCGGCGGCTACGCGCCAGCACCTCCTCCACCGCATGTTCGATGAACACGTCCAGGAACAGCGGCCATTCGCCGCCCTCGCCTACGTCGATGAGCCACTGCTTGAACACCCGGTATTCGGGATAGGTGACACCGTGATCCAGGATCACCTGGTGTAGCGCGGTCAGGGCGTCGCGGGCGATGGCGGCCAGGCGTTCCGGCGAGGTGTCGGCGGTGGCCCGCGCGCCCTTGAACTTGTCGGTGGCGGCGGTGCCCGAGCCGAGCGCGGTGGGGGATACGGGTTCGGTGGTGGTCATTTGTGCTCCTCGGAGAGAATCAGGGAAATAGGAGGGGTAGAAGGGATTGATTTCGATCGCCGGACCGGTGCGTGACCCGTCCGGCGGGGTCGCCGGGGCGAACGCCTGCATCACGTCCACCCCGCCGGGAACCAGGCCGGGGAATCCGAGTGCAGCGCGCGTCTGTGCCGCGGCGAACGCGTGTGTGGTGACGTTGCCGGATTCGGCCGGTGTCCGGACCGGGTCAGATAGGCACGCGGTAGGCGAGGATGTCGCGTACGAGGGTGCCCAGGCTCTCGGCGTCTGTTTTCGCCTTGATCCGGGCACGGTGCACGTCGACGGTTTTGACGCTGGTGCCCAGGCGGCTGGCGATCTGCTGGCTGGAACGGCCCTCGATCACCAGATGCAGCACCTCACGCTCGCGTGGCGTGAGACCTGCCAGCCGCTCCTGCACCCGCAACCGTTCGGCGCGCTCGGCGAAGGCTGCGGCGGCGACGCGCAACTGTTCCTGCACCACCTCGAGCATGCGTTGCGGCTCGTAGGGTTTCTCCAGGAAATCGACCGCGCCCGCCCGCAAGGCGCGGACCGACATGGGAATATCGCCGTGCGCCGAACAGAAGATCACCGGCGCCGGATAGTCCCGGTGGTTGAGCTCTTCCTGCAATTGGAATCCGCTCAACCCGGGCATGCGGACATCGACGATGACGACACCGGGCTCGTCCAGATCGGCCTCCTCGAGAAAGGAGGTCGCGGTGGCATAGGTCAGCGCGTCGATTCCCACGCTCTGTAGCAGGAATGCCAGCGATCGGCGCAGGTCCTCGTCGTCGTCGACGATATGGACGACGGGGGAGGACTCGCTGCTCATGCACGACGATTCTACTGCGGCGCCTGTCTCCGGCCCTGCCGTTCGGCGACCCGGCGGGCATATGACGGCCGGCGCGCTCATGGCCGCATCAGCACCGAGGCCGCCGGGAAACTCTCGGCGAAATCGGGTCGCAGGGGGGCGACGAAGACGTTCTCGGTGCGGGTGCGGGTGATTTTCCAGTGCCCGTCGATGCGGCGGAACGCATTGTTGAGCCGGCTCGAACGCAACAGCGAGGTGCCGTCGGAGAACAGCCACGGCTGGATGTGGATCCACTGCCCGGCGGCCGTATCCCCGTCCACCCGGATCTGCTCGGCGGTCAAATAGTGCGCGTTGAGCACCAGCCGGGGATCACGGTCGGGGCTCCAGAAGCGTTCGAAATGAGCGCGGATGGCGGCCTGTCCGTCCAGCCGTCCGAACTGGCCGTCGTAATATTCGCCGACCCCCTCCCACACCGCGTCCTCGGCGTAGAGCTCCATGATCAGGTCGATACGGTGGGCGTCGTCGGCGACGCCGAACTCCGGGCAGGGGGTATCGCAGAGGAACATGTAGCGCGCCTGCAACCGGCGCACCTCTGCCTCCCCCTCCAGTGTCTCGATCCGGCGCAGCAACTGCTCGACGGTGGCGGTCACGGGTGTCCTCCTTGTTCGCGCGACGGTCGGTGGGTGCGGTCCTGGATCCAGCCGGCGACCCGCAGCAGCTCCGCTTCGGTATGCGGTGCGCCGATCACCTGGATCCCCAGCGGCAGGCCCTGCGAGCTGCGCAGGCCGGGCACCGTCACCACGGGCAGGCCGAGTGCCTGCCAGGCCCGGCTGAGGACCGGGTCGCCGGTGGCGTCGAGCCCGGCGGGCGCGGGGCCGGGGGCGGCGGGTCCGATGATGGCGTCGTAGCCGGTCAGCAGGTCGAGTACCGCCCGCCGGGCGGCGTCGACGATGCCGCGGGCCGCCGCATAGTCCGCGTCGGTGGTGGCGGCACCGGAGCGCAGCAGTTCGGCCAGGGGCCGGCTCAGCTCATCGGCGCGGGCGAGCTCGGCGGCGCGTTCCCGGGCGGCCTCGTAGGCCATTACCACGCGGTGGGCCGCGGTCGCCTCGGCCACGACCTGCTCGGCAGCGAAACCGGTCACGACCGCACCGTCGGCGACGAGCCGATCGTGCAGGGCGGCAACGGCTTCCGTCATATCGCCGGCCACGACATCCAGTGGTTCCGCGCTCCACAGCGCGATCCGGGGCGGGCGGGTGGATTCGGTCAGCGGGTGCGGTGCCGTCATGAGCGCCGACCAGGCGCAGGCGAGGTCGCGGACCTCGGCGGCGTAGAAGCCGTGACTGTCCAGACTGTGCGCGAGACCGGTGATGCCGTCGGTCGCCAGCAGTCCGCGGGTCAGTACCAGCGCGGCAACCCCGCAATAGGCGGCGGGCCGGGTGACCGAACCCGCGGTCTGCGAGCCCACTGCGAGCGGCACCTGACCGGAAGCGACCGCGGCGGCCGAACCGCTGGACGACCCGCCGGGCGTGTGGCCCGGCGCGGCCGGGTTGTGGGTGGGCCCGGGGGCGAAGAAAGCGAATTCGGTGGTGACGGTTTTTCCGGCGGGCACGGCGCCGGCCGCACGCCATCTGCGCACGATCTCGGCGTCCGCGGTCGCCGGGCCGGTATCCGCGCGCAGGGCCGAGCCGCATCGAGTCGGGTAGCCGGCGACGTCGATGATGTCCTTGACGCCCAGCGGAATTCCGGACAATGCACCGGTCGGCTCCGGCGGCCCCGGGGGCGCCGGCCGGGTGACCCAGGCCGCGAGCCGGTCTTCGGTTTCGGCGATCCGGTGCACGCAGCGCTGCCACGCATCGGCGGTGCTGGACTGCCCGCGGGCGATGGCATCGATGAGGTCGCGCAACGACCACGGGGCGTACAGGTTCATCGGTCGCTCCAGGCGGCGTCGGCCGTCCAGTAATCCATACCTGCGGCGCTGACGCCGTGGCGCCACTGCGATGTCCGGCGCAGTGCGGGTTCGGCGAGTGCGGTGGCCCGGTCCGCGGCTTCGGGTCCGTCTTCGGAAACCTGCCAGTGCACCCAGTTCAGTTCCCGGCCGTCGGCATCGTGGGTGAACAGGTCGACGTGGCGCCAGCCGTAGCCGTGGGTGTCGTTGTAGCACATGAGAGTCAGGCGGGCCGGCGCGTCGACCATGCGGTGCCCTCCTGCTCGGTGCGCGGCCGGCCAGGGCCCACGCTGTGGAAGCGGCGCTGGAAATAGACGAGCGCGTCGCAGTCTTCGCTGACATCCACCCGGTCCACACTCACCAGGAAGATCGAATGCGACCCCTGGGTGTGGTCGCTGATGATCCGGCCGACCACCCGCGCGGCAGCCGTGCGCAGCATCGGAATGTCTTCGGTGTCGTGATCCCACATACTCCACGCGAACCGCTCCGCCATCGGGATACCGGTGGCTCCGGCGAAATGGCCGGCCAGTTCCTCGTCGTGCGAACTGAGGATGTTGACACAGAGGCGCACGTTGCGCCGGAAGATATCGTGCGTATAGCTGGACTGATTGACACAAACGAGGATCGTGGGCGGCGAATCGGTGACGGAGCACACCGCGCTGACGGTGATACCAGCGCGACCACCCGGTCCGTTCGTGGTGACGACATTGACTGCGGCCGAAAGATTCGACATCGCCGCCCGGAAGTCACGCTGCTCGGCGGTCAATTGCTTGGTCATACAACTGACGCTACGAGTGATCCACGCCTCGAGGTATCGAGATTTTCTCCGCCCGCTCTGAAGGTTTTCCCTACGCGATCACGGGGTCGGCAGGACGAATCCGAAGACCGCTCCGCCGCCGTCGGCGGGGCGGCACCAGATACTGCCGTGCTGCCGGGTGATGATCCGGTAGCTCAGTGCCAGCCCGATGCCGCTGCCGTGTGATTTCGAGGTGAACGATTCCTGGAACGGATCCTGGGAGACGCCGCGACCGTGATCGCGGACGGTGAAACAGCCGCCGTCGTCACGCACAGCGGTGGTGAGCACGATATGCCGGGATTCAGCGGGGCACTGTGCCATTTCGTCGATGGCGTTGAAACAGAGGTTCACGATCACCTGCCCCGTGAGGACCCGTTCGCAGCGGACCTCCACCGGTGCCGGGTCGAGCCGCAGCTCGACTCGCACCCCGGCCTCGTCGGCCCGGATCCGCACGAAGTGCAGGCATTCGGCGACGATATCGTTGAGGTCGGCCACCTGCTCCACCTGCTCGAGGTGCCCCACGAAGGCGCGTAACGCCGAGACGATCGTCGCCGCGCGGTCGATCTGCTCGAGCGCCGCGTCCAGACCGAAGCTCACCCGGTTGTCGAGGAGTTCGCCGCCGGGCAGATGCGAGCGGCTACCGGCGATGTAGTTACCGGCGGCCGCGAGCGGCTGGCCGAGTTCGTGGGCGATCGCCATCGCCATATCGCCCATGGCGTTGTAGCGGGCCAGGTAGTTCTCCCGCCGCAGCTGCAGCCCGCGCTGTTCCTCGTCGCGGATCCGGCGCGATACATCGTGGACCAGGATGAGGAAGGCGGTCACCCCCGGCTCGTCCAGGCGTTCCAGGCTGCCGTCCAGCCATGAGGTCGTGCCGTCCGGCTGGGTTACCTCGAGTCGTACCGAGGTCACCGGGTCGGCATCCTTGGCCACCACTTCCCATTCGGTGCGGCGCCCGTCCCGGTGCAGGTGGGCGTACCGGGTGAGGTGCGGTCCGGCCGGTAGCTCGACGGCCGGGTCCAGGCCGAGGCGGGTGAGTGCGGTATCGGTGGCGAAGCGGATCTCGCCCGATTCGTTCAGTACGAAAGCCATCGTGGAGGTGTGCCGGGCCAGCGCGTCCACATAGGTGGTGGTCAGCCGCAGGGCGCGCTCGGTGCGCTGCTCCCGTTCGATATCGCGGAATTGCACCAGCACCGCCGGCCCGCGCGCGAGTTCGATCCGTGTTGCTACCGCGTCGGTGGGGATTATCCGGCCGGATTTGGACCGGTAGTGCCATTCGATGCGGCGGGAGCCGTACTCGACGGCGTCCTGCAGCCAGGCGCGCCCTATCACGCGGTCGTATTGCTGCGCGGAACTGCTCATATCGTGGGCCTTGAGCGGCCGGATCTCGTCGAGGTCGAATTCGAGCATCGCGCAGGCGGCCGGATTGGCCCACAGAATGTTCTTGGTCGCGGCATCGTGCACGAGTACGCACACATCGGTCGCATTCATCATGGTGGCGAAATCCGAGACGACCAATTCGGGAGCGCGCGGATCGATGGACATCGCGCCAGCGTAGCTTTTCCGCCCATCCGTGTTTCCGGTCGTCCGGGGGCGGCTGAAGATTTCCCCTACGAATGTGGTGGTTCACACCTTGCCGGGCGCGGGGATTACCGATGTCGGTGTGAGCGCGCTCTCCCTACCGTCGAAGAACAGCCCATCGACGACAGGAGCAGGTGATCGTGTCCACCTCCGAAGCCCCGGCCCGGCCCGCGACCGGACCGGCGATTCTGGACGACGTCCTCGCCGAACTCACCGTGCGGCGGGAGGAATTCCACGACCAGAAATACGTTTCACGGGATTTCGTCGCACGGCTCAAAGAGGCCGGAATCTACCGGTCCGCCACTCCGCGGCGATTCGGTGGCGAACCGCAGGCGCCCGCCGATTTCCTGCGCACCGTCGAACGTATTTCGGTGGTCGACGGATCCACCGGCTGGGTCGCCAGTTTCGGCTCCGCCCTGGTGTACCTGGCGGCGCTGCCCCTGGAAACGCAGGCGCAGCTCTACGCCGACAGCCCGGACGTGGTTTTCGCCGGCGGACTGTTCCCGGTCCAGCCCGCGGCGGAGGTCGACGGTGGTGTGCGGCTGGACGGTCGATGGAAGTTCGCCAGCGGTTGTATGGGCGCCGATGTCCTGGGGGTCGGTATCCCCGGTGACGCCGGTACCGCCGGTAAACCCCGCACCGCACTGCTGCGCCCCGACCAGGTCGAAATCGTTCAGGACTGGGATGTCAGCGGGATGCGCGGCACCGGTTCCTTCGACCTCGTGGTGCGCGGGGCAGTGGTGCCGCACGAATGGACCTTCATCCGCGGCGGCGAACCGACGGTCGACGAACCGCTGTACCGGTATCCGGCCATTGCCTATGCCGCCCAGGTGCTGGCCGTGGTCGGTGCGGGCGTGGCGCGGGCCGCGCTGGACTACGCCGTCGAAACCGGTGCGGGCCGGGCCGGGATCACCGGCGCCCCGAAACTGGCCGACCGCCCGTACTACCGGACCGCGGTCGCCCAGGCCGAAGCCGATCTGCGCTCGGCGCGCGCGTACTTCTACGAGGTCACCGAGGAGGTGTGGGCGACGGTACTGCGCGGCGATCCCGCCACTGCCGAACAGAACGCCCACCTGCGGCTCGCGGCGGCGCATATCGCCTCGACCTCGGCGTCGGTGGTGAACCGCATCATCGAGATCTCCGGTACCGCGGCCATCTTCAACGGTCACCCGCTACAGCAGTGGGCGGGCGACGCCCTGGTCCCGCAGCAGCACGCCTTCCTGGGACCCGGCCTGATCGACGCCGCCGGCGCCGTATTCATGGGGCAGCCGCCGACCGTTCCCGGTTTCCACTGACCCGTGACCTCTCCGACGACAGGACCCTTCCGTGACCGACAGCCCACTTCGCGTTCTCTTCTGCCTCGGCATCAACCAGAACTTCTTCGACCTGCCCGAAGGCGGTGTCACCGCCGGTGACGTCTGGACCGCCTTCGTCGCCCTGATGGATGGCATCAAAGCGCTCGACGGGATCGATTTCATCGGCGATATCGACGACGACTCCACCATGGTGGGGCCCTCGGACAGCTGGCCGTGGACGTGCTATCTGCTCGCCGACGCCGACAGTCACGACACCGTCAAAGCCGCGTGCGGCCTGATCCGCACCATCGGTGTGGGCGAAAGCGACTGGAAGCTCTGGAAATTCGTCAAGATCGAGGCCCGCATCGGGCGCGCCCTGACCCCGCGCCAGTACTGACCATCCACCTGCGGAGGAGGCATCATGACAGCCCACAGTGCAGCACCGGCCGAACTCGTCGCCGAGGATCGGGTGGCCGCACGTATGTACACCGACCCGGAGATCTTCGAGCAGGAGATCACCCGGATCTTCGAGAGCACCTGGATCTGGGTGGCCCACGAGTCCGAGCTGCCCACACCGGGCAGTTTCAAATCCACCCATGTGGGGCGCCAGCCGGTGATCGTCACCCGCAACCGCAAGGGTCAGCTCAATACGCTGCTCAACCGGTGCCGGCACCGCGGGGCCAGTATCTGCGAGCAGAAGCAAGGCGTCGCCAACGGTTTCACCTGCCCGTATCACGCCTGGTCCTACAGCTTGGACGGTCAGCTGCGCGGTATCCCGTACCCCGACGGTTACGAGGGCGTGGTCGAGAAGGGCGACCTGTCCCTGCGGAAACTGCGCACCGAATCCTACGGCGGCATGGTGTTCGCGACCTTCGCCGAAGATATCGAACCGCTCGAGGATTTTCTCGGTGACGCCAAGCTGTGGATCGACCGGTTCATGAAACAGGGCGGCGGCTACCCGATCAAGGTGCTGGGTACGCACCGGTTCAGCTTCCACGGGAACTGGAAGATCCAGCTGGAGAACACCACCGACGGCTACCACTTCCCGATCGTGCACCGGTCCTGGATGGCCTCGGTCGATGCCGAAACCGCGGATATGATGTCGTTCATGACCGACCCGGCGGCGGTCACCCATGACCTGGGCAACGGGCACAGTGTCATGCAGATGGTTCCCGAACATTCCGATCTGGATGCCGACGACGGCAGCGAACCGTTGCAGGCCCGTTTCGATGATCTGATCGCCGAGCTGAAGACCACCGGCCTCGACGATGCCGCGATCCGCAAGCTGGTCCGCGCCATGCACGGCACCGGGTTCAACCTCAACCTGTTCCCGAACGTGTCGATGTCGGCGGCGTTCTTCCGCGTGCTGCGCCCCGTGGCCGTCGACGAGACCACGATCGAGCACATCGCGATCGGCCCCGACGGGCCGTCCGAGATCGTGAACCCGGTCAATCGGGCGCGGCTGCGGGTGCACGAACATTTCCAGGGCCCGTTCGGATTCGGTACCCCCGACGACGCCGAGGGCTGGGACCGGGTACAGCGCGGCGCCCAGGCCGCCCCCGATATGCCGATCCTGGTCAATCGCGGCGTGGCACGGGAGAAGCCGAGCCCGGAAGGCTGGCCCACCTCCCATGTCACCGACGAGACCGGTATGCGCGCCGCCTATCACCAGTGGAAGCAGATGATGAGCGATGACTGAAACCCTCACCCCCGCAATGCTGTTCACCGATGCCAGGATCACCCGGGCGATCGAGCTGAGCTGGCGGGAAGCCGACCTGCTCGACCGCAAGGATTACCACACCTGGCAGGACCTCTACACCGCCGACGGCCGCTATGTGGTGCCGATCGACCGCGGCACCGACGATTTCGACAACACCCTCAATATGATCTACGACGACGCCCGCATGCGCGGTATGCGCGTGGTCCGGATGACCGAGGGCTATGCCATCGCCGCCGTCGACGCCGCCGTCACCACCCGCACCGTCTCGCGCTTCGTCGCGGAATCGGTCACCGACGACGAGGTGCACCTGCGGGCGGCACAGATCCTGATCGCCTACAAACGTGGCCGCCACGATATCTGGGCCGGCGATATCGAATACCGCATCCGTCTCGGTGCGACTCCCGCCGACGACCGGATCGCCTTGAAGGTGATCCGGCTGGTCGACAGCGAGGACGCCGTTCCCGCCGCGGGATTCCTGCTGTGAACCCGCCCGTCGCCGTGGTCACCGGGGGTGCGAACGGCCTGGGTGCGCATATCGTGCGCCGGTTGCACGCCGCCGGCCACGCTGTCGCCATCGCCGACCTGGCCGGATCCGCCGCGTCGGCGCTGGCCGAGGAACTGGGCGGTGCCGCGCGCGGATATACCGTCGACGTCGCGGACAAAACCTCCCTGGAGCAGTTGCTTGCGACGGTGGTCGCCGATTTCGGCGGGGTCCAGGTGCTGGTGAACAATGCCGCCCGCACCCAGGCCCGGCCCCTCATGGAGATCACCGCCGAGGAACTGGACGCGGTCATGGCCGTCGGCTTCCGCGGGACGTTCCAGGCCTGCCAGCTGTTCGGCGCCCATATGGCCGCGCACGGTTACGGCCGGATCGTGAACATGGCCTCGCTGGCCGGTCAGAACGGTGGCACCGCCACCGGTGGGCACTACGCGTCCGCCAAAGGCGCGGTCATCACGCTGACCAAGGTGTTCGCGCGTGAACTCGCCCCGGCGGGGGTCACGGTGAACGCCGTCTCGCCCGGTCCGCAGGATTCGCCGGTCGTGCACAACATTGTCGGGGAAGGCAATCTCGACGCCTTCGCCCGGTCCATACCCGTCGGGCGTCTCGGCGATCCGGCATTCATCGCCGATATGGTCGCCCTGCTCGCCTCGCCGGCCGCCGCATCGGTCACCGGGGCATGCTGGGACGCCAACGGCGGCCTCTACATGCGCTAGGAGTTGTGGTGTCCGATATCAAAGTGGTCGTCTCCGAAATTGTTTCGGAGACACCGAGTATCCGGTTGCTGCGGCTGGTGCGGGAGGACGGGGCGCCGCTGGGGCCTTACCGCGCCGGTGCGCATATCGACGTCACCGGCCCGACCGGGATCCTGCGCCAGTATTCGCTGTGCGGGCCACCCGCGGACACCGCGGCACTGGCCATCGCGGTGAAGCGCGAACCGGAGTCGCGAGGAGGATCGGCCGCGCTGCACCAATTGTGCGAGGGCGACATCATCGAGATCGGCGCACCGCGCAACATCCTCGGTATCGTCCCCGGGGCCGACCGGCACCTGCTGATCGCGGGCGGGATCGGGATCACTCCGCTGCTGAGTATGGCCTATGAATTGCACTCCAGCGGAGAGGATTTCACTCTCGTTTATATCACCCACGACCGCGCGGAGACCGCGTTCGCGGATCTCCTGGAAAACCGCGTGGAGTTTCGTGACCGGGTGCGCCTGCATACCGGTCTGTCCCGTGACGAGCAGCGTACGGCGCTCGAATCCGTGGCTGCCGCGCTGACCCGGGACAGCGCGGTCTACACCTGCGGGCCCACCGGTTTCATGGAGACCGTCGCCCAGATCGTGACACCGGTGGTCGGTGAAACCAATCTCCACACCGAGCATTTCGAAGCGACCGAGGTCGACAACAGCGGCGATACCGCATTCACCGTCGAACTCGACACCGGCGAGAGCTTCGAGATCCCCGCCGACCGCTCCATCCTGTCGGTGCTCGAGGACAACGGTATCGACGTCTTCAAATCCTGTGAAGAAGGGATCTGCGGGTCCTGTGTATCGAATGTGCTCGACGGCGAACCCGAACACCGCGACAATTGCCTGTCGGCCGCGGACAAGGCGGCCGGTAATCAGATGGCGCTCTGCGTCTCCCGGTCGAAATCTCCGAGGCTTGTCATCGAATTGATCTGACCGCGCTCGGCAGATAAAGGAATTCCGTACTCGCAGGGGGAATTCTTCGCATGTCCGTCGTCATATCGGACCCCTACTGTGTAGGAAATCACACAGCCCGAAAGATGATTCCCATGGACCATTCCCCCTCCAATTCCGCTGATTCCCCAGGGAATTCCGGCCTCGACGAATTGGCACGCGAACGGCAATCGCTGGTTTTCCGGCTGAGCGCGATCGTTTTGATCCTGTTCTTCCCCCTGCCCATTCTGGGTGGTTTCACCTCGGCACTGGATGCGGTGGTCGTCGGTGGCGTCACCGTCGCCTGGATCTATGCCCTGGCGCAGTTCGTCATCGCGATCGTGGTGGCCCGCTACTACATGGCCCGCGCCGCCGCACTGGAAGCCCGGCTCGCGCAGGAAGGCACCCGCGCATGAACCTCGTCTCCGCCTCCCTCTTCGCGGCCCTGGTCGCCGTCACCCTCGGTATCACCGCGTGGGCGGCCCGCCGGAACAAGTCCGCCGCCGACCACTACGTCGCCGGTGGGGCGCTCACCGGCCGGCAGAACGGCGTCGCGATCGCCGGGGATTTCATCTCCGCCGCATCGTTTCTCGGCGTCACCGGTGCTATCGCACTCACCGGTTTCAACGGCTTCTATCTCGCCGTGTTCGTTCCCGTCGCCTTCGTGCTGGCGCTGCTGCTCATCGCCGAACCGCTGCGTAACCTCGGCCGGTTCACCCTCGCCGACGTACTGGCCACCCGATTCCCGGGCAAGGATGTCCGGTCGCTGATGGCGATCAGCACCGTGGTGATCAGTGTGGTCTATCTGGTGTCGCAGCTGGTGGGTGCGGCGCTGCTGGTATCACTGCTGTTCGACCTGGACTATGCGGTCGCGGTGCTGATCATCGGCGCCCTCACCACCGCCTACACCCTGGTCGGCGGCATGCTGGCCACCAGCTGGATCCAGATCATCAAAACCGGCCTGCTGCTGGTGTGTGCGGTGGCGTTGTTCGTCCTGGTGCTGGTGCGCTTCGATTTCAACCCGTTCGGGCCGTTCAGTACCGCGCTCGCCGAGTTCGGTGAGCAATTCGTCGCGCCGCAACGCTCCGGCGACGCCGCCTCGTTCGACCAGTTGTCGCAAACCGTCGGTCTGGTACTCGGTGTGCTCGGCCTCCCGCATGTGATGATCCGGTTCCTGACCGTGCCCGACGCCAGGCAGGCCCGCACCTCGGCCTATACCTCCATCTGGATTTTCTTCGGTTTCTACCTGATGATCCCGGTGCTCGGGTACGGCGCCGCCGTGCTGGTCGGTCCCGATACCATCGCCGCGGAGAACAAGGGCGGCAATCTTGCCGTGGCACAGCTCGCCGAAACCCTCGGCGGTGGTGTCCTGCTCGCCTTCGTGGCCGCGGTCGCCTTCGTGACCATCCTCGCGGCCCTGTCGGGGCTGGTCATCGCCACCTCGGGTGCCATCGCCCACGACCTCTACGGTCAGGTGCTGCGCAACGGGAAGGTGTCGTCGGCCGCCCAGCACCGCGCGGCTCGTATCGCCACCGTCGCCACCTGCCTGGTCGGTGTGGCGATCGCCTTCGCCGCGCAAAAGCAGAACGTGGCGTTCCTCGCCTCGCTCGGAATGTCGATCGCGGCCTGTGCGAACCTGCCCGCCCTCCTGCTGACACTGTATTGGCGCAGGATGACTGCCCGGGCGGTGATCTCCGGTATCGTCACCGGCCTCGTGCTGTCGGTCGCGGTGATCCTGCTCAGCCCGGTCGTCCAGGGACCGGACTCGGTGCTGCCGTTCTCCAACCCGGCGCTGGCTGTCGCCCCGATCTCTTTCGTGATCTCGGTTCTCGTTGCACTTGCGACGTCCCCGAAGGGGGCCGATGCGCTCGCTGCCGGTGCGGTGTTCCGGTCCTTGCGCACTCGTGCGCTGACCGGGCGGGCGGCCGAACCGGAGGAACCGGTGGCCGTACCGTCCTGACCGGACTGCGGAATCTGTTGCCGGCCACCCAGGATGTGGGGGTGGGCGGGAACTTTTCGTCTGGGGGGGGGGGTCGGGCGCCGGGCCGGGGTGGGGTGGGGGGGCCGCCGCGCCGGTGGGCGGTCGGGCGGTGGGGGGTATTTCGGGGGGCTGCCGTTCGCCGGAGAGGCATTCGCCCTGGGGGGCGTGGCCGCCGTCGGGGCGGCCGCGCCCCCCCCCCCCCGGAGCCGGTCGAGCCGAGGCCGCGCCGGATGTGGTGGATGCGGGCCTTCGCCTTCGGGGGCCTGCTCATCGGGCTGTCGGTATTCCAGGTGGAGTACGACTTCGGCGTCGAACAGTTCCGGCTGGTACTGCAGCCC
>NZ_JARWNW010000304.1 GCF_029868325.1 Nocardia carnea
CGGCGGCCTGTCCTTCGGCCAGTACCTCGGCGTGCGCCAGCGGCGCCCCGGTGACACCGGCCGCCAGGTTGGTGACCAGCGAGATCCCGAGCAGCCGGGCGCCCAGTGCGCGGGCCGCGATGGCCTCGAGCACCGTGGACAAAGCGGCGAAGTCCAGCGGTAGCGCTTCCCGGTCCCGGGGGGGGGGGGCCGCCCCCCCGCGGGGGGGCGGCCCCGCCGGGGGGGTTGTTGTTTTTTTTATACTTACCCGCCCCCACCTCTCTGTGCCTGTCGGGGGGCGGGGGGGGGGGGGGGGGGGGCCCCCCCCCCCCGCCGCCTTGACATCCCGATCATCCGGAAACGACTTGATACACAAGGGAATAGAGCAGATTAGCCGTAGGTGACGGCCACGGGGTACATTTCGGTGCCGCGTGTCTTGCCACACGAATCCCAGAAGTGCACTACTGTTCCAGAACGTGGGCGGTATCGCGAGCGACGCGATAAGGAGGTAACGGTGCGTGAACTTCGAGTGATCGGGGTGACGCCCGACTCCGCCCATATCGTGTGCGTCGACACGGAAAGTGGCCAGAAATTCCGGCTTCCCGCCGACGACAAACTCCGCGCCGCGGCCCGCGGCGACCTTGCCCGATTCGGCCAGATAGAGATCGAAATGGAAGCAACTATGCGTCCTCGCGATATCCAGGCTCGAATCCGCGCCGGCGCTTCCGTGGAACAGGTGACCCAGGAATCCGGGATGCCGTTGAGCCGGGTGGAACGTTTCGCCTATCCGGTACTGCTGGAACGCGCACGGGCCGCCGAACTCGCCCAGAAGGCCCACCCGATCCGGCCCGACGGGCCCGCGGTGGAAATCCTGATCGATGTGGTCACCGCCGCCTTCACCGCCCGCGGCCATACCCTCGACAATGCCGAATGGGATGCCTGGAAAGACGAGAAGGGCTTCTGGGTCGCGCAATTGCAATGGCAGAACGGTCGTTCCGAGATCGCCGCGCATTGGCGCTACCAGCCGGACGCGCACGGCGGCACGGTATCCCCGCTCGACGATCCCGCCACCGATCTGATCGATCCGGATTTCGGCCGGGCACTGCGCGGGCTCGCCTCGATTCTGCCGGTCGAAGCCGAAGCACCGGCCGCCCCGGAACCGGTTGTGGCCGAACCCCGCCGGGAACCGGCGCCGCCGGGCGCGGTGGGGAACATGTAAGCAAACCCCCCGGTGGCCCCGGGGGGGTGCGCGCCCCGGGCCCCGCCCGCGCCCGTTTAGCCCGGGTCCCGCCCGCCCCCCCGCCCCGCCC
>NZ_JARWNW010000305.1 GCF_029868325.1 Nocardia carnea
CGATCGGTGTCGTAGACCGCGACCGCGCCCGGTGCGCGCGTGCTGAGTCCGTCCTCATGGCTGTAGGCCACGATTTCGGTGAAGCCCCGGCAGGAGGCGAACGCCGCGGCGAGCACCGTGGCATCGCGGTCCCCCACCCCCCAACCACAGCCCGGCAAAAAATGGGCCAAAAACCCCGCGGCGCCGAAGGCGCCGCAAAAACACACAGCACTCTCAGATCGTTCTCAGTCGTGTTCGGCACCCTGGACAGGGAATATGAGCAGAATAGAGAGACTATGACCGAGGATTTCACCAATCGGCCGGACCGGCCGGAAGAAGGACCGGTGCCGCCCTCGCATTCGCATCCCCAGCCGGGTGCGGCTCATGACCCCGGCGTCCCCGTGCCGCCGGGGCAGGCCGGCGGCGACCGGTATCCGGGCGGGCAGCCGTTTCCGGGTTCGCAGCCCGGCGATACGGCCGCATACCCGGCGATGGGCCACCCGTACGGGGGCCCGCCGTCTCCCGGGGGCCCGCCGCCCGGTGATACCGGGCAGTTCTATGCCGGTCCGCCCCCCGCGCCGCGGAAGAGTTCGCTGCGTACCGGGCTGGTGGCCGGGGGGATTGCGCTCGCGCTGGTCAGTGGTGGCGTCGGCGGTGTGGTCGGCGCCCTGGTCACCGATTCCGGTAGCCGGCCGGTAGCGACCAATGCGCTCGATGCGCCGGTGCCCGAGGTCAAGGATGCCGCGAACGCGCCGGCGGGTTCGGTGCAGGCGGTCGCGCAGGAGGTCACTCCGTCGGTAGTGATGATCGAGGTGGCGAGCAACCGCGGGCAGGGTGAGGGTTCGGGGGTCGTGCTGTCCTCGGACGGGCTGATCCTGACCAATAACCATGTCGCGGCCGGCGGCGGCGCCGGGGGCGATATGCGGGTGACCTTCGCCGACGGCAGTACCGCCCCGGCGACCCTGGTCGGTGCCGATCCGGTCTCGGATCTGGCGGTGATCCAGGCACGCGGGAAAACGGATCTGAAACCGGTCGAACTGGGCAGTTCGGCGGGTCTGCAGGTCGGGCAGCCGGTGGTGGCCATCGGCTCGCCGCTCGGCCTGGCCGGCACCGTCACCACCGGGATCGTTTCGGCGCTCAACCGCCCGGTTTCCACTACCGGGGAGGGCGGTAGTGACCCCACCGTGCCGAATCCGGTGATCGACGCCATCCAGACCGATGCCGCGATCAACCCCGGTAACTCGGGTGGCGCGCTGGTCGACGGCCAGGGCCGGCTGATCGGTATCAACACCGCGATCGCGAGCCTGGGCTCGTCGGGTGCGGCCGGTCAGCAGAGCGGTTCGATCGGTCTCGGGTTCGCGATTCCGGTGGATCAGGCGCGTCGGGTCGCCGATGAGCTGATCAAGACCGGCCACGCCACGTACGCTCAGATCGGGATGACCGTGCAACGCGATGAATCCATTCACGGAGCGCGGATTCTCGAGGTCACCCCGAACGGCCCGGCGGCGCAGGCTCGAATTCCGGCGGGCTCGATCGTGACCAGGCTCGACGATCGCACGATCGATTCCGGGGACGCCCTGGTGGCCGCGGTGCGATCGAAACAGCCCGGGGACAAAGTGCAAGTGACGTACACGGATCGGCAGGGCGGTGGTTCGGAGACGGTCGAGGTGACCCTCGCCGCCGCCGCGGTGGAAGGAGCACGGTGATGCAATTGGTGACCGGGGGCGGCCACGCCGCGACCGATATCGACGCTACGGTGAGCGGTATGGAAATCGATGCTCCTGTGGCGGGGCGCGCACTGGTGGTGGTCGTCGACGATCGAACGGCGCATGGCGGCGAGGATTCGCTGGGGCCGTTGGTCACCGAACTGCTCACCGAGGCGGGGTTCCTGGTCGACGCGTCCGTTTCGGTGGAGGCGGACGAGGTGGCGATCCGGAACGCCTTGAACACCGCGGTGATCGGCGGGGTGGATATCGTGATCTCGGTCGGTGGCACCGGGATGTCGCCGCGTGATGTGACGCCCGAGGCGACGGCCGAGGTTCTCGACCGGGACCTGCCCGGGATCAGCGAGGCGCTGCGCGCATCCGGCCGGGTGGCGGGGTCGCTGGACGCCGGTCTTTCCCGCGGCCTGGCCGGTATCTCGGGTAGCACCCTGGTGGTGAACCTGCCGGGTACGCGGGCCGCTGTCCGCGACGGGATGGCCACCCTGGGCCCGTTGGCGAGTCGCGTCATCGGCGAGCTGTCCGGTCTGCTGGAGTGAGCCGGGGCATACGGTATGAGTGAGGGTGAGAGCCCCGAGGTCCCCCGCCGGGCACGACGCCGGGCGGGGGATCTCGCACGTGTGGACCGGGTTTTCGGTGAGGTGCTGCCGAATACCACGCGCGATGAATGGGACGACGGTTCGTCAACGGACCGTGACGGCGACGACTGGCTGCGCTCGCAGGTTCCGCCGCATCACGGAGATGCGGGCTGAGCCGCAAAAGTCTTGGCGCTTAACGCTTTCCGTGTGAATGTGGTATGGGTTCGCTATCTCGAGGGGGTAACGGGGTGGGTTTTCGGTCCAATTGTCCAGAACTGGGATCGAGAGGATTTTGACGACGCGTGCCCGGGTGGCGCGCGTCTTTTCTTTCTTCTATATGCCGTTGGGGCGATCTGTTTACGGATTTTTATCGTTTCGGCGTGGTGGGGCGGCATTTCTGCTACAGGTAGTGACCTGCATGTGCACGCGTCGCTATACGTAGATGTGAAATAGATCACATCAACGTATAGCGAAAAGAAGCTTTGTCCAACCTGTTATCGACCGCTTAATCTCGGTGCGTCGACTGCCGCAAAGGCGGTCCGGCGGGCTTGCAATACGGGGTCAGCCGGTCACTTTCGTGTGCATTGTCTGTTTTGGGCGTTGCACCGAAATAACAACGGGTCACCTGTAGGTAACAAACGAGCGAAACACTGGTCGGAGCCGGAGAGCGGTGTGTCCGAGCTCGAAGGCCTGCTGTTTGTCCGAATGATGAGGGGAAATATGAGCGAGAACCGCACCGACGGTGTACGTAGTGGCGCCAGGATCGCGGGTATCGGTGCCGCGGCCGCTGTCGCCGTAGGCCTTCTGTCGGTGGGCGCTGCCAACGCCGATACCTTCGTGCCGCTACCGGACGGCCAGAAAGCCGGCCCGGGGGTCACCATCTCCCGCACCGGTGAGCATGCCGTTATTTCGCCCTCCATGGCCGCGAACGGCGCGGGCCGGGTCGTGTGGGTTTCCGGTAACGCGATCGCCGATGTCACGGTGACCCCGGAGGGGGAGCCGGGTCCGAACAACGGACCGACCGGTGCGGACGGCACCAACAATTCGTCCACCCACGGGGCTTCACAGCTCAACACCGGTTATATCGTCGGCTGCCAGGTCAGCATCGGCGACGAGGCGATCGGCCTGGGCGGATCTCTCGGATTGAGCCTCGACGGCGGAAGTGTCGGCGGTTCGGTCGGCTTGGAGTTGGGCCCGGGCGAGGTGAAGTTCGTCCAGATCGACTACAAGGACATCACCAAGCCCGGCAAGTACTCCGTCGAGTACCAGGACGCCGAAATCGAGATCCAGGGTTGCGCGGGTTACGCGCAGGCGCGGTCGTACACGGTGGTCGAGATCATCGGCGACCACTACTCGAAGACGACCCTGTACGGCCAGCCGTTCAGCATCGGCTGAACCGCCCGGTCCGTCCCGTCGTATCGAAACGAACCTCGTCTCGCGTCCATTCGCGAGCTTTCCCCTCGAAGGGTCCAACCATGATCAACCGAAAGAATATGGCGCGCTTGGCCGGTGCCGGTGCCGCCGCCACTCTCGCCATGGGTCTGTTCTCGACCGGAGCGGCCAATGCCGATACGTTCATTCCGCTGCCCGGCGGTGAACTGGTCAAAACGCTGTCCGACGGCACGGTGGTGACCGTGCGCATGGTCGGCGAATCGGCCACCATCAGCCCGTCGATGGGCGCTACCCCGGTGCATCGCAACGCCTGGGTCTCCGGTAGCGCACAGGTCGAGATCGCCGGCGGTGAAGACGTCGGCGGCAAGATCTACCCCGGCTATGTCGTCGGCTGCCAGGTCAACATCGCCGGCGGCGGTGCCGAGGGCGGCGCCAGTGCCGATGTGGATACGGAAGGAAATGTCAGCCCGAGCGCCGAAACCGGCGCCAACCTGACCATCGGCCCAGGCCAGGCGAAATCGTTCTACGTCCTCGACATCGAGAAGCCGGACGACTACGGCAGCGAGGATCACGCCACCAACAACAGCTTCGGCGGCAACACCGGTTCGGTGACCTGGTCCGACCAGACCATCGGGCTCAACGGTTGCGGCGGCTACGCGCAGGCGAGGTCGTTCATCAGCGTCGAGGTGGAAACCGAGAATGTGATCAGCTACGTGACCCTGTGGGGTCAGCCGTTCAGCCTCGGCTGACAACCGATCGAACGATAGTACCGGTACGGAAGCAGGCCCGCCGCAGCAGCGGCGGGCCTGTCTCGTGCCCGGCAGGCAGGCTATCGGCTGCCGGGCGGTTTCCCCAGCGCCCGTCACCTTCTGGTTACCTGCGAATCATCCGGATGCCACACCGAATCGGTGGCGCGGTAGCCGAGTGTTCACCGGTTGTGTGGTTTCGGGTTCATCTAGTGGCTACAGCCGTAACCCAAGCTCTATGGAGCCTGTTCTCGGGCCGCCCCGGCGTCGATCGCTGCGAAGCCGGGTGTCGCTGTAAAACCTTGATGAGGGGAAATATGAGCAAGAACCGCACCACCGGTCTGCGCCACGGCGCGCGCGCCCTGGGCGTGGGCGCTGTCGCCGCTGTGGCCATGGGTCTGTTCTCCACCGGTGCCGCCCACGCGGACACCTTCGTTCCGCTGCCGGACGGTGAGAAACTGGGCCCCGGTGTCAAGATCAACCGCACTCATGAGAGCGCGCTCGTCTCGCCGTCGATGGCCGCCAACGGTGCGGGCCGGACCGTATGGGTCTCGGGCAACGCCACCGCCGATGTCTCGGTCACACCCGAAGGCGAAGCCGGCCCGAACAACGGCCCGACCAATGAGGACGGCACCAACAACTCCTCCACCCACGGTGCTTCGCAGCTCAACACCGGCTACATCGTCGGCTGCCAGGTGAGCATCGGAGAAGACGCGATCGGTCTGGGCGGATCCCTCGGACTCACCCTGGACGGCGGCAGCCTCGGCGGCTCGACCAGCGTGGAGCTCGGCCCGGGCGAGGTCAAGTTCGTGCAGATCGATTACAAGGACATCGAGAAGCCCGGCGTCTACTCCGTCGAATACCAGGACGTGGAGATGGAGATCCAGGGGTGCGCCGGTTATGCGCAGGCCCGCGCCTACACCGTGGTCGAGATCATCGGTGACCACTACTCCAAGACCACCCTCTACGGGCAGCCGTTCAGCATCGGCTGACGCGCTGACACCGGTCGAATTCACCCCACCAACTCTCGCTGTAGCGAATTCAACCCCAGAGGGGCAATACACATGTTCACCCGTAAGAATCTGGCGCGCCTCGCCGGTGTCGGTGCGGCCGCCTCGGTCGCGCTGGGCCTGTTCTCCACCGGCGCCGCCCACGCCGACACCTTCATCCCGCTGCCCGGCGGCGAAATCGTCAAAACCCTCTCCGACGGCACCGTGGTGACGGTTCGCATGGTCGGCGAATCCGCCAATATCAGCCCGTCCATGGGTTCCACCCCGGTGCACCGCAACGCCTGGGTATCCGGTAGTGCCCAGGTCGAGATCTCCGGCGGCGGTGAAGACGTGGGCGGCAAGATCTACCCCGGCTACGTCGTGGGCTGCCAGGTCAACATCGATGGCGGTGGAGCCGAAGGCGGCGCCGACGCCGAAGTCGATTCCGAAGGCAATGTCACCCCCTCGGGCGAGGTCGGCGGCAACCTGACGCTGGGCCCCGGCCAGGCCGATTCCTTCTACGTCCTCGATATCGAGAAGCCGGACGACTACGGCAACGAGGACCACTCGACCAACAACAAGTTCAAGGGCAACACCGGTTCGGTCACCTGGTCCGATACCACCATCGGCCTGAACGGCTGCGGCGGCTACGCGCAGGCGCGGTCCTTCGTCAAGGTCAAGGTCGAAACCGATAACGTCATGTCCGTCGTGACGCTGTGGGGCCAGCCGTTCAGCCTCGGCTGATAGGCCATACCCCGTATCCCGGCCAAGGCAGCCCGCACCGGCCGGATCGGCTTTCCTGGAGGGCCCCCGCGCAACTGCGCGGCGGGCCCTTTTCGGGTAGCGATGCCTTTCGGGGGTCAATGGAAGATCACCGTCAGCGCGCTGTTCAGCGAGGCCGCGGCGACGGCGGCCGCACGCCGCGAATCGAGGGCCACCAGCACCACCGGCTCGGCCCGGCCCGCGCCCGGTTCGGCAGAGGGTCGCGGAACCAGCACCACCGCGGCATCTTCGGCCAGTGTCGCGGCCAGCGCCGGGTCTGTGGTGTCGGCGGCGACAACGTCCACCCGGTCACCGGCGCGCAGGATTTCGGTGATGGCGGAATCGGCGAGCCGTATGGGCACGATCCGGGCATCCCGGGAACCGGTTGCCACCTCGGCAAGGCGTGGACCCACGATCCGGACATCGGTCAGTACCTCGCCGGGACGGAGAGCCGCGGTGAGTACCGCACCCGTCAACGCGGCCGGATCGGTCTCGGCGCCGGCGGGCGCCGCGCCGGGCGGCAGCCGTGCGAGCCGGAGGTCCGCGGGCGCCAGCACATGGCCGGGGGCGAGGTCACGGGCGGCCACCACCACGGAGACGCGGGCGCGTTCGGGATCCTCGCGCAGGAACAGTATCGCGGCCGCCACGACGCACAGACCGGCGAGGATTCGCCGTAACAGCACCGCATCCGCCCAGGGCGGCCGGTTGTCGAATGCATCCCGCCAGGTTTCCCCGGACCCGAGCCGGCCGCGGGTGCGGGTTGCGAAGGGTGGGCGTAGACGGCTCATGGACCGAGCGTATGGGTGGAAAACCCGCCTGATCTCGGCCGTGGATTGATTGTGGACAACTCGCGGGCTGTGGATGAATCAGCGCGCGGGCACCGACCCCGGTGCCGGGTATTCGCTCAGCTGGCGGCGGCGGCCGGTGCCGATGACGTGCCGGCGGAACCGGAGGAACTGCTCGAGGAGCCGGAGCCGGAATCCGAGGAGCCGGACGAGCTCGAACTGTCCGATTTCGCCGGTTCACTGGCCGACGATGCCCCGCTGCGACTATCGGTCCGGTAGAAGCCGCTGCCCTTGAAGACGATGCCCACCGAGTTGAACAGTTTGCGCAGCGCCCCGGAGCATTCCGAGCACACCGTGAGTGCATCATCGGTGAACGACTGAACGATATCGAAGCGGTTGTCGCACTGGGTGCACGCGTATGAATAGGTTGGCACTGGGTCCTCCGCGGTATTCGAGAATTAGCACTCTACAGGCCACAGTGCCAACAGTGCCAATCGCGGATTGATTCCCGCAGGTACGAGGGTGTGCTCAGGGTCTCGGGGCAGATCATCCGTTAAGGGCGGGGCTGTGATTTTGGAGCCGCTCCGCGGCTCGAGGGTGGGGCCCTTGGAGGCCCGGTTCTTCACTCCTCCGCTCCTCCGCTTCGCTCCCCCGCTCCGTCGCTCCAGAACCGGGCGGGCCCCACCCATGGAGGTTCAGGCGGGGGCTCCCCGTGGAGGTGAGGCCGTGTGGCGCCGCTGGTCTGCTTCTCGGCCGGGCTCGGGTTATGGTCAGCTCTCGGCGCTGCTCCTGAGCCTGGGGGCGGCGGTGCCGTTCTGTTGGGGATCGGCTCAGGGAGTGGATCACAGGTGGGGGTTCAGGGGGGTCGGTCCGGCGGTCGGGGTGAGGACCCAGGGGATGCGGATATCGTGGGGTTCTTCCGGTAGGTGCTCGACTACTTCGTCGTCGCGGACCACCACCATCAGGCGTGCGGTCGGAGTGGCCAGGCCGAGCGTCCGGTCGTAGTATCCGGCGCCCTGGCCGAGTCGTACGCCGCGCCGGTCCACTGCCAGGGCGGGGACCAGGATCAGCTCGGCAGTGGCGACTGCTTCCGGTGGCAGCACGGGCCCGTCCGGTTCGAGCAGGCCGTAGCGTGCGGGGCGCAGGGCGTCAGTACCGGTGTATTCACCCCAGTACAGCGGGCCGGCTTCGCGGGTCACCGGCAGCAGTACCCGGCTCCCGGCCGCCCGCAGTGCCTCGGCGATCGCCACCGATCCGGGTTCCCCGCGGACCGGCACATAGGCGCATACCCACCCGGCGGTTTCCAGCCGGCCTGCCGTAGCCGCGAGCGCGGCGGCCTCCGCGGCGCGTACGGAGTCGGGAACCTGCAGGCGCCGGGCACGGATTGTCGCCCGCCAGGCCTGTTTGTCGATCTCCTCGGGCATCCGCACGGCGACAACCCTATGCGCGCAACCGCACCTGGCGCCGCGCCGCCTGATGCGCCCGGTTCCGCGCCGGCTCGTTACGCCCGGTAGCGGCACCGGATTCACCAGAATTCGCCGCCGGCCAGGTCCGGGTCTCGCGTGGGCCTCCCCACCCGAGACCGAACGCCCGGCCTTACGCCCGCCGGCGCGCTGAACGCACGGGCCGAGCAGCCGAAACCGGGGTGCGGGAGGCGCGCCGATATAGACAGCCGTTTGAACGGGGAGCACCGTGGATAGGGTGTGTATATGACAGCAGAGGCCGCAGTGCAGGGGAACGGGGAAGCGCACCCGTCGAAACCGGAATTCCGGACGGCCGTCGTACCTGCGGCCGGGCTGGGGACCCGATTCCTGCCCGCCACCAAAACCGTTCCCAAGGAACTGCTGCCGGTGGTCGATACCCCGGGCATCGAGCTGGTGGCCAGCGAGGCGGCCGGGTCCGGCGCCCAGCGGCTGGTTATCGTGACCTCGCCCGGTAAGGACGGGGTCACCGCGCATTTCGTGGAGGATCTGGTGCTGGAGCACACCCTCGCCGAGCGCGGGAAGTTCCAGCTGCTGGAGAAGGTGCGCAAGGCGCCGGGGCTGCTGGATGTCACCTCCGTCGTGCAGGAGGAACCGCTGGGGCTCGGACATGCGGTGGCCCAGGCCGAAGCGGTACTGGACCCCGACGAAGAGACCATCGCGGTGCTGTTGCCCGACGATCTGGTCCTGCCCTGCGGTGTGCTGGATGTGATGAACCGGGTCCGGCGTAAACGCGGCGGTTCCGTGCTGTGCGCTATCGACGTCCCCAAGGACCAGGTGAGCGCGTACGGTGTTTTCGATGTGGCGCCGGTGCCCGATGCCGTCAACCCGAATGTGATGCGTGTCAAGGGCATGGTCGAGAAACCGAGCATGGACGAGGCGCCGTCGACCTACACCGCCGCCGGCCGCTATCTGCTCGACCGTGCGATCTTCGATGCCTTGCGCCGGATCGGCCCGGGCGCCGGTGGGGAACTGCAACTCACCGATGCGATTTCGCTGCTGATCGACGAGGGACATCCGGTGCATGTGGTTGTCCACCGTGGGTCGCGCCACGACCTGGGTAACCCGGGCGGCTATCTTCGTGCTGCGGTGGATTTCGCGCTGGAGCGTGACGAATACGGTCCGGCGCTACGCGAGTGGCTCCAGCACCGGCTGAGTCCGGACTGGGATCCGCAACTCACCGTGGACGAATGAGATCGCCTGCGCCGGCGAGGACATCGGGAAGGGCTGGATGCGCTCTGTCGAGGATCAGCAGATCAAAGTGACGGCCGCGGCCGTCGCGCCGCGACCGGTGCGGGTCGCGATATCCGAGGCCCAGGGGCTGTTGTGCGCCGAGGATGTGGTGACCGAGCGGCCGCTGCCGGGTTTCGATCAGGCCGCGATCGACGGATACGCCGTGCGCAGTGTGGATGTGGCTTCCGCGGGTGCCGATATCCGCGACGAGGACGGTGAACTGGTCGACCTGACCCTGCCGGTGGTCGGTGAGGTACTCGCCGGTTCGCGCCAGCCCATCCGGTTGCAGCCGCGGCAGACTGTCCGGGTGGCGACCGGGGCGCCGCTGCCGACCCTCGCGGACGCCGTACTGCCGCTGGATTTCACCGACGGCGGCCGGGGACGGCTCAAGGTGTACGAACCGGTGCGGTCCGGCGATTACGTGCGCCGCGCCGGTGACGATGTGCAGCCCGGCGATGTGGCTGTCCAGGCCGGCACGATCATCGGGCCCGCCCAGGTGGGGCTGCTGGCCGCAGTGGGGCAGGACAAGGTGCTGGTGCATCCGCGGCCGCGGCTCTCGGTGATCTCCATCGGAGAGGAACTGGTCGATATCGACCGGATGCCCGGGCCCGGTCAGGTCTACGACGTGAACTCCTATGCCCTGGCCGCGGCAGCACGCGATGCGGGCGCGGATGTGAACCGGGTCGGTATCGTCGACGCCGACCCGCGCCGGCTGCGCGATGTGGTCGAGGGTCAGCTGGTGCGTGCCGAGGTGGTGGTGATCGCGGGTGCGGTCGGCGGCTGGGCCTCCGACCAGGTGTGTGAGGCGCTGGAGGGTCTCGGCGAACTGGAGATCGCGCGGGTCGCGATGCACCCGGGGTCGGTTCAGGGTTTCGGCCGGCTCGGCCGCGACGAGGTGCCGACCTTCCTGCTGCCGTCGAATCCGGTGGGTGCCCTGGTGGTTTTCGAGGTCATGGTGCGGCCGTTGATCCGGATCGCGCTGGGCCGGCGGCAACCGATGCGCCGGATCGTGCGCGCCCGCACGATCACCCCGATCCAGTCGATGGCCGGCCGCAAAGGCTATCTGCGGGCTCAGCTGATGCGCGACGAGGCCACCGGTGAGTACCTGGTGCAGCCATTGGGCAACAGCGCGGGGGGCTCGTCGCATCTGCTGGCCGCCATGTCGGAGGCCAACAGCCTGATCGTGGTCGAGCCCGACGACACCGAAATCCGCACCGGTGACAAGGTTCGAGTCGCGTTCCTGGCGCAGCGCGGCTAGAAGTGGAGTCCATGAACGTATTCCGGGCTACGCAGCACCCAGGGTGGCCCGCACATCTGGGTCCGGTGCGGGTGGGGGCCGGTGCGGTCACCTTGCGGCCGGTGCGGTTACGGGATGCCGCGGCGTGGAGCCGGATCCGGTTACGGGATCACGATCATCTGGAACCGTGGGAGCCGACGGGGCGCGGCGCCTGGGAAGCGCGTAATCATGCGTCGAACTGGCCGCCGCTGTGGTCGAGCCTGAAGGCCGAGGCGCGGCGGGGGGCGATGATCCCGCTGGTGATCGAGGTGGACGGTGCGTTCGGCGGCCAGCTCACGGTCGGCAATATCGTGCGCGGCGCGCTGCGTTCGGCGTGGATCGGGTACTGGGTCACCCGGGATCTCGGCGGGCGGGGCGTGGCGACCGCGGCCCTGGCGCTGGGGCTCGATCACTGTTTCGGCCCGGTCGGATTGCATCGGGTCGAGGCCACGGTGCGTCCGGAGAATCTGGCCAGTCAGGCCGTCCTGCGCAATGTCGGCTTCCGCGAAGAAGGTTTGCTGCGTAGGTATCTCGATGTGGACGGGGCCTGGCGCGATCATCTGCTGGTCGCCATGACGGCGGAAGAACTGTCCGGCAGGGTGGTCGATCGGCTGGCCCGGGAAGGGCGGTTGACGCTGCGCTGAACCGGCTCCGGGAACCGGCCTGTTCGATCTCGTGCTGGTGGAAATGTGACTCATGTGGCGTATGTGCACGGCGCGCCTGCCGTGTTGTACCCCTACTCGGAATTAACCTACGGACGTCGGTGGTGCGCCTCGCGCCATCGGCGGGAAGCTCGTACCACGATCTGCGAGACGTGCCCGCGGGGAAGAACTCCGGCGTCGGGACGCACCGGTCATGGCGTGGGCTGCGACGTTGACCATGCGGACGGAGGTGCTGACGACGATGGCGAACTCGATCCTGTGGATCGGCCTGGTCGTGGTGTGGGTCTTCGTCCTGTTCCCTATCCTGGCCGACCGGCATCCGAGGATCCGCCGGACAACGGACACCGCACTGGCTACGCGGGTACTGCATCGTGGAGATTCCAAAAGGCGCAAGAGAAGTGGGTATGTCCGCAAGAAGCGGTCCGGCCGGCCCTATCGAAAGCGTCACCACGGCAACGATGCGGAGGATCGCATGACCACAACAGCCGAGGAGACCGTCACCGAGGCTGACGAGGAGCTGCTACCGCACACCGACCCCGGCGACGAGCCGGCCGATACCGTCGACGATATCGAAACAGCGGAATCCGAGGATCACCCGGATACCGAAGACGACGGGGAAACGGAGCCCGCCGGCGATACTGCCGCGGCAGCCGAACCGCTCGGCGGAGACGTGATGGATACCGCGCCCGCTCGGATTCCGCCGGTCCGCGCCGACACCCGGCGTGCGCCCGTGCCCGAAGAGCCCGAAGACGACGGAGATTTCGTGCCCACCCGGCGCGGACGTGGCGGCTACGATCCCGAAGCCGACGCCATTGCGCGCGCCGCCCGCTACACCTTCCGGCAGCGCGCCGTGGTCGCCCTCATTCTCGGCACGGTGCTCTGCGGCGGTCTTGCCGTGGCCATCGGCCCGCTCTTCTGGTGGGGGTGTGGCGGTGCGCTGCTGTCGTTGGTCACGTATCTCGGATACCTGCGCAAGCAGGTGCGGATCGAACAGGAGATCCGGCGCCGGCGCAGTGCGCGGCTGGCCGACCGCGCTCGGGACCTCGGCGGTGAACCGGTGGAGACCGAGGAGCCTGCCGCTCCGGTCGCCGCCCGGCCCGGTATGGATCGCGATACCGCCCGCGCCCTGCGGCGACGCTCACATCTACTCGAATCGGATGACGAAGACCCCGCCTTCGAGCATCTGGACGCCTACGACGCCACCATCGCCCGGACGGTGCGTCACCGTGCCAGCGGCGGCGATATCCGGCGCGCTGCGGGGGCGTGAACGGGATCGGGCAACGCCGCCCCGACTACCGTAGTCGCCGAATAATCGCAGGTCAGCACCTCGATTCGGTGTAATGTAACCCGGTTTGCTAGAGTGACACAGCGCGGTTCACCGAGCCGCACGGGGCTATAGCGCAGTTGGTAGCGCGTCTCGTTCGCATCGAGAAGGTCGGGAGTTCGATTCTCCCTAGCTCCACAGACAGAAGAATCCCTCTGACCACACAGGGTCAGGGGGATTCTTGCGTTCGGGGGCATGTCCGGTATTGCTCGCCTCTCGGCCGGCATCATGCGGTCGTCTATCGCCGCGCCGCGCTTTTTGGTCAGCGAGGTCGACCGTGGATCGCTTGTGTTGTGGGGCCGCAGGTTACGGTCGGCGATGTGATCTACTCCAAAGAGCGAATGCAATAGTGCGTTTCTCCCTCGCGCGGTGATGTGTATCAACTATTGTCACCGACTGAACAAAACCTATCCGATATGCGGTACGACCGAATCGAGAGCCGATCATGTTTGAACAGAGTGTGATGGTGCCGGGTGACGTTCGAACGGGGCGGCAGGTATTGCCCCCGAGGGGCGGACTGCCGACAGCGACGCAGCTGTTGTGCAGTTTCCAGGGGACCAAATTCGCAGATCACGATCTACTGAGCTCGGCGCACGCGCTGGCGGCGTTGCATGCGCGGCGGGCCACCATGCGGGACTCGCGGCTGGTGGCCGAGGTGGACAACCGCCGCCGCGAGCTGGTGGAGGATATCGATGACTGGATTCGCGAACGCGGGTCCCTACCGCGTGACGGCTCGATCCACGCCGAGACACTGGGCGACGTGATCGATCGCATGGCCTGGAGCTGGGTGTATGCCAACGAGGTGATCGAAACCGACGGGGCGCGCGATGAGCACGCGCGTAAACGCTGGCACCGCCTGGCCGAATTGATCGACGGCTACACCGAATTGATCGGCGATATCATCGGCGGCCGCCGGCGGCTGCCTGCGCGAGTGTGATCGTTCGCGGTGCCGCACCGGGCAAGCCATCGGAAACCGCGGCTGTTCGCGGAAGCGGCCGGTCAGCGGTCCAGTACGGAAAGCATTCCCGAAACGGCTGCCGGCCAGGTGAACTGCTCGGCCCGCCGGCGGGCAGCGCCGCGACGCTGCGCGGGTGGCCGGGCGAGTACATCGGTGACCGCCCGGGCGAACGCGGCGGGGTCGTCGGCGGCCACCGCGCCGCAATCGGCGGTCACGATATCGGCGAGGGCCGAGGACCGGCTGGCCACCACCGGGGTACCTGCGGCGAGCGCCTCCAGTGCGGCGAGCCCGAACGTTTCGTGCGGGCCGGGAGCGAGTGAGATATCGGCGGTGGCCAGCAATCTGGCGACTTCGGCGCGATCGGTGATGAACCCGGTGAAATGAACCGCGGGCAGGCCTCCTGCCACAGCCGGCATCGACCCGGCCCGTCGTTCCAGCGCTTCCCGTCGTGGACCGTCACCGGCGACCACCAGGCGCGCCTCCACTCCGTGGCGGTGCAATTCGGCGACTGCTTCGATACTGCGGTCGACCCGTTTTTCGACCGACAGACGCCCGCAGTGCACCAGCAGGGGATGACCGGGCACGCCGAGGTCCGCTCGCAGGCCGTGATCGTGGCGGTGCGGAGTGAACAGGTCCAGATCCACTCCCAGCGGAACCATCTCGACGTTGGGTGCGGCGATCCGCCGGAACTCGGCGCGGGCGAATTCGGTGGTGCACACAACCATGTCGTACTGATCGGCCGTACGCCGGTTGGCGATATCGGCGAGGCGGCGGGCATACCGTTGCGGCATGATCTGCCCCAGCAGCCGATCGAGCCGTTCGTGCGAGATCATCACGCCCGCCACACCGCGGCGGCGGGCCCAGCGTCCGAAGCCGCGCAATGTCAGCCGGTCGGATACTTCCAGGGCGTCGGGCCGCAGGCCGGTGAGGGTATCGGCCACCCGCCGCGGGTCGGCGGCGCGATAGCCACCGGTCCACGGGATGGGGAGGGCGGGGAGAGTGATGCGCAGGACCCCGCCCGGCAGCACCTCCTCGGCGGGGCGCGGCCCGGGGACGATCAGAACTACTTCGTGTCCGGCGGCCACATATCCTTCGCCCAGGTGGTGCAGTGCGGTCCGCAAACCTCCGGAGCGTGGTCCGTAGAAGTTGGCCAATTGCACGATGCGCACGTCGCCGATCGTGGCCGGGTCCGGGTGCCCGCCGGAACCGGGCCGTCGAACAGCTGGTTAACACCCGGTGTTATTTGGCCCCGGCGGGCTAACGCTCGGGCCGGCTGTGGCCGGAGCGCGGGAGATCGAGGTTGAGCGGGATCCGGCCCACGCTGAGATGTTCACCGACCTCGTCGGCGGGCAGCGGCCGGGCGATGAGGAAGCCCTGCGCCCGGTAGCAGCCCAGGCCGACCAGCGTGCGGGCGGCGACCGGTGTTTCCACACCCTCGCCCACCACGCCGAGCCCGAACGACCCGGCCAGGCCGATGATCGATTTCACGATGGCGAGATCGTCGGTGCTGGCGCCGAGCCGCTGGACGAATCCGCGGTCGATTTTCACCGCGTCCACGGGGAGTGCTTTCAGATGGGAGAGCGAGGAGTAGCCGGTGCCGAAATCGTCGATGGCGATCTGTACGCCCATCCGTTTGAGCCCGCGCAGTGTCACCTGGGTGCGGGCCAGATCCTGCACCACCACATGTTCGGTGATCTCCAGGCAGATGGAGCTGCCGTCGATGCCGAAATGGCGCAGGATGTCCTCGATGCGCTCGACGAAATCCAAGCTCACCAGCTGCACCGGAGATACGTTGATCCGCATCACCATATTGGTCGCCAACCCTTGGCGGCGCCAGCGCGCGAACTGCGCGCAGGCCGTGCGGATTACCCAGCGGCCCAGCTCACCGGCCAAATTGGTGGCCTCGGCCACGGTGACGAACGCACCGGGCGGCAGCAGACCGCGGGTGGGATGCAGCCAGCGGACCAACGCCTCCATCGCGACGATACGGCCGGTGCGCAGATCGACTTCGGGCTGATAGTGCAAGATCAGCGAGCCGTCGGACACGGCGCTGCGCAGATTGAGTTCCACATCGTCCTGAAGCTCGAACTGGGCGCGCATCGCGTCGGTGAACAGCGCGACCCCGTTCCCGCCGCCGGATTTGGCGGACAACAGGGCGTGATCGGCGCGCCGCAGGACATCGGCGACGGTGGTCTCACCGGGGATACCGACGGCCACGCCGACGCTGGCGCCGCGGCTCACCGATTCCCCGCCGACGGTCACCCGGCGGCTGATGAGTTCCCGGATCCGGGTCGCTTCGTGTTCTGCGGCGACGGTATCCATGGGCTTGGCGGGCACGATCACGAACTCGTCGCCACCGAGGCGGGCGATCATATCATTGGGATCGAGATTGTCCTGGAGTCGCTCGGACAGGGTCCGGATGAACTTGTCACCGGCGGTGTGGCCGAGGAAATCGTTGAGGGCCTTGAGCCGGTCCAGGTCGAGGAAGAAGGCCGCGACGGGCCCGGGACTACCGGCCCGCAACCGCTGTTCCATATGTTCGAGTAGCGCACGCCGGTTCGACAACCCGGTCAGATCGTCGTGCAGGGCGATGAACCGGAGCTGTTCTTCGGCTTCCACCCGCGCCTGCAGTTGCGCGAACAGGGTGGCGATCGCCTTGAGCACATTGAGTTCGCGGTTGCTCCAGTCCCGGTCGCCGACCTTGACGAAACCGAGCAGCCCGGTGGATTTCCCGCGGGAAACCAGCGGAACGGCCGCGGAGCTGATATCGCCGAGACCGGACGCGGAGTGGATGGTCTGCTGATAGTCGGCGGCGCTGGCCGGGATCAGGAAAGGTTCGGTGGCATGCTCGAGTGAGCGGAACACCGAATCCGCCTGGTCGAAATAGACCACCCGGAGCGGATCGGGTTCGGGTACGTCCTGCCGCGGCGGCCACTCGGCCACCAGTACCGTGGACCGGTTCTTGGGATCGTTGTGCCGCAGGTAGCTGAAGTCCACATCGAAGTAGTCGATCAGCATGGCCAGCACCTGCTCGGTCGCCGACACCATGGTCGCCGAATCGACGCCCATCAGCTCCGCGGCGACTTCGGTCACCAGCGAGTCGAGTGTCCGCCGAGGCACCTGATCTCCGATCACACTAACCGCGGAGCTCTCCGCCCGGTACCGGGCGACGTTTGCTCCGCACGCTGGCAGCTGCCGCATAACTCAGGCGTAGTACCAGCGCCACGCTTTCTTGTTCCGGCACTTCCAGTATTTCCAGGAAACGACCCTGAAGTGTGGACAGTCTATCCGCGTACGCCGGAGAAAGTGCATCCAGTTCGGTACGGGTTTGCGAAAACAGGAATACCGGCGACATCGGTTGCACTGCCAGACCCGACCGTTGTGCCTGGATCCAGACCCGCCCGACCGCGGCCCCCGCACGGGCGTAACCGGCCAATCCGCCGCCCTCGGCGCCGGGTTCCCGGCGGAAGGTGACGGCGACGACGGCGGAACTGGAACCTACCCGGTCACGGGCGTAATCGCCGAGTGCGGCACCGGCCGACCAGCTGTGTAATTGCGCCATTACATCGGCGCGTCGCCCGATTTGCATGGCGGCCCGCTCGTCGGGCGCGAGTTCCAGCGACCGGGTGTCGATACCGTCGGAAAGGTCGTCCCCGGGCCAGCGCATCTCGGCGAACATCTCGCGATGCAGCTGGGGCGTGAGGTAGCGGACCTGGTCCGAGTCGGCCAGTACCTCGGCCATCGCGCGCAGGGCGGCCGGTGTGGTGGCCGCCCGCAGCTGGGCGTTCTCGGCGGCGGCCGCGGCGGCGAGCCCGGCCAGGACAGGCTCCGGGATGCGGCCGCCGTGGCCGATCCGGCGGTTGGTTTCGCGGGCGAGCGCGTACGGGTAATCGGCGGCCAGTACCGGGGGGGGGCCGGGACCGGCCCGGCGCGCCGCGGGGGGGGGGGGGGCGGGGGGGGGGGGGGGGTGGGGGGGGCCGGGCCGCCGGGGGGGGGGGGGGGCGCCGGGGGCGGAGGCGGGGGTGTGTTGGGCGGGCGCGGGCTTCGGGGAATCCGGGGGCCATACCGGGGCGGTTCCGGTAACCTACCGGGAGCACCGCGGTGAGCGGGGCGTCCGGGGT
>NZ_JARWNW010000306.1 GCF_029868325.1 Nocardia carnea
CGCCCCGGGCGCGCCGCCCCGGCGGCCCGGGCGCCCCCCCCCCCCCCCCCCCCCCCCGGGCGGGGGGGCGGGCGCGGGCCCGGCCGCCCCCCCCCCCCCCCGCCGCGCCCCCCCCCCCCCCCCCCCCCCCCCCCCCCCCCCCACGGGCCGATCTGCGTCGGGATCGACCCGCATCCCGCGCTGCTGGATGCCTGGGGCCTGCCGGACGATGCGAACGGCCTGGAAACCTTCGCGGAGATCTGCGTGGAGGCCTTCGACGGGATGGCGGCGGTGGTCAAACCGCAGGTCGCCTTCTTCGAGGCGTACGGTTCGGCGGGAATCGCGGTGCTCGAACGCACCATCGAGGTGCTGCGCGGCTCCGGCACCCTGGTTCTCGCCGACGCCAAACGCGGCGATATCGGCTCCACCATGGCCGCCTACGCCCGCACCTGGCTCGGTGACGGGCCGTTGGGCGCGGATGCGGTCACGGTCTCGCCCTACCTCGGGTTCGGTGCCCTGCAGCCCGCGCTGGACCTGGCCCGCGCCAACGGGCGTGGAGTTTTCGTCCTGGCCGCCACCTCGAACCCGGAGGCGGCCGGGGTGCAGCAGGCCGTGGTGGACGGGCGCACCCTCGCCCAGACCGTTGTCGATGCCGCCGCGGAAACCAACCGGGGGGCAGCACCGGGTTCGGTCGGGGTGGTGGTGGGCGCCACGCTCACCGATATCCCCGATCTCAGCGCATTGAACGGGCCGATCCTCCTGCCGGGGGTCGGTGCTCAGGGCGGCACCGCGGCGGCGGTCCGCGCGCTGCTTCCGGAAGCGTTGTGGCCGGCGGCGGTTCCGAATGTCTCACGCGACGTGCTCGGCGCTGGACCTTCGGTGCCGGCGCTGCGCGACCGGCTGGCGGCTTTCCAGGAGGAGTTCGCCTTCTTGCGCTGATCGGTGCTCTGCGGCCGAAACCACCCGCGGGTACGGCGGGGGTGTTCCGGGGGGTCTGGCCGTCGGCGTCGGTCGTGGACCTGTCCGCGAGGTGCTGTCGTAGGCGTTCTGTCGACGCCTGCCCGCACACAATGAATGACAGAGGTCGCTGTCTGTCGACGAGCGGGTGCGGACCGTTCACGGCGGACAGCTACTGGACCCCGCTGGGCGGGTGCGTGCGTTCACTCCCCGTCGAACCTGGACGCGCCTTTCGGTGTGCCGGCCCGCGGCGCTCTCGCGCACTCTCGTACCGCCGTAATCCTTCACCGTGGGTGTTCCTGACTATGGTGACCACCACCCGGCGCCGAGTTCAGCGAGGCCCTCGAAGGGTTAGGCCCCGGGGGGGGGGGGGGGGGGGGGGGGGGGGGGGGGGGGGGGGGGGGGGGGGGGGGGGGGGGGGGGGGGGGGGCGGCGGGGGCGGGGGCGGCGCCGCCCCGGCCGCCCGGCGCCGGCCGGAGAA
>NZ_JARWNW010000307.1 GCF_029868325.1 Nocardia carnea
CAAAACAATCGCCAGCCGGAATTTAGCTGACTTAAATGTTCGGCCCTCCACACGGGGGTATGAAGAACCGAAACCAAATTAAATATTTGGCACTGACATTCATCAACACACTATTGAGTTCTCAAAGAACACACGCACACAACTCAGTGACTGGCTAACCAGTACTTCGTTTGGGGCAGGTTTTCTAGCTTAACCGGCCAGTGGCTCAGAGTCAAACTCCGCATCTTCGGCCGATCTGCCAGGCGCTCCTCGTCCAACCTCGTTTCCCTGGTCCCTCCGGCTCGGCGTTTCCGCCTCACTCCGGGCCCCTGGTCGGTGTCCGTGTCGCTCTGACGTTGAATAAGTTACGCGGCGGATAACGCTACGTCAAATCGCCACATCGGGACTATGTTTTCGCAGGTCACAGGCTTGCAGATGGGCGATCCGGTGGGCCGGATCGCGAATTTGTGACCCAGCCCACCAAGATCAATTTCAAGCGCCCCGCCGGACCCCTGCGAAATTGCGCTTTCCGCGACGGAGCACCAGCCACTTACCGTGCAGATAGTCACCGGTTTCCGGTGTCCAATCCAGGTCCTTCACGCGCTCGTTGTTGACCGATGCCCCGCCTTCGTTCACCGTGCGGCGGGCCGCTCCGCGGCTCTCGCACAGGCCCGAGGCCACCAGGAGGTCCACGATCGTGTCCTGACCGGGCACCACCTCCGCGGGCTCGCCCTCGCCGGCGGCCTCGCGCAGTGCCGCCGCCAAGGTCGGCTCGTCGAGATCCCGGAGTTCGGCGCGGCCGAAGAGCGCCTGGCTGGCGAGTTGTACGGCGCGGGTGTTGTCCGCGCCGTGGACGAGCGTGGTCATCTCGGCTGCCAACCGGCGCTGGGCCTCACGGGCGTGTGGCCGTTCGGCGGTCGCCACCTCCAGTTCGGCCAGCTCTTCCTGTTCCAGGAAGGTGAACCAGCGCAGGTAGCGGACGACGTCGGCGTCGGCGGTGTTCACGAAGTACTGGAACCAGGCGTAAGGACTGGTGAGCTCCGGGTCCAGCCACAGGCTGCCGCCGCCGGTGGACTTACCGAACTTCTTGCCGTCGGCCGAGGTCACCAGCGGAACGGTCAGTGCGTGGACGGCCGCCCCGTCCACGCGCCGGTTCAATTCGACACCGGCGATGATGTTGCCCCACTGGTCCGAACCACCCACCTGCAGCACGCAATCGTGGGTGCGGCGCAGCTGCAGGTAGTCGTTGGCCTGCAGCAGCATGTAGCTGAACTCGGTGTAGGAGATGCCCTCGCCCTCGAGCCGCCGTTTGACGGTGTCGCGGGCGAGCATCACGTTCACCGAGAAGTGTTTGCCGATATCCCGGAGGAAGTCGACGGCACTCAGCCCGCCGGTCCAGTCCATGTTGTTGACGATGAGGGCGCCGGTCGGTGAATCGTCCAGGTCGACGAACCGTTCGAGCTGGGAACGAATCCGGTCGGCCCAGGCGGCGACGGTATCGGCCGAGTTCATCGTGCGCTCGCCGACGTCGCGGGGATCGCCGATCAGTCCGGTCGCGCCGCCGGCCAGGACGATCGGCCGGTGCCCCGCTCGCTGGAACCGTTTGAGGGCCAGCAGCGGGACGAGATGCCCGGCGTGCAGGCTGGCCGCGGTGGGGTCGAAACCGGCATAGAGATTGCGCGGGCCGGCGGCCAGCGCCTCCCGGAGCGCGTCGAGGTCGGTGGACTGCGCGATGAGACCGCGCCAGGTCAGTTCGTCGATGATGTCGCTGCTCACGGGTTCATCTTCGCGTACCACCGCAAGCGCATTGCGGGCGGTGCGATCGGATGCCCGGCCCGCCTCAGGCCGATTCCTCGATCTGTGGCGCGCGCGGGCTGCGACGGTAGACAGATACCGCGCGGGAGTGGTGCAACCACAGTCGCCACGGGCGGTCGGCCTCGGTACTGACTCCCACCCGCGGACCGGCGAGAATCCGGGACGGATCCGCGGGCGGGCCCAGTTCCAGCCGGATCACCGAATCCGGGTCGAAGACATCGGTGCCGTAGTCGTCCATATGGATTCCGAGGGCACTTCCCAGGTTGCCGGGGCCGCGGGCCAGATCGTCGGCGCCGCGGGCGGCCGGGCGGCGGGCGCGGGCGATGTCGTGGCCGGCGATGATCTCCGCGGAACGCAGGAGCACACCGGAGGCCACGCCGTCCGGTCCGCTGACGATATTCACGCAGGTATGCATGCCGTAGCTGCGATAGACGTAGAGCCTGCCCGGCGGGCCGAACATCGCCGCATTACGGGGGGTACGGCCGCGACCGGAGTGGGCGGCCGGGTCATGCCAGGGCCCGGCGGGGTCACCACCGTAGGCCTCGACTTCGACCAGGTAGGCGCCCACCGAGCCCGACCACAGGGTCGCGCCGAGCAGGCGCCGGGCGGCGGTCAAGGGATCAACAGCCAGTTCCTCGGCACTCACCCGAGGATTGTCGCAACCGGTGTGGGCCGGGTGCGGCGGGGGCGGCAGGTCAGCCACCCGGTGCTCTCGAATCGGGGTGATGCCGACGGTGGAGCGGGACCGGAGCGGCGCCCGGTCGGCGAGGCAGTTCCGGCCGGGAGGTCGCACGGGTGGTGACCCGGATCGACAGATTTCCCGTACAGGCCTTGCATCCGGCGGCACTCGGGCGAAGAATTCAACACACGATGAATTCCATCCGGATGAACAGGGGCGGCTCATGTCCGTGACCGGTACGCAGGACGCGGTGGAGGTACGGAACCTCACGGTGCGACGCGGTAAACGGGAGGTACTGCACGATATTTCGCTGACCATCCCCCGCGGCTCGATCACCGGGCTGCTGGGCCCCTCGGGCTGCGGGAAGACCACTCTCATGCGCAGCATCGTGGGCACCCAGATCGTGACCGCCGGGCAGATCACCGCGCTCAGGTCACCGGCGGGCAGCGCGCGGTTGCGGCGGCAGATCGGCTACGTGACCCAGGCGCCGAGCATCTACGCCGATATCAGCGTCCACGAGAATGTCGCCTACTTCGCCGCGCTCTACGGCGCCGGCCGCGGGGCGGTCGATACGGCACTCGACGCTGTAGGACTGTCCGACCATCGCGACCAGCGTGGCGACGAACTCTCCGGTGGACAGCGCACCCGGGCCTCGCTGGCATGCGCGCTGGTCGCCGCACCGGAGCTGCTGGTGCTGGACGAGCCGACGGTCGGGCTGGACCCGGTTCTCCGAGTCGAACTGTGGAAGAAGTTCCGGGAACTGGCTGCCGGGGGGACGACCCTGCTGGTGTCGAGCCATGTGATGGACGAGGCCGAACACTGCGACCGGCTGCTGCTCATGCGCGACGGCCGGCTGCTGGCCCAGCAGAGCCCGGACGAACTGCGCGAACGCACCGGCGAGCAGAACCTCGAACGGGCTTTCCTGGCCCTCATCACGATGGGAGAACCGGTATGAGCGGACCGAGCCCGAGGGAACGCCACCGTGCGGCCCGGAGCGCGAACGCCGCACCGGGACACCCCGCCCCCGCCGCACAGGTCATGGATCGCGGTACCGGACCGCGACCGCTTGCGGCATATACGGCGACCGCCACCCGGATTCTGCGGCAACTGCGCAACGATCACCGCACGATCGCGATGGTCCTCGTGGTACCGGCGCTGCTGATGGCCCTGCTCTACTTCATCTATCAGGATGTGCCGGCCACACCGCAGCAGCCGGTGAGCCTGTTCGACCGGGTCGGGATCAGCATGCTCGGTATTCTGCCGTTCATCGTGATGTTCCTGATCACCGCCATCGCCATGCAGCGCGAACGCAGCTCCGGCACGCTCGAACGGCTGCTCACCACACCGTTGAGCAAACTCGACCTGCTCGGCGGGTACGGGACCGCGTTCTCGCTCGCGGCCGCCGCGCAGGCGGGCGTGGCCTGCCTGGTGTCGTTCGGCCTGCTCGGCCTGGACGCTGCCGGAAACCCCGGGTGGGTGGTGCTCATCGCGATGGTGGATGCGGTGCTGGGGGTCGCGCTGGGGCTGTTGTGCAGCGCCTTCGCGCGGACCGAGTTCCAGGCGGTGCAATTCATGCCGGTCGTGGCGGCCCCGCAGATCTTCCTGTGCGGGTTGCTGGTGCCACGCGAACAGCTGCCCGACTGGCTGGAGGTGATCAGCAATGTGCTGCCGCTGAGCTATGCCGTCGACGCGCTGCACGAGGTCTCGGTGCACAGTCAACCCACCGGGCTGATGTGGCGGGACCTGGGGATCGTTGCCGGATTCGCCGCGGTGGCCCTGTGCCTGGGCGCGGCAACCCTACGCCGGCGCACGGCATGAGCACCGCCCCCGAACCTCGGCCTGCCCGGCCGGGACGCAGGCCGGGCACCTCCGGCACTCGCGCAACGATCCTGGATGCGGCCCGGCAGCGCTTCGCGAAAAACGGGTTCGACAAGACCTCGATTCGCGCGGTGGCGGCGGACGCGGGCGTCGACCCGGCCCTGATCCACCACTATTTCGGGACGAAGCAACAGTTGTTCGCGGCTGTGGTCGAACTACCGGTCGACCCGGAGGTCGTGCTCGCGCGAGTGGATACGACCCCGCTGGATCAACTGGGCGAAACCCTGGTGGGCGCGGTGATCGCCGTCTGGGATTCGCCGGCGGGGACCGGTGCCGTGGCCCTGTTCCGCAGCCTCGTCGCCGGTGGCGACACCTCACCGGCGCGGGATTTCCTGCTCTCGGTGATCTTCGAGCGGATCCGCCGGCGTATCGCCACGGATACCGACGACGGCCGGCTCCGGGTGGCGCTTGCCGCGTCCCAGATGATGGGCGTGATCATGTCGCGCAAGATCGTGAAGCTGGATCCGGTCACCGAGCTGCCTCTCGACCGGCTCGTCGCCGCCGTCGGCCCCACGGTGCAGCGCTATCTCACCGGCGATATCGGCGAGGTTCCCGCGGCAGGCGGCACGGAATGAGCACCCGGTGTTATTCGCCGAACTGCCGCGCGAAATCGGCGTGCTCGGCCTCGCCGACCGCGCGGGCCTCGTCGGCGAGCAGTACCGGGATTCCGTTGTCGATCGGATAGGCCACGCGCAACCGCGGGTTGTACAGCACGTCTGCGCCGTCGCCGGTGCGGACCAGGTGCAGTTGCCCCTTGTCCTGCGGGCAGGCCAGCAGGCTCAGCAGCGTGGGGTCGAGAATGGTGTGCTCGGACATGGAATGGAAGCGTACCCGGCCACGGATCGGGCTCCGGCGCCCTCCGATATCGCGCTCATACCGCGGGCCGGCGGAACGAGATGTACTGGTGGCCGAAGAAGGTTCCGGCGGCGACCGCCCCCATGACCACCACTGCGGAGAGCGCGCGCGGGAATCCGAACAGGCTCACGGCGAGCTCGAGCAGCACCGCGTTGGCGAACAGACCCCCGCAGTTCACGGCGGCGAACCCGAGGAAATCACGGAGGACCCGCCCGCGGACCCGGAACACCAGCCGGCGGTGCAGGACGAACGCGATACCGATTCCGGTGATGTAGGCCGCGATGACCCCCACGGACGGCGGCACCGAATCCCCCAGCAGGGCCAGCCAGGCGACGGTGAGCCCGATACCCATCGCGGTATTCACGACGCCGACCATCGCGAATGCGACTTCCCGGCGCCTCGCCAGGCGAAGCAGCGCGCCCGGTCCGCTGCCACGGACCCTTTCCGCGCCGGCACCGGACTGCGATGCGGCCGGAACACCCGAGCACCGCACGGCGTCCTCCGGTGGATTCCCGGACTCGGCTGCGACCGGCACCGGGCTCCCCACCGACGTTTCCGGCTCCTTCGACAGCTGGATCCGATCGGCGGCGGATCCCATGGTGTGCCGGGAGTCCGTGGAGAGACGGTCCGGCTCCTCGTGATCGCCGGGTCGACGATGTTCGCGCGCGAAACCGTCGTGGCCGGCGCCGTGAGCCTGGGTTCCGGTGTGCTCTCTCGTCATGATTTCGCGGCCACGAGCGCGGGTTTGCCGGTCTCCCGTTCGGTGCATGCCAGGCCGCTTCGCCCAGGACCGCGCAGCTGGGCGATCTGGGGAAGTGCCGGCCCGAGTGAACTTGCGCCCGCCGCACCGCCGATCTTCCGAGCCGGGTCGCGCCGGGTGCGTTCGAGTTGGGCCTGCGGTGGATCGAGCAGTTCGGCTTTTTCGATCGCGTGCGCACCGGCCGGCCGGTGCTCGGGCACCAGAACCGCGAAGTTCCCCTCTCGCAGGGGACGTCCGGTTATCACCCACAGCGGCGCGTACCGCGCCTCGGTGTCGTCGCGGTGGAAATGCCGGGGATTCGCCGGCAGCGCCGCCGAGTGGGCGGCCACCGCCCCCGCCGCGCACACCGGACCCCACCGCAGCACATCCCGCCGATCATCGGCTCGACCATCCGCCACAGGTCCCAGACCATACCGGCTGCGGCCCGGGGACCGACCGTAACGACGCATATCGAATCTACCCGCGCGACGCCGGGTACACCTGCTAGAGTTCGCATTTCTCGGGCTCACCAGCGTCATCGAGACCCGGCACGCGTTATCCTCCGTCGAAAGTCGATCTCGCCAATGCCGTTTCCGCCCAAGTCCGTTTCCGCACCGGACATCCACCGGCCGGCGACAGCCGGCTCCACCACCCATCCGGCTTCGGTGTCGCCGTGGCCCCCGCCGGGCACGACATATCACGGACCGGATCCCGATTCGCCCGGAGTGTGCGGGGTTTCGGTGGTGGTGCCGGTCTACCGTGGTGAACAGACAGTCGCCGGGCTCGTCAGAGAACTCGGCGAATTCGCCACGACCACCGCCACGCCGGGCGGTCTGCGTTTCCGGGTGACCGAGATCGTGCTCGTGCACGATTGCGGGCCGGACGGGTCGGATCTGGTTCTGCAACGGCTGGCCCGGGAGAACCCGCTGGTGCGGGTGATCTGGTTGAGCCGCAACTACGGTCAGGACGCCGCCACCATCGCCGGGATGGCGGCGGCGCGCGGCGGCTGGATCGTCACGATGGACGAGGACGGCCAGCACGACCCGGCCTGTATCACCGAATTCCTCGACACCGCCTACCGGCAGCGTGCGGACCTGGTGTATTCGCGGCCCACCAACACCCGCCCGCACGGGCCGCTGCGCAACCTCACCTCCCGCGGCGCCAAACTCGTTCTCGCCACCCTTTTCGCGTTCCCGGACTCGACCCGGTTCGAGAGTTTCCGGATGATCCGGGGCGATATCGGGCGCCGGCTCGCCGAGGTCGCCGCCAACGGCGCCTATCTCGATGTCGCACTGACCTGGGTGGTCGGCCGGACCGCGACAGCTCCGGTGCGGTTACGCAGCGAGGGCCGCCCGGAATCGGGGTACAACTACCGGCGCCTGTTCTCACTGTTCTGGAAGATGGTGCTGTGCAGCGGCACTCGCGGGCTGCGCGTCGTGAGCCTGCTCGGGGTCACGCTGGCGGTGGCCGGCACGATCCTGGCCGCGGTGATCATCTGGTCCGCGGTGACCGGCGGCGACGGCAATCCCGAGGGCTGGGCCTCGATCATCGTCGTGCTGCTGCTGTGTTCGGGCGCGCTGCTGTTCTCACTCGGGCTCATCGCCGAATACCTCGGCGTGGTGCTGCACATCCTGGTGGGTAAACCCCTGTACCTCACCATCGAATCCCCCACGCCCCGGCCGCCGGACGATACCGCGCAGTCGCTCGCCCGGCCGCGTGCCGAGGTAGCGGCCGGATGAGCGGGCCGGCCACGATGGCGCGACGTAACCACACCGCGCCTGCTCCCCTCCGCGGAGAATGCAGCGATGACCGGATCATCTTCAGCCGGCCGTACCGGGCGGCCGGCGAGCTGGCCAACGTGACCACGGTGCTCGAATCCGATCACTGCCACGGAGACGGCCCGTTCACCGCCGCCGCCACCGCGAAACTCGCCGAGATCACCGGTGCCCCGCACGTTCTGCTCACCACCTCGTGCACGCACGCGCTGGAGCTGGGCGCTCTGCTGCTCGAGCTCGGTCCCGGCGATGAGGTGATCGTGCCCAGTTTCGCATTCACCTCCGCTGCCACCGCGTTCGCCGTACACGGTGCGACCTGCGTTTTCGTCGATATCGACGAGACGACCGGCAATATCGACCCCGCGGCCGCCGCGGCAGCGATCACCGAGCACACCAAGGCGATCGTGGTGATGCATTACGGCGGGGTGGCAGCCGATATGGCCGCGCTGGGCGATCTGGCGCGCGGGCACGGCCTGGCGCTCATCGAGGACAATGCGCACGGTCTCGGCGGCACCTGGCGGGGCAAGGCCCTCGGTACGCTCGGCACCGTCGGCACCCAGAGTTTCCACGACACCAAGAACGTGCACTGCGGCGAGGGCGGGGCCCTGCTGCTGTCGGACGACATCCTGATGGGGCGTGCGGAGATCATCCGGGAGAAGGGCACCGACCGGGCGCGTTTCCTGCGCGGGCAGGTGGACAAGTACTCGTGGCAGGACATCGGATCCAGCTATCTGCCCAGCGAACTGAATGCCGCGGTGCTCGATGCGCAGCTGGCCGAATTCTATTCGATCCAGCGTGCCCGGCACCGCGTCTGGCATACCTACTCGGCCGGGCTGGCGTCGTGGGCGGCGAGTCAGGGTGTCGCGCCGATGACCGTGCCGCCGGACCGCCGGCATACCGCCCACCTGTTCTATCTCCGCATGCCCGGCGAGGACACCCGCGACGCCTTCATCCGGCATCTCGCCGCGCGGGGCATCGTTGCCCCGTTCCACTACGTACCGCTCGACTCCAGTGCCGCGGGACTCAAATACGGTCGTGCACCGGTCCCCTGCACCCGCAGCGCGCGGTTCGCGGCGACGATCGTCCGGCTACCGTTGTGGCCCATGCTCACCCGCAGCCAGCTGGACCGGGTGCTCACCGCGGTCACCGAGTTCCGCTGCTGAACGCCGGGGAGCCGGCCCTGCTGATCGCCGCGGCAGCCGCCGGACTCAGGTGAGCAGTCCCAGCGAGCCCACATCGGTGAGATCCTCGTAGGCCTCCGAATCCGGGTTGTACCACCAGGTGTGGGGGCCGGGCCGGGGCGCGTAGGTTTCCTGCACCGCGTGGGCCGAAGGCCGGAAGGACGGGCTCCGCGGAATATCGTCGACGACGTAGACCACATCGGGACGCTGCCCAGGTGGCAGTGACCGCAGCGCTTCGGTCACATCGGCGGCACCGAGGTCGAAACCGGGCCGCACGCTCACCGCGGCCACCGCCAGTACCCTGTCCCGGGCCGGCAGTGCATAGGCGACCTCCATATCGACGGCGGCGATATCGTTGAGCACGTCCACGATCGGCTGGGTGAACACGGGGCCGCGGCGGGTCCGGATCACCGTATCGATCCGGTCGGCCAGCCAGTAATCGCCGTCGCTGTCGCGGCGGAACAGGTTCTCGGTGGGCAGCCAGGAATCCTCCTGTTCGAAAACTCCGCGCAAACCGCCGCGGGAGAGATCGACATTCGCTCCGGCCGACCCGATCAGCAGCCCGACCTCGTTATCCGCGCACCGCCGGGCGTACCCGTTGTCGTCCACCATGATCTGGCCGGTCACCGGGTCGAACGCCACCAATTCGACCCGTGCCGTGCCCGGAACCGGACGGCCCTTACAGCCGAACTTCACACCGGGCACATTCGCCAGCACCACATCGCCCTCGATGGAGGCGTAGAACTCGAGGACCCGGGCGGGCGCGAACTGTTCCATCGTCCGCCGCCACAAACCGGCGGGCATACCGGAACCGATGAACAACCGGATCGGATGCGGATACCCGGCCGGGAAGACTTCGGCGTCGAGGATATCGCGCAGCATCGTCCAGGTGTAGGTGACGACCGTGACCCCATAGCGGTGCACTTCCTCGGCGAACTGCGCCGGGTCCAGCGATCTGGCGAGCGCGATCCGGCTACCGCCGGCGATGGCGCCGCCCAGGCTCACCAGCAGGCCGGACGAATGGTGCAGCGGCGCCAGACAGTACACCGTGTCCTTGTGATCCAGATAGGCGGCCGAGGCCGTACCGAACGCCGACAAGGCCCACCGGTGGTTGGTGATGTACTTGATATCCAGGCGGTCGCCGGTGCCGGAGACCAGGATGAACGCGAGCTCACGCGCGCGACCCGGGTCGGGGCGGTACCAGCCCGGAATGTGCACGCGCTGCGGATCGATCTGTTCCAGGTCCACGAGATCGGTGCCGGCCGGAACCGCCAGGCCCCGCGAATCGCCGCCACCGAGTACGAGCACTCGGGCTCCGGTCGCCACCGCGTGGCGTACGTTCTCCGGATCCGAGACCAGGATCACCGTTCCGGTCTGTTCGAGGGCGGTGATCAGATCGCTGTCGGGCGCCAGCAGCACCGCGACCGCGCCGATCCGGGACAGTGCCGCGAGGGTCACCAGCGCACTGGGCCGGGTCTCCATCACGACCCCGACACGGGTCGCCGGGCGGATTCCCACCGAGATCAACCCGCGCACGACGTTCTCGATCCGGGCATCGACCGCCGCATGGGTGTGGACCCGGTCGTCGAACAGGAAGCATTCCCCATTGGGTGTCCGGCGCGCCTGTTCGGCCATCAGCCGGCCTATCGAGATGCGGGTTCCGGATTGGATCGTGCCGAGCCGGGTCAGCCGGGGCAGCGTCCGCGCCGCGCCCTCGACCAGCCCGACGGAGCCGCGGACCGTATTCGCGGCCACCTGTTCCAATGCCCGGCCGACTCCCGCACCGGCCTCCGCCAGCGCCGTGGCGGTATGCACGGCGCGTATCAGCGCGGTCCGCGGGGCGTTGCCGGCGGGCTGGTCGGCCATCGGGACGATGTCCTCCGGCAGCGGATCGCCACCCTCGACCCAGTCCACCCAGTCCCGCACTCGCGGCCAGGTACACCGGGTCGCCATGGAACCGGCGACCAAGCCGAAATGCCCGGATACCACCGTTGATTCATAGACTTCGGCGCGCGGCGCCGCACGGACGATGCCGCGCACGGCTGCGGGCTGACCGATTTCGTCGACCTCACCGACGAACGCCAGGATCGGGCATTTCAGGTCGGCCAGCGAAATCGGCTGATCGCGGATCACGAAACCACCGAGCATCATCCGGTTGTGCACGACGAACTGCTTCAGCAGATCCGCCGCCGCGGGCCCCGCGTAGCCCACCCAGCCCTCGTTGCTCAGGAACCGCCGCTGGCGTTCCTTGGGCAGCAGGGCCTCGCGGTCGTGCAGCTGACGCAGGAAATCGATGCGCGCCTTCGTGGTTTTCACCGGATCCAGGAGCTGGAATCCGATCCGCACCATCCGGTCGGTGATCGGCAGCCGGGGCACCACGTGGTCGGCGGCGAAATCCACCAGATCGGTCACCGCGGCATGCGGCAGTCCGAGCGGCATCCCGGCGACAATATCGACCGGGCTGCCGAAGGTCACGATGCTCGCGATCCCTTTTCCGGATCGGAACGCGGCCGCCTGGTAGGCGAACATCCCGCCCTGTGAGTACCCCATGAGGTGCACGGTGCGGCCGGTTTCCGCGCAGACGGTATCGATGGCGCTGTGCACGGCGAGGACATGGTCGGCCAGATCCCGCTGCCAGCCGCCCTCCTCTGTCGAGGGCGAACCGAAATCGACCACCCAGCAGTCGATTCCGCCGCGGTGCAGAATCCCGACGGCACCGTCGTCACCGTTGACATCCCAGATATCGGCACTCACCATCAGCGGCGGTACGAGCAGCACCACCGGACCGCCACCGGTGTCCGCGGGAAAATAGTGCCGCAACCGGTACATGGGCCGGCGCTCGGCGATCTCGAACGGCGAGGAATCGGTATCGCGTCCGAGCCCGCCGAAGCGGATGACTTCGAGACCGTTCTGCGCGGTGGCCATCACCCGCTGCGCCGATCCCACCAAACCTCGCACACTCAACTTCACGTTCCACTCCCAGCCCTGCCCGTGGCGTGGTCTACCTCACAAACCACAAGGTATGCACCAAAGCCTGCCATATCGCACTCCGGACCGGCCGTCCGTTGTGACATCTACATCATGTACCCCTCACCTCGGCGGACCTACCCGCCCGCGCCGATAGGGTGGGAACGTGACCGATACGACCCAGCTCCCGACCGCCCCCACCGACCGGGAATCGCTGCCCGTGGAACTGGTGGACGCGGCCGGTAACCCGGTCGGATCGTGCGCGGTTTCCGACGCCCACCGCGCCCCGGGTGCGCCACACCGGGCTTTCTCGGTGCTCGTTTTCGACAGGCGCGGGCAGTTGCTGCTGCAGCAGCGCGCGCTCGGCAAGACGCGGTTTCCCGCGCGCTGGTCCAACACCTGCTGCGGTCACCCGGCACCCGGCCAGCCGGTCGCCGAGGCCGCGGGTATCCGGCTGGACGAGGAGATGGGATTCCGCGTCGAGCTGACCGAGGTCGGGGTCTACCGGTACCGCGCCGAGGACCCGCGCACCGGCTACGTCGAGCACGAATGGGATCACGTGTTGATCGGGTTGCTCGACAGCGCCGCCCCGCAACCCGACCCGGCCGAGGTCGCCGCGTACCGGTGGATGAATCCCGACGACTTGCGCCGGCAGATGCGGGAGGAACCGCACGAGTTCAGTCCGTGGTTCGCCGGGGTGCTCGAGGTAGCTACCGCGCAGCCGTTCCTACTCTGAGATTCGACGCGGCAATCTCCGGCATTTCCTTGTTGTATTGCCTGGTGGGGCACGTCGGGTTGCCTTGCCTCCAGAGGTCCTTGCGACGCTCATGTTCAGATGCGCATATCTAGGTAGGGACAAATAATTGCGCCGCATCCATACGCCGATCGTGGTGCCTTGGCCGTCTCGACTCCGGTAACCGCCTCTGTGGCCGACAACGAGCGCGGCGGGAGGGAAGGTTCTTCTGCACCGGGGCGGGCGCGCCTTGCCCCGCCGGTTCGCGGGTATACGCGCTACTCAGCCCAGCCAGGCGCGGATATCGCCGGCGGCCTGCCGGACCTCGGCGAGTTGTTCACGCACCCGCTCCCCCGCCGTGCCGCCGCGGGCATTCCGCGACGCCACGGAGCCCTCGACGGTCAGCACCGCGCGGACTTCCGGGGTGAGCGCAGCATCGATCGCCGCGAATTCGGCGTCGGTCAGTTCGTCGAGCCCGACCCCCCGCGCCTCGGCGGCGCGGACACAGGCGCCGGCCGCTTCGTGCGCGACCCGGAACGGCACGCCCCGGCGCACCATCCACTCGGCGATATCGGTCGCGAGGGTGAATCCCGCGGGAGCGAGTTCGGCCATTCGCTCGGTGTGGAAGGTCAGCGTGGAGACCAGTCCGGCGATGGCGGGCAGCAGCAGTTCCAGCTGGGCGACCGAATCGAACAGGGGTTCTTTGTCCTCCTGCAGGTCCCGGTTGTAGGCGAGGGGTTGCGCCTTCAGGGTGGCGAGCAGGCCGGTGAGGTTGCCGATCAGACGACCGGCTTTACCGCGGGTGAGTTCCGAGACATCGGGATTCTTCTTCTGCGGCATGATCGACGACCCGGTCGACCAGGCATCGGCGAGGGTGACATAGCCGAATTCGGGAGTGCTCCAGATGATGACCTCTTCGGCCATCCGGCTGAGGTCCACACCGATCATCGCGAGCACGAACGCCGCCTCGGCGGCGAAATCCCGCGACGAGGTGGCGTCGATGGAGTTGGCGGCGGCGGCATCGAAATCCAGATCCGCGGCGATCGCCTCCGGGTCGAGACCGAGCGAGGAACCGGCGAGCGCACCCGACCCGTACGGGGAGACGGCGGCCCGTTTGTCGAAATCGCGCAACCGGTCGATATCGCGGAGCAGCGGGTGGGCGTGCGCCAGGAGATGGTGCGCCAGCAGCACGGGTTGCGCGGCCTGCAGATGGGTTTTCCCGGGCATCACCGCATCGGGATGGGCGGCGGCCTGCTCGACCAGTGCGTCCACCACGGCGACCAGCCCGGCGGCGATCCGGCGCACGGCGTCGCGCAGCCACATCCGGAAAAGGGTCGCGACCTGGTCGTTGCGGGATCGTCCGGCCCGCAACCGGCCACCGAGTTCGGTACCGACACGTTCGATGAGCCCACGCTCGAGCGCGCCGTGGACATCCTCGTCCGATTCGGCCGCCACAAAGGCACCCGATTCCACATCCGCGGCCAGCCGATCGAGGCCGGCGAGCATCGCGGTGAGATCGGTCTCCGACAGCAGGCCGGCCTTGTTCAGTACCCGGGCATGCGCCTTGGACGCCCGGATGTCGTAGGGCGCGAGTGCCCAGTCGAACTGGGTCGATTTACTCAGCGCCGCCATCGCCTCGGCCGGTCCGGATGCGAACCGCCCGCCCCACAACGCGCCCTCGTTGGTGCCCACTGTCTCTCCCACGTCTCGATATGCCGGCCGGGTCGGCCTCTACGGTATTGGTTCTGTATGCCGCCGCTCGCCACGACCGGCCGCTCCGGAGCGACTGCGCCGCATTACGAGGTCTGTTGACGATCGGCAAAGTCGCTGTTGCGCCCACAATCGCCAGGATGCTGTTCCGGCTACGAATGGCAATCCGCCCTCCGCCCCACCGCGGCCGGCCGAACCCGATCCGAGCCGCCGGACCGACCGCAGCCCGCACCGTCTCCCTGCGCCGCGCACCGCCGCGACGCCGTGCGTTCGTTGTACGCCGACGGCGGGCCGCTGCCACAGCGCGCCTAGCCGCCGTCCGGTCCCGGAGCGCGACAGCGTGAAACCCGGCCGGACATCGACCGATCGCGAAGGCCACCCGGCCGCCGTTGCGGGCGACCGGGTACCTACTTCTGGTTCAGATCGCGTTTGGCCGCGACCTTCGAGGACAGGCCGTGGAGCTGCACGAAACCCTTGGCCAGCGACTGGTCGAAGGTATCGCCCTCGTCGTAGGTGGCGAGGTTGAAGTCGTAGAGCGACTGTTCGCTGCGCCGGCCGTTGACGGTCACATTGCCGCCGTGCAGGACCATGCGGATATCGCCGCTGACGTGCTGCTGGGTTTCGGCGACGAACGCGTCGAGGGCCCGCTTGAGCGGGGAGAACCACAGACCGTCGTAGGCCAGCTCGCCCCAGCGCTGCTCGACCTGCCGCTTGTACCGGCCCAGTTCCCGCTCGAGGGTGACGCTTTCGAGGGCACGGTGTGCGGTGATCAGCGCGATGGCGCCCGGCGCCTCGTAGATCTCCCGGCTCTTGATGCCGACGAGCCGGTCCTCCACCATGTCCAGCCGGCCGACACCCTGACGGCCCGCCCGGCGGTTCAGTTCCTCGATCGCTTCGAGCACGCTGACCTGGCGGCCGTCGATGGCCACCGGGACACCGCGGTCGAAGGTGACGATCAGTTCGTCGGGGGCTTCGAAATTGACGGTGGGGTCGGTGGTGTAGTCGTAGACATCCTTGGTGGGCGCGTTCCACAGATCCTCGAGGAACCCGGTTTCGACGGCCCGGCCCCAGACGTTCTGGTCGATGGAGAACGGCGACTTCTTGGTGACGTTGATCGGGAGTTTGTTCTCCTCGGCGAAGGCGATGGCCTTCTCGCGGGTCCAGGCGTAGTCGCGGACCGGGGCGATCACGTTCAAATCGGGAGCCAGCGCGCCGATACCGACCTCGAACCGGACCTGGTCGTTGCCCTTACCGGTGCAGCCGTGCGCGACGGTGGATGCACCGTGGAATTTCGCGGCCTCGACCAGATGCTTGACGATGAGCGGCCGGCTGATCGCCGAGACCAGCGGGTACTCGTCCTGGTACAGGGCGTTGGCCTGGATGGTGGGCAGGCAGTACTCGTCGGCGAACTCGTCGCGGGCATCGACCACCACGGCTTCGACGGCGCCGCAGTCCAGGGCGCGCTGGCGCACCACGTTCATATCCTCGCCGCCCTGCCCCAGATCGATGGCGACGGCCACGACCTCGGCGCCGGTCTCCTTGCCGATCCAGCTGATGGCCACGGAGGTGTCCAGCCCACCGGAGTAGGCGAGTACGACGCGATCGGACATGTTCTGGTGCTCCCTAGGATGTGTGCGTTGGTCTGCTGTTCGTTCTCGGGTGTGCGGTCTCCGCGGGATCCGGTGACCGCTGTCCAGCAGTATGCTGGCCCGTTGCCGGTCCGGCTCGCGCCGCCGTTGCAAATGATTATGCACGATGGTGCAATCTCATTCATAACTGGGGGTGGTACAGGCCCTTACCTGCGGTAACCACACCACACGTCGCCTCCCAACTCGATAACAGCCCTTGGCCCCCCACCGTAGAGGTGCGACGCTGGTCACATCCCATCAGCGCAATCGCGAAGGGAGGAGAAGACCGTGCAGACATTGCAGCAGTGGGCGCAGGACAACTACGAGACCATCGGCTTCATCGTCGTCACGCTGGGTAACGCCGCGCTGGCACTGGGCGTGATGGGCATCGAACTCGCCACACCGTTCCTGCAGGAACTGGTGAATACCTGAGCTGTTTCAGGCCAGATTCTCGATTTTCGCGGCGAGTTCGGCGCCGGTCAGGGGTTCACGGGCGATAACCGCGATGGTGTCGTCACCGGCGATGGTGCCGACGATATAGGGCAGGGCCGCTCGGTCCAGGGCGCTGGCCAGGAAATGAGCTGCGCCGGGCGGGGTCCGCAGGACCGCGATATTGCCGCTGGAATCGGTGGAGACCAGCAGATCGCCGAGGAGTTTCGCCAGCCGGCCGGTGCCCCCGGTGACCCCGCGGACGGGGCTGCCGTCCTCGGGGACCACATAGACACCGGCGCCGCCGTCGGCCGCGCGGAGTTTGACCGCGCCCAGTTCATCCAGATCGCGCGACAGCGTGGCCTGGGTGGTTTCGATCCCTTCGGCGGCGAGCAGATTGGCCAGTTCGGTCTGGCTGCGGACCGGGTGCGCGGCCAGCAGCGCGATGATCCGCGATTGCCGGCCGGCCCGGGTGGCGGCCGTGAGGGGGCCGGTGGAATGCGAGCGGGCCTCGGTCATCGTCGCTGTGCGCCCTCGTGTTCCAACAGCCAGACGAGCAGGGCCTTCTGCGCGTGCAGGCGGTTCTCCGCCTCGTCCCACACCGCGCTCTGGTCGCCGTCGAGAACCTCGTCGGTCACCTCTTCCCCGCGATGTGCGGGCAGGCAGTGCAGGACGATGGCGTCGTTGGCGGCGTAGGCGAGCAGCCCGGCGTTGATCTGGTAGGGGCGGAACGGCGCGACCCGGTCCAGGCCGTCACTCTCCTGCCCCATCGAGGTCCAGGTGTCGGTGACGAGGACATCCGCCTCGTCTGCCGCGGTATACGGGTCGTCGGTGACGGTGACGCTGCCACCGGTTTCGGCGGCCCGGGCCTGTGCCGCCGCGAGCACCTCGGCCGCAGGCTGGAAACCCACAGGCGCGGCGATCCGCACATGCATCCCGGCCGTCACCCCGCCGAGCAGCAGCGAATGCGCCATATTGTTGGCGCCGTCACCGAGGTAGGTCAGCACCTGGCCTTTCGGGTCGCCTTTACGCTCGGTGATCGTCTGCAGATCCGCCAGCACCTGGCACGGGTGGAAATGGTCGGACAGCGCGTTGACCACCGGGACCGTCGCGGTACCGGCCATTTCCTCGAGCCGCTGCTGACCGAAGGTGCGCCAGACGATGGCGTCGACGTAGCGGGAGAGCACCCGGCCGGTATCGGCGAGGGTTTCGTCGCGGCCGAGCTGGGTGGTCTGCCCGTCGACCACCACCGCATGCCCGCCGAGTTGCGCGATACCGAGTTCGAAGGAGAAGCGGGTGCGGGTGGAGTTCTTGTCGAAGATCACCCCGACCCCGCGCGGTCCTTCCAGCGGGCGGCGGGCGAACGGATTCTTCTTCAGTTCGGCCGCCAGGGCCAGAACCTCGGCCTGTTCGGCGGGAGTCAGGTCGTCGTCACGCAGGAAGTGCCGGACGGCGGTCGAAGCAGTCACCCCTGGGCTCCTTTCGTCTCGGCCAGGACCTCGTCGAGGATCACCGGCAGATCCAGCACCAGATTGTCGGCCTGGGTTTCGGTGAGCACCAGCGGCGGGGCCAGCCGGATGACATCGGGTTTGGCAGGGTTCACGAGATAGCCGGCGGCGCGGGCGCGGGCCTCGACCTGCGGTGCGACCGGATGGGTGAGACCGATACCGATGAGCAGGCCGGCGCCACGCACATCGGCGATCAGCGGATGTTCGAGGACCGCGATACCGTCGCTGAGCCGTTTGCCGACCGATTCGACATGGTCGAGCAGGCCGTCCTCGGCGATGGTGCGCAGGACCGCCAGCGCCGCGGCGGCACTGACCGGGTTACCGCCGAAGGTGGTGCCGTGCATTCCGGGCGTGAACAGATCGGCGGCGTGCCCGGTGGCCAGGACCGCGCCGATCGGCAGACCCGCACCCAGCCCTTTGGCCAGGGTCATCACATCGGGGGTGATGCCGAATGCCTGGTGCGCGTACATCTTCCCGGTCCGGCCGATACCGGTCTGCACTTCGTCCAGGATGAGCAGGGCACCGTGCCGGGCGGTGATCTCCCGGGCACGCACGAGGTAGTCCAGCGGCGGGACCACCACACCGCTCTCCCCCAGCATCGGTTCCAGGAATACCGCGGCGGTATCGGAATCCACCGCACGCTCCAGCATCGCCGCATCGCCGTAGGGCACATGCACCACACCGGGCGGCATCGGTTCGAACGGTGCGCGCTTCGACGGCTGGCCGGTGAGCGCGAGTGCGCCCATCGTGCGGCCGTGGAACGCCTCGTCGCAGGCGATGATCTTGCGGCGGCCGGTGAGCCGGGCCAGTTTGAACGCGGCCTCGTTGGCTTCGGCGCCGGAATTGCAGAAGAAGGCGCGACCGTCCCCGTCACCGAAATGTGCCAGCAGCGTTTCGGCGAGTTCGATCACCGGCTCGCTGCCGTACAGGTTCGAGACATGGCCGAGCGTCCCGAGCTGTTCCATCACGGCGCTCAGAATCGCCTGATGCGCGTGCCCGAGACTGTTGACCGCGATCCCGCCCACGAAATCGACATAGCGGTTGCCGTCCGCGTCGTACACCACCGCGCCGGTGCCCCTGGTCAGCACGACCTCCGGCGTGGGGTAGTTGCGCATCATCACATTCGACCACCGTTGCCGCAATTGCGCAGTGTTCATGCTCTGACTCCGTTTTCCTCGTCCGCCGCCGGTGTGACCATGGTGCCTATGCCCTCCCCGGTGAACAGTTCCAGAAGTACCGAATGGGGTATGCGACCGTCGATGACATGTGCGCCCGGGACACCGCCGCGCACCGCGCGCAGGCACGCCTCCATTTTGGGGACCATCCCCGAATCCAGCGACGGCAGTAGGTCGGCGAGCGCATCGGTGTCGATCACGCTGGTCAGCGAGGAACGGTCGGGCCAATCGGTGTAGAGGCCCTCGACATCGGTGAGGACGACCAGTTTCTCCGCGCCGATCCCCTCGGCCAGCGCCGCCGCGGCGGTATCGGCGTTGATGTTGTGCACCACGCCGTCGGCGTCGGGTGCGATGGTCGAAACCACCGGGATCCGGCCGGCGCCGATGAGATCCAGGACGGCGTCCGGATGGACATCGGTGACATCACCGACCAGGCCGATATCGGTGGCCGCGCCGTCGATATCGACGGTGCGGCGGGTCGCGGTGAACAGCCGGGCATCCTCACCGGAGATACCGACGGCGTACGGTCCGTGCGCGTTGATCAGCCCGACCAGTTCCCGGCCGACCTGACCGAACAGCACCATCCGCACCACCTCCATCACCTCGGGTGTGGTGACGCGGAAACCGCCGCGGAATTCCCCGGCCATGCCGAGCTTTTTCAGCATGGCCGAGATCTGCGGGCCGCCGCCGTGCACGACCACCGGGTGTACACCGACGGTGCGCAGGAAGGCCATATCGGCGGCGAAGGCGCGTTTGAGGTCGTCGTCGATCATGGCGTTACCGCCGTATTTGACCACGACGATCTTATCGCGGAACTTCTGCAGCCACGGCAGGGCACCGGCCAGGATATGCGCTTTGTCCAGCGCGGAAAGCTGGTGGATCGCTTCGGTCATGAGCTGTAGGCCGAGTTCTCTTCGACGTAGGCATAGGACAGGTCGGTGGTGCGGACGGTCGCGGATCCGTCGCCGAGCCGCAGATCGACCACCACATGGATATCGGCGCCGGACAGGTCGACCTCACGGGCCCCCGGCGCGCCGGTGCCGTCGATGCAGACGGGGAAGCCGTTGAACGATACCGAGATCACATCCGGGTTCAGCTCGAAAGGTGCGGTACCGACCGCGGCCAGTACCCGGCCCCAGTTCGGGTCGGAACCGAACAGCGCCGTTTTGACCAGGCTGTCCCGGGCGATGATACGGGCCGCGGTGAGCGCATCGTCCTCGCTGCGCGCGCGCTGCACGGTGACCAGCACGCGTTTGGTGATGCCCTCCGCATCGGCCATCAACTGACCGGCCAGATCGTCGCAGACCGCCAGGACCGCCGCATCCAGTTCCTCCTGGCTCGGCGCGACCTCGCTGGCACCGTTGGCCAGCAGCAGCACGGTGTCGTTGGTGGACATCGAACCGTCCACGTCCAGCCGTTCGAAGGTGCGCCGGGTGGCTTTGCGCAGCGCGCTGTCGAGTTGTTCCGGGGTGGCGACGGCGTCGGTGGTGAGAACCACCAGCATGGTCGCCAGCGACGGCGCGAGCATGCCCGCACCCTTGGCCATCCCGCCCACGTTCCATTTGGCCGGGTGGTGCAGGGAGGCTTCCTTCGGCACGGTGTCGGTGGTCATGATGGCGTGCGCGGCATCGGTACCGCCCGACATACCGCCGCCCATCTCGTGCACGATCTCGGTGACCGCAGGGATCAGTTTGTCCATCGGCAACCGGTCGCCGATCAGGCCGGTGGAGCACACCGCGACCTCACCGGCACCGGTCTCGGTGCCCCAGTTGCTCAGTGCGGTGGCGAGTTCCTCGGCGGTGCGATGGGTGTCCTGGAAACCCAGCGGGCCGGTGCAGGCATTCGCACCGCCGGAGTTCAGGATCACCGCGCGCAGCCGCCCGGATTTCAGCACCTGCTGCGACCACAGCACGGGGGCGGCCTTCACCTGGTTGCTGGTGAACACGCCTGCGGCGGCGTAATCGGGGCCCTCGTTGAAGACGAGCGCGAGGTCGGGTTTGCCGCTGGCCTTGAGCCCGGCGGCGATCCCGGCTGCCCGGAAACCGAGCGGCGCGGTGACACCCTGGTTGTGGACGAGGTTGGCGTCGGTGGTCACGGAGCCACTCCTACGGTGGGCAGCCCGGCGGTCTCGTCGAGGCCGAGCGCGAGGTTCATGGACTGCACCGCGGCGCCCGCGGTGCCCTTGGTCAGATTGTCGACGGCGCCGATCACCACCAGCCGGCCGGCGTCGGGGTCCACGGTCACCTGCAGGGTGACCGTGTTCGCGCCGAGCACGGCACCGGTCTGCGGAAGGACGCCTTCGGGCAGCACATGCACGAAAGGTTCGTCGGCGTAGGCCTTTTCGTAGACGGCGCGGGCCTGCGCGGCGTCGACCCGCACCGGCGCGGTGCAGGTGGCCAGAATGCCGCGCGGCATGGGCGCGAGGACCGGAGTGAACGACACCCGCACCGGGTTACCGGCGGCGGCGCTCAGATTCTGCGCGATCTCGGGGGTGTGCCGGTGCGCACCGGCGATCCCGTAGGCGCGGGCCGAGCCCATGACCTCCGAGCCCAGCAGGCCCACATCGAGTTTCCGGCCGGCCCCCGAGGTGCCGGTGACGGCCACGATGTTCACATCCGGATCGACGATGCCCGCGGCGACCGCGGGCGCCAGCGCGAGGCTGGCGACGGTCGGATAGCAGCCCGGCACGGCGATCCGGGTGGCGCCGCGCAAGAGCTCCCGCGCGCCCGGCAATTCCGGAAGGCCGTAGGGCCAGCTCCCCGCATGCGGGCCGCCGTAATAGCGGTCCCAGGCGGCGGGATCGGTGAGCCGGAAATCGGCGCCGCAGTCGATGATCACCGTCGACTCGGGCAGTGCGGTGGCCAGTGCGGCCGACTGGCCGTGCGGCAGGCCGAGGAAGACGACGTCGTGCCCGGCCAGCTCGGCCGCCGTGGTCGGGGCGAGAATACGATCGGCCAGCGGCAGCAGATGCGGCTGGAGCGTGCCCAGCGCGGTTCCGGCGTTGCTCCCCGCGGTCAGCGCCCCGATCTCGAGGCGCCCGGCTCGGTACTCCGGATGCCCCAGCAACAGACGCAGCACTTCTCCGCCCGCGTAACCACTGGCACCGGCGACGGCCACCCGCAGGGGCGCGGTCCGGTCGGGCATATCCGTGTGATCAGCCATGTGATGATTATGCACGATCGTGCAAGCTCATTCATCGACGGGTTGGGGCGCACCCTCCATCATCCACAACAAGAGCTGATCGAGTTCGCAGCCCAGCGTATGCGCTAGGATTAGAACATGTGTTCGAACAGCGCGTTCCGGTCCCAGGTTCGCGCCTTGGAACATGCCGTCGACGCACTACTCGATATCGATCTCGGGTACGTGGCCGATGCCGAACTCGCCGACGCCCTGATGCGAATCGCGGCACGCGCCCGCAACCTGACCGGATTCACGGTCAGGATCAACCATCGGTACGAGAACCGGCAGATCAGGGATGCACCTCCGCCGACCGCCACCGAACTGCCGTTTCCCGCCGACGACACGACCGCCCCCCGACCGGCGGCCGCCGCAACGGGACAGCGCCGGGACCGATCGGGCATTGTTGCCGGAGACAACCGCAGCATCGTGGCCCGAGGAGCAACCGTGACCGCACCCCTGCGCGTGGAGCGCACCGGCGATATCGTCGTCTGGACCATCGACAAGCCCGAACAGCGCAACCCGATCTCCGACGAGGCGACCATCGAAGCCCTGGAGGACGCGGTAGGCGAGGCCAACCGGGATCATTCGCTGCGCGTCGCGATCCTCACCGGTGCCGGCACGGCGTTCAGCGCGGGCGGCAACGTAAAGCACATGCGCGACAAGGCCGGAATGTTCGGCGGCACCCCCGCCGAACTGCGTCAGGGCTACCGGCACGGGATCCAGCGCATCCCGAAAGCGCTGTACCACTGCGAAATCCCCACGATCGCCGCGGTGAACGGACCCGCCATCGGCGCCGGCTGCGATCTGGCCCTGATGTGCGATATGCGCATCGCCTCGACCACCGCGACCTTCGCCGAAAGCTTCGTCCGCCTCGGCCTCATCCCCGGCGACGGCGGCGCCTGGCTGCTCCCCCGCGCCGTCGGCATGGCTCGCGCCAGCCAGCTGGCGTTCACGGGCGCGCCGATCGACGCGGCGACCGCCCTCGATTGGGGCATGGTCAACGAGGTCGTCGAACCCGAACAACTACTGGAAGCCGCCCGCCGCCTGGCTGCCGATATCGCGGTGAACCCACCGCACGCTCTGCGCATGACCAAACGCCTGCTCCGTGAGGGACAGCACCAGAGCCTGGAAACCCTGCTCGAACTCTCCGCCGCCATGCAGGCGATCACCCACCACACCGCCGATCACGACGAGGCGGTCGCGGCCATGCTGGAGCGGCGCCCACCCGGGTTCACCGGAAACTGACGTCACTTGCCACGCACCACTCGCAGTTCACCGACGCCCGAGTCGGCGTCCGCTCCGGCTCGAGGATCTCGCCACGATTCCGCTCCGAGAATCACGACATCGACCATCCGGCTTATCCGAAGTGCTGCACGGTGGCGGGGGTGTTGTCGTAGGCAGCCCATCCCGGGGACCCGTGGCGCACCATCGCGAGCCAGGCTTTGTGCATTTGTCGGGCAAGGCCGTCAGGTGCCGGTTCGGGCCCGAGTAGACCCGCCGGCCCGTGCAGCCATTCGGAATCGGCGATATCGAAGACGAAGGGAAGCTCCACGGTGTGGGCGGCACCGAGCCGGCCGTGCAGTGCGGTCGAGCGGAAACCGAAGCTGTAAACGTGGGTGCCGCGATTCGACATCAGCGAGTGCGCCTGCGCCATGCGGGCGGAGCCGGCACCGAAGAGCGCGTCGCCGATCAAGGCCGAGCGCAGTTCGCCGGGGGTGGCCTGCGGATGTTGGGCCCGCAGGGCTTCCACGGCGTCCTCGGGGTGCCTGTGCGCGTGCCCGGCGGCGGCCAGTACGTCCGCCTGCTGCGAACTCTCGAAGTTGCCCTGGGGCACGAGGTACAGGTTGCCCTCCTCGGTGTTGGTTCCGATCAGAAGAGCGATATCGGCCGCTGGTCCGTTCGCGAGCGTGTCGGCGGGTTGTTCGTCCAGGACGAGACCGAACGGACTGAGCCCGACCAGTGGATCGGTGGCAGAGGCGGTGCGCAGATCGAGCCCGGCAAGCTTCGGCAACACAGCGACGAACTGTTCGTCGGGAATGGCGGCGAACCCGTCCACGGTCGTGTCGACGCCCAGCGCTGTTGCGGCCGCACGGGTGACCCGCTCTGCTTGCTCGGGAGTGAAAGCTCCTGTGCCGCTACCGCTCTGCATGATGGCGCGGTGGAACAACCCGGTGGCTTCCGGTGTCGCGAGCAGCGCTCCTACCAAGGTGGCGCCTGCGGACTGGCCGGCCACCGTCACATCGGTCGGATCGCCACCGAACGCACCGATCGTGTCCTGAACCCAGCGCAGGGCGGCCAGCACATCGAGCAACCCACGGTTGCGCGGTGCGCCGTGGACGTCGAGAAAACCGGAGATACCCAAGCGGTAGTTGACAGTGACGTAGACGATTCCCGCACGGGCGAACGCGTGGCCGTCGTACAGCGCGGCCTGCGAGGAACCGGTGACGAACCCGCCACCGTGGACGAAAACCAGCACTGGTCTGCCGGCGCTGTCCGAACCCGGCGTGCGCACATCGACGGTCGAGTAGTCTGCGCCGCGCACCCAGCCCGGCCCGAAGTAGGGGCGCATATCGAGTGGGCCGAAGTCGCGGACCGGCTGTGGTGCCGTCGCCCCGTGACTTGTTGCGTCGCGCACTCCCCTCCATCCCGGGTGCGGCGCCGGCGGGGCGAAGCGGGCGGAACCGGTCGGGGTGGTGGCGTAGGGGATGGCACGATAGAGCTCACCGTGGACGTCGCGTACTCCGCGCACTGCACCGGAGGGCGTCCGAACGATGGGGCCGGCGTTCTGAGACAAGAGTTCTCTCCAGATTCGGGTGAACAGCGGATCAATTGATACGGGAGAAGCCGGCCCAGTCCTTGATCGCGAACGTGGAGCCGTTACGGACCACTTCGGCAGCGCCGTGGCCGCCGAGGTGGGCAGGAAACAGGAGCGCGTTGTCGTCGCTCGCGCGGCCCAGCAGTGTGTGCCTGGTGGCCCGAGCTTCCGCGGGATCCTCGCAGAAGCACGTATTGGTGTGTGGTGCAACGATTTGCAGCGGGGTGTGGATGAGATCGCCGACAAACAAAGCACGGTCGGCGCCGGAAGCCAAGGTCAGCGCCGACGACCCGGGGGTGTGTCCCGGTGTGAGGTCCAAGCGTAGGTTCGCGTCGATCCGATAGGTCTCGTCCCACAGCCGAGTCAATCCGGCTTCGTGGACGGGAGCCACGCTGTCTTCGAACACATTCTGGTTGCCACGGCCGAAAACGGATTCGTGGCCGTTGGCCGGGTTCCAGAAATCGAAATCGCGTTGCGGCATCAGATAGGTGGCGTTCGGGAAGGTCGGCACCCAGGTCCGGCCCTCGAGGCGGGTGTTCCAGCCGACATGGTCGATGTGCAGGTGGGTGTTGATCACCAGATCGACGTCCTCGGGCCGGACCCCGGCGCGCGCCAGATTGTCCAGGAATCCGGTGTCGTGCCTGCTCCACACCGTGGCGTACGGCCGCTCTTTGTGGTTGCCGACGCCCGTGTCGACCAGGATGGTGCGTCCTTCGCTGCGCAGCACCCAGGTCTGGATCGCCGAGACGCAGATATTGGCCTCGGGGTCCCAGAAATCGGGTGCCAGCCAGTTTCTGTTGGTCTCCCAGTCGTGTTCGGTGCTGTCGGGAAAGAAGTCGCCGGGGCTCAGCTCCACCGAGCCGTAGTACTCCTTCACCCGGGTGACCGTGACGTCACCGAGTTCGATCTGCTCCATGTGTTTTCCCTTGATCATCAGTGGGTGCCTCATCAAGGGTGTCGGCGAAAAGTGGCCGGTAACCACACCTCCGTTGTCCTACCCCTGCGAGGGTGTGGCTGCGTTCCGTAGGCGCCCGGATACTGGAGTGATGGACGGACCCGGACCTCTCGGTGAATATCTGCAGGCGCGACGTGCGCGGATTCGTCCCCAGGACGTCGGGCTGCGGGATTTCGGTGTGCGCCGGCGGGTGCAGGGATTACGCCGTGACGAGGTGGCGCAGCTGGCAGGCGTCAGTGTGTCCTACTACACGCGGCTCGAGCAGGGAATCTCTCGTGGCGCGTCGCCCGAGGTGCTCGAAGCGATTGCCGGTGCACTCCAGCTCGATGTCCACGAACGTGAGCACGTGGAACGGTTGGCCGGTGCCGCCCGGCGCGCGCCGCGGGCGCGGCGGCCGCGGCCGGAGAGAGTCAGCGACGAGACGCGGGATCTGATGCGCGCCCTCGATGGTGTTCCGGCGCTGGTCTTGGGGCGGCGCACCGACGTCCTGGCCTGGAATCACCTGGGTCACGCACTGCTGGCCGGGCACGCCGATCCGGCCGCCGTGGACGACGTGGCGAATCGGCCAAATATGAGTCGAATGGTCTTCCTGGACGGGCACAGCCGCGAGCTCTATCGGGATTGGTGGCGCAAGGCCCGCGCAGTGGTGGGCAATCTGCGGATCGCCGTGGGGCGCCACCCCGACGATCGTGACCTGGCCGCTCTCATCGGTGAGCTCACGATGAAGAGCCCTGAGTTCGTCTCCCTGTGGGCCGACCACCGGATCGCCCCGTGCGACGCGGCGTCCTACGATCTGCATCATCCGGTGGTCGGTGCCCTCACCGTTACGCAGCAGACCCTGGCGATCGCACGTTCGCCCGAACAGAGCCTGATCGTGGTCACCACCGTGGAGCGGTCACCGTCGGAGCAGGCTCTGATGCTGCTGCGCAGCTTGGGCGACCCCGTGCGTAGATCGACCGCCACACTGCACGAGGTGTAACCCCACGGGCGGGGCGGACGTGTTCGCCGGCCATGTGGTCGAGGAGAATACTTCCACCTGAACGCGCCCGGCGTCCGGTCAGAAATTCGGGCGGTTCTGCACCCAGCGGAACGACGTACTTCGCTGCGGGAAAGTGTCCGGGTCGATCCGGTCGAGCGTGAGGGTGACCTGGTGGCCGTCCAGTTCACCGGCCAGCACGGCCTTGTCCGTGTCGGGTTGCTGGAAGTCGAGTGTGCCCAATGGATTCCGAGTCCCGGCCCTTGTGGTCATCGGCCTGTATTTCGGTGGCCCCTCGATCAGCCGGATCCGGCGGGAGGCGGCGTCCACATCGGCGGGGACAGTCACCAGGGTGTCGTCCATTCGCTGAAAGGTGAGGGTATCCGGGTAATCGAAGATCACTGTCTTCCAGCGGTTTTCGTCGGTGGTCAGCGGCGGCACCGGATATCCGTCCCGGGTGTACTCCGTTACCGACCAGATGCCGTACAGGGCAGGCTTGGGGCGGTCGGGCCCGCCGGTGCGCCAGGCGTGCCAGCCGCCGTGCACAGCCGCTACGGCAATCCATATACCGAGCGCGACCTGAATCACCGCCGCGATCCGGCGAGATCTCACGGCGTGGAACGGATACGGTGCGACGGACGGGCCGGTGGCACGGTCGAGCAGCAGCCCTCGTATCAGCCGCCGCGCCTCGGGTGCCAGCAGCAGCATCGACATGAGCAGAAGATGGGTGGACGAGATCTTCTCCGGCACATCGAAGGTCATGTTCAGTACGACGATCTGCAGGGTATCGATCAGCGCCAGCAATGCGCCGAGCAGCGCGGTCCGTGGGATCAACAGCAGGATCGCCGCGGTGATCTCCGCCGCGCCGAGCAGCATTTCGTACGGCCTCGACACACCTACCTGCGACCACAGCACCGCCATCGGCGTGAAATCGCCGTACTCGGTCAGGAGTGTCGTCAGCGACGGCTCGGGCATCTGGGTCGGAATCGCCTTGGCGAAACCGAAGCTCAGCAATTGACCGGCCAGCAGTATCCGGATGACGAGCAGGTACCAGCCGGCGAGTGTGCGATAGTGCGTACGCCGCCGGTCCAGTACCGACCACACCGCTGTACCGGCTGCCGCCACCACCAGGATGCAGAACAGCAGCACCCAGAAGATCGCCTGGTCACCGACTCCGGTCGGATACAGCTGTACGCCGGTACCGAACACTTCCCGGCCCACCCAGTCGAGGAAGGGCTGCAGCTTCCGGATGTGCCAGAACTGTGCGTCGTAGCCCAGCTGCCTTCCGAGTGGGCCGGTCAGCTCGAACACGATCGGCGGAGTCAGTAGACAGAACAGGCCGAAGTACAGGAAACAGAACCGGAATGCGAGGCGGGTGAGTGGATTCCACCGTACCGGCCGAGCCACCACCAGTCGTTCGGTGACGAAGGTTTCGGTCGTCATCGTCGCATCCTCTGCTCGTGTGCGGGGTCGGCATACATGGCAGGACAGCCGTGCTCGATCGCCGCGGGGCGCAGTTCGTAGTGCCAGGGCTCGTTGCGATAGATCTGGCACAGTCCGTATGCGGCGCCGTGTGCGGACAGCCACGCCGCAGCATCGGAACCGAGGTCGACCGCATCGCCGGACACGTGCGCAGAAGTGTCCGCGGTGGCGACCCATCGGGCGGCCCGCTCCGCCGAGCCGTACTTCGCTACCGCTGCGCGAAGCAGCCGGTTCTGGTATTCCCGCGAACGCCAGCCACTGTTGACGTGGAACTCGATGCCCTCGTCGCCTGCCTCGGCCGCTGCGGCGCGCAGGGCCGCGATCAGATCGGGCGCGAGGTTGGCTACGCCGGGATACTCGTCGGCGAACACCGTGACGCCGTCCGGAAGGCCACCATCGTCCGGGACAGCCCGGCCGCCGTGGTCACCGCGGAGGACGGCACCGGCCAGCCGGACCGGCGACGGTGCTGACTGATAAACCAGCGTGCCGGTGATCGCGGTGACGGCGACGAGCAGGCCACTCGCCGCCAGCCTGCGGGGCAACGGTGATAATGCGGTTCTTCGACTCATACGGCCAGTCAAGGCGCGGCGGTGTTGCCGGTCCGTATGCGTTTTCGGATACGCCGGCGATATGTCGCGCCTCGTACTATCGAGAACATGCGTGTGCTGGTCGTAGAGGACGAGCCCTACCTGGCAGAGGCCATCCGCGATGGGCTGCGACTGGAAGCGATCGCGGCCGATATCGCCGGTGACGGCGATACGGCCATGGAGTTGCTGAGCGTCAACACCTACGACATAGCGGTCCTCGACCGTGATATCCCCGGGCCCACGGGGGACGAGGTCGCCGAACATATCGTCGCGTCCGGTACCGGTATGCCGATCCTGATGCTCACCGCTGCCGACCGGCTCGACGACAAGGCCTCCGGCTTCGAACTCGGCGCCGACGACTACCTCACCAAACCGTTCGCCCTCCGTGAACTCGCGCTCCGGCTCCGGGCGCTCGACCGCAGGCGCGTCCACAACCGGCCGCCGGTGCGGGAGATCGCGGGATTGCGGGTGGATCCGTTCCGCCGCGAGGTCTACCGCGACGGCCGCTATGTGGCGCTCACCCGCAAGCAGTTCGCCGTGCTCGACGTGCTCGTCGCCGCCGAAGGGGGCGTCATCAGCGCCGAAGAGCTGCTGGAACGGGCGTGGGACGAGAATGCGGACCCCTTCACCAATGCCGTGCGCATCACCGTCTCGGCCCTGCGTAAACGGCTCGGCGAACCGTGGCTCATCGCCACCGTGCCCGGCGTCGGCTACCGCATCGACCTCGGAACGTAAATGGCCAGGGCGCCGGGTTTGAGCGTTCGCCTCAAACTGACCCTCAGCTACGTCGGGTTCCTCATGCTCACGGGTGCGCTGCTGCTGGTCGCCGTGTGGGTGTTCCTCCTGCGCGGAAGGTCGAACATCCTGTTCGTCCCCGGTCTGTCCGATTTCCGCCGCGTCTTCGATCCAGGCAGTTTCGGCGCGGCTGTTTTCGTCCCCGCGGCAATCCTGGTGCTGGGGTTCCTGCTGGTGTTCGGTTTCGTAGGCGGGTGGCTTCTCGCCGGCCGCATACTCGCGCCACTGAATCGAATCACCGAAGCCACCCGGGCGGCCGCGAACGGTTCACTTTCCGAGCGGGTCCGGCTGCCCGGCCGCAGCGACGAGTTCCGCGAACTCGCCGACAGCTTCGACACCATGCTCGGCCGGCTGGAAGCCCATGTAGCCGAACAGAAGAGATTCGCGGCCAACGCCTCCCACGAACTCCGCACCCCGCTGGCGATCACCCAGGCACTTCTCGACGTGGCAAGCAACGATCCGGACAGCCGCACCGGTGAACTCGTCGAACGACTCCGTACCGTCAACACCCGAGCGATCGATCTCACCGAGGCACTACTCCTGCTCAGCCGCGCCGACCGGCAATCCTTCACCCGAGCGCACGTCGACCTGTCCCTCATGGCGGAAGAAGCCGCCGAAACACTTCTCCCCCTCGCCGAAGAACGCGGTATCACCATCGAAACCTCCGGCGATATCACCCCGGCCGTCGGTTCACCTGCACTCCTGCTGCAGTTGACCACGAATCTGGTGCACAACGCGATCGTGCACAACCTGCCCGACCGTGGCAGCGTATGGGTCACGACCAGGGCGCACGCCGGCACAGTGGTGCTGACTGTCGAGAACACCGGCGAGGAACTCTCGCCACAGGTGGTTTCCACGCTTGCGGAACCGTTTCGCCGCGGCACCGAACGCCGGCACATCGACCATGCAGGTGCGGGGCTGGGCCTGGCAATCGTGCAGAGCATCACCCGAGCCCACAACGGAACCCTCACCCTCGCTCCCCGGCCTTCCGGTGGGCTCCGGTGCACCGTGCACCTACCTGCCGCACCACCACGCGCCGGCGACTGACCGTCACGGCTGAGAGAAGCGCCGTCCCCGGTCCGGGGTGCGCCGGGGCGGTGGCCGATACGGTCAGAGAGCGTGTCCGCCGGCGACCTGCAGAACCTGCCCGGTAACCCAGCGGGCCTGGTGCGAGGCGAGGTACACCACCGCGTCGGCGATATCTTCCGGCTCCCCCACCCGGCCCATCGGGACGATCGCCCTCGCGTGTGCGAGGACGCCCTCGTCCATCCACCCGGTCTGGACGGGGCCCGGGGCAACGGCGTTCACGCGTATGCCGCGCGGTGCCAGATCCAGTGCGGTGGAGCGGGTGAGTGCTTCCAGCGCCGCCTTGGACGTGCCGTAGCCGGTCTGGCCAGGGAACGCTCGCGCGGCGTCAGTAGTGATGTTGACGATGCTCAGCGGGTCGTCTCCGTGGTGTAGTCGTGCCACCTCGGCGGTGAGAACCGCGGGCGCGACGGCGTTCACCCGATAGTGGCGCTCCATAGACGCATGGGTCAAAGTGTCGACGGTGTCGGGTGTTTCGCAGTGGGCGGCGTTGTTGACCAGGACATCGATCGTGCCGGCGCGGTCGGCGACCGCTCGCACGAGCCGGGTCGCGCCGTCCGGTTCGGACAGGTCGGCGCCGACGGCGAAAGAGTCGTTGCCCAATTCTTTCGCGAGCTTGTCCGCTTCCGCCGCGGCTGGGGTGATATGCGCCCATTCGACGCCGGCCGGGGCCGGCGGATCCCGGTCGAGGTAGTGGATCGCTACGCGTGCCCCCTGGGCGGCGAACGCGCGGCTGATCGCTGCACCGATATTGCCGGAACCGCCGGTCACCAGGACGGTCCGGCCGGCCAGGCGAGTATCGATCATCGAGTCTCCTCGGTAGTGGTCGGGCAGCTGGATTCGGGACGACGAGCATGAACTGGGTCCGGACAGGAGGCCCACGGGCCGGGACCGGCAGCGCATACCGGGGGCGAGGCGACCATGACCGCGCGTGAAAAGTCGAGAAGCAGGGAACCGACATGGACGTGCTGATCGAAGACAGCTTTCACCCATGAGGCTGCAGGCCGCACGCGGGGACCGATACCGTCAGGAACGCACGCGGGGATGGTACACAAACAGCTCCGGCTCAACGAGTCGTTTTGCGTGGGATCAGTCGCTCTGATGGGGCCGCACAGGGCGGGCGTCCGAGCGGTGGGCGAGGGTGTGACGTGGCTCGTCGACGCGGCGCACTCGGTGGTACGCGCGGCCGCCAGGTGTTAAAGTCGGCTGTCCGAGTCCGATGTGGTGCGAGAGATCAGGAGGTGAGTTGATGTTTGCGGTGAAGACCGCTGCCCTGTGCAGCGCCCGGACCATCCTCACTTCCCGGGCTCCGGTCTGATCGATCCCCGCTGCCGATAGCGTCGGGCCGTATCGGCTTGCCGCCGCGCTGGTTTCGGTATTCGAACGGGGCCCCTTTTCAAAGGGTCTCACCATGTACTCATCTCAACCATCCGCATCATCGATGCCTCTGTCCGCACTCGGCTGGGACAGCTCGTTGGAGGCACTGTTCGCAGAGCATGCGGCCGCCGGCCTGGTTCCCGCTCGCGTTGTGCGGGTCGACCGGGGCCGCTGTGACACACTCACCGCATCGGGTCCGGTCCGCGCCGTCAGCGTGGCTGTAACCTCTGCCGACCCGGCCGATTCGGTGTGCACAGGCGATTGGGCCGCGCTGCGCCCGGGGCCGGAGCCGGAACTGGTGGCACTGCTGCCACGGCGCAGCGCGATCACCCGGGCTTCGTCGGATCGGACCTCGTATCAGCAGGTCTTGGCGGCGAATGTCGACTCTGTCGTCATCGTGGTGTCGCTGGCGATGCCGCTCAACGCGGGCCGGGTCGAGCGTCTGCTCGCGCTGGCCTGGGACAGTGGGGCGAAGCCGGTGGTCGTACTCACAAAAGCCGACACCGTGGACGATCCCGGTGCCACCGCGACCGTCGTGACCGCGCTGGCTCCCGGCGCCGAGGTCGTCACCACCAGCGCTACGACGGGTGCCGGCCTGGACGTACTGCGGGACGTGGTAACCGGTACCACGGTCTTGCTGGGGCCGTCGGGCGCGGGAAAGTCCACGCTCGCCAATGCTCTGCTCGGACGAGAGCATATGGACACCAGCGATGTTCGCGTCGCCGACGGTAAGGGCAGGCACACGACCGTGCACCGTGAGTTGCTGCCGCTACCGGGCGGCGGGGTGCTCATCGATACCCCGGGCCTGCGGGGTATCGGCATCCAGGACGCCGCGGAGGGTGTCGACCGAGTGTTCTCCGAAATCGAAGCCTACGCCCGCGATTGCGCCTTTGGTGATTGCGAGCATCGCAGCGAACCCGGCTGCGCTGTCCAGGAAGCCATCATCGCCGGCGTGCTGGATGTGGGCCGGCTCGATCGGTACCGCAAGCTGTTGCGTGAAAGCGAGCGGGCCGCGGCCCGAGGCAGCGCGCGCCGGTCGAGTAAGCGCAGCGAAACCAAGAAACAGATCACGCGGGATCTGCGCGCGACCTATCGATTCCGCGACCGTCAGCGCTGAGCGCTGACATCACCTGTCGCCCTACATATCCGAGGACCTCCCGGCTGTGCGGGCCCACCTGCCACAGACCTCCCTGACCGCAGGCCGGCCGATGTTCTCGCCCGGCAACGCACCATCATGAATGGAGAAAACCGTTTTGAGTACTGAAAGCAACTGGATCACTCGCGCCGAGACCGGCGCCGACATCCCGGCTATCCGAAAGATCAACCTCGCGGCGTTCGAGACCGCCGAGGAGGCCGACCTCGTCGATGCTCTGCGCACCGATCCGGCGTGGATAGCCGACCTGTCCATCATCAGCGCACAACCGGACGGCACGCCCACCGGTTACGCACTGCTGACTCGCTGCCACGTCGACGACACCCCGGCGCTGTGCCTGGGACCGTGCGCGGTCCTGCCCGAATACCAGAAGACAGGGGCAGGTTCCGCCGCGATCCGCGCCGCCCTCGCAGCGGCCGAGCAGGCGGGCGAGCACTTCGTGATCGTCCTCGGGCACCCGACCTACTACCCACGGTTCGGGTTCACCCGCGCATCGCAGTACGGGATCCGGCTCAGCATCGATGTCCCCGACGAGGCGTTGATGGCGCTCGGTTTCGACTCCGAACAGCTGCCGAGCGGCACCGTCCGCTACGCCGCACCCTTCGGGATCTGACCGATTGATTGCAGGGGGTGGGTGGCCCACGGAGCGGAAAACCGGGACCGATTCCGACCGGCCGGCCCACCCCCTGCCACTCGACTGCAAGAATCGCAAGGCCCGCGTCGAACTCGCGAACGCCATATTCGACGGCATCGAAATCTTCTACATCCCGGCAGCACCCTGCTCAGTCCCCTCATTTCCGGGCATGCTTTCGGTCGGGACCCGTAGTCGGCCAGGCCGCCAGAGCGCGGTCTATAGAGCGGTTCAGTTGCGCCAGCACGGCGCCGTCGCGGGCTTGGACGGACAGGCCGAACAGGACGGTGGCGTAGAAGTCGGCGAGTTCGGCGACGTCGGTATCGTCGGCGAGGTCGCCGTCGGCGATGCCGCGGTCCAGGCGGGTGCGGATGTCTTCGACTGTCTGCCGGCGCTTTTCGGTCAGAAAGTCGCGGATAGCGGTGTTGCGCGTGGTGTAGGTGGATCCGGCCAGCACGACCATGCAGCCGCGCGGCGTGGTGCCGTCGACGTAGGCGGCGGCATTGTCGCGCAGCATGGCCTCGATGGCCGCGCGGGCGGTGGGTTGCTCACGGAGGGCGCGCTCGGTGTAGCTGCCCTCGGTGCAGCCGTACAGCCCCACCGCCTCGCGGAACAGCTGCTCCTTACCGCCGAACGCCGCATAAAGGCTGGGAGAGTTGATGCCCATGGCGGCGGTGAGCTCGCTCATCGAAGCACCCTCATAGCCGTGCTCCCAGAACACCTCCATGGCGCACCGCAGGGCGAGTGCGCGGTCGAAGGCGCGGGGTCGTCCACGTTCACCCACGTTCTCCCCTTTCTGTGTCGATCGTTAAATATACCTCTTGACGCGAGCAGGTGCCGCCTGGTTGAGTCATTTATGTACCGAACGACACAGAATTAGAGGAGTGCAGTGATGAACGACCTGACCGGCGCCGTTGCCCTGGTAACCGGCGGCAGCCGTGGCATCGGCGCGGCGATCGCGCGGCGGCTGGCCGCCGCGGGCGCGGATGTGGCGCTGACCTACCACAGCGGCGAGGAGAACGCGCGCAAGACGGTCGCCGAGATCGAGGCGCTGGGCCGTCGCGGGCTGGCCTTACGTGCCGACAGCGCCGATGCGGGGGAGACCGCCTCGGCTGTGCACCGCACCGCTGAGGAGCTGGGGCGGCTCGACATCCTGGTCAACAACGCCGGAATCTTCCCGGCGAAGCCGTTCGAGGAGTTCACCGTCGACGAAATCGACCGGGCGCTGCACATCCACTCCAGGGCGCCCTTCGTCGCCGCGCAGGCCGCGATGGCGCATCTGGGTGCGGGCGGCCGGATCGTCAGCATCGGCTCGAACCTGACCGATCGCGCGCTGTTCGGCGGGCTGGCGCTGTACAACCTGAGCAAGTCCGCGCTCAACGGTTTCACCAAAGCCCTTGCGCGCGAGCTGGGTCCGCGTGGAGTCACGGTGAATCTGGTGCAGCCCGGCTCGACCGATACCGATATGAACCCGGCCGACGGCGACCACGCCGACCAGCAACTGCAGTTCAACCCACTGGGCCGCTACGCCCGCCCGGAGGACGTGGCCGCCACGGTCGCCTTCCTCGTGAGCCCGGAGGGCCGGTCGATCAACGGAGCCATCCTTACGGTGGACAGCGGCACCAACGCCTGATCCCGCGCTGATCAATCACTGCCACCGGAACCCATTCGGGAGCGATGCGTTGAATCGGGGCGCGCGGCGACATTGACCACGACGAAGTCGATCCGGCCCGCGAACGTCGCGACCAGCAGTACTGTCGATCCGTCGAATGTTGTGAGGCCGGCCCGGCGCTAGCGGTCCGCGGCGTCCGCCGGGGCCGTGAGACGGGGCGTCGACGCCGGGCCGGCGGCGTTCCCCGCCCCCAGCGCCGCGCACGCCGCATCCACGGCTGCGGTCCGTAGTTCGTCCACCGGGGTATCGGCCAGCAGGACCAGGCAATCGCCCAGACCACCCAGTGCGACGATGGCGCGCGCCCGGTCCGCGACTCCGGCGTCCGGACCGACCAGCAGGGTGGTGAGCCGGCGGCGCCAGTCCACCACATTCTGCAGGAAACCCAGTTCGCCGAGGGGCGCGATATCCCGGAGCAGCAGGGCGGTTACCGCTCGGTGCTTATACGAGACGTCGAAATAGCGGGTGAGCAATTCGCGTGCGTTCACCGGCTCGTCGCCGGATCGCGCCTCGTCGGCGGCTATCACGGCTTCGACCTCGTCCACCAGCGGCTGCACGAGGCTGCGAAGGAGGTCCTCGCGCGAGGCGAAGTGGTAGTACAGCGCGGGTTTCGTAATACCCAGGCGCTCCGCGATCTGCCGCAGGCTGGTCTCCCGGATCCCGTGGGCGGCGAACAGTTGCAGCGCGGCGGCCTGGATGCGGTCACGCGTCTCGGTGGATCGGGCTCGGGGCATCAACCAACCCTAGCGCGTTGACCGCCCGGTAAGTAAACTCGTTTACCGACCGTTAAGTAAACGATCGAGGAGCCGTGGTGGACATCCTTATTTCCGGGGCCGGCGTCGCCGGACCCGTTCTCGCGTACTGGCTGCAGCACTACGGGTTCACACCGGTGGTGGTGGAACGCACCCCGCGCCCTAGGCTTGGGGTGGGCGGTCACGCGGTGGACCTGTTCGCGCCGGCGAGCGAGGTGATGGACCGGATGGGTCTGCTCCCCCGGCTCCGCGCGGCATCCGTCGAGACCTCCGCGCTGCGCTACGAACGGCCCGGCGGACCCCCGATCGAGGTCGACCTGCGCGATATCTCGGAAGCCTTCGCCGACGACCGCCACCTGGAGATCATGCGCGGCGAACTGGCCGCGCTCCTGCAAGAGGCCACCGCCGACCGGGTCGACTACCGGTTCGGCGATTCCATCGCCGCTCTCGCCGAGGACGACGCCGGTATCGACGTCACCTTCGAGAGCGGTCGCACCGGCCGGTTCGATCTCGTCATCGGCGCCGACGGCCTGCATTCCACGGTGCGCCGGCTGGTATTCGGGCCGGAAGACGAGGTGAGCCACCACCTCGGCGGCTACCTCGCGGTGGGGACTCTGCCGAACTATCGCGAGCTGTCGACGCACACCGTCCTCTACAACGCGGTGGACCGGATCGCCGCCATGTACCCCGTGGCGCAGACGGGGCAGGCCCGCGCCGTATTCCTGTTCCGCCGCGCCGTCGCGCCGGTCTACGACCACCGCGATATCGATGCCCAGCGCCGGCTGTTGCGTGCGGAGTACCGGAGCGAGGGCTGGGAGATCCCCCGGCTGCTCGACGAGATGGACCGCGCAGACGACTTCTACCTCGACACGATCAGCCAGATCCGGCTGGACTCGTGGTCGCGGGGGCGGGTAACGCTGGTGGGCGACGCCGGATATGCTCCTGGACCCGCGGTAGGTGGCGGCACCACCTTGGCGGTCGTCGGCGCCTACCTCTTGGCTCGGGCCCTCGCCGAGGCCGGCGGCACGCACGAGCAGGCATTCACCGCCTACCAACGACAACTGGGCGACTACGCACGACGCTGCCGGGACGTGGCGCCCGGCGTCCTGCGCCGCGGCATCCCACGCTCCCGGGCGCAGCTGCACTTCAACGCCCTGGCCACGCGTCTGCTGACCCGGCTGCCCGCGGCACTGGCCCGGCGGGTACTCGCCGGTGGCGCGAGCAATACTCTTTCGTCGTTCGATCTCCCGGACGAGGCCGTGCCACCGGATATCAATGCACTGGGACACGTCGGGTGATCACCGGTCGCCGCGGCTACCGCTTCTCGACGAACCGCTCCCCTTCGCCCGGCTTCCAGATCGTGATCTTCAGGGTGTCGTCGCCGACCTCCACCGAGGACGCGGAGGTGAGATCGGCGACGAAGAAGTGGTCGAACACCTGGTCGCGTAGGTCCATCCCGCTGTCCTCGTACAGGAACTGGGCGAAACGGGCGTGGAGCGCGGTATCCGGATCGTCGACCACGACACCGAAGAGTTTCGCGTCACCGTCGGAGACCATGGTGTCGACCGTGGCGGTGTGCAGGCAGAAGCGTGGATCACGCAGGAGATCCCGGAATTTGGTGGTGCCGGGCATACCGGCGATCACCAGTTTCTCCTCGAAGATCATCGGTTCCACCGGGCTGATACGGGGATACCCGTCCGACCGCAGGGTGGCAAGCATGCACAGGTTGCCCGTCGCGAGATGGCGGCGGCGGAAGATCTCACTGATATGCGGGGCTTCCGCCGTGAACTCGTTCCAAGTCGTCATAACGCCGACGGTACGACGCCGATACGACAATTCGGGGTACAACCGGCCGCGCTGTTCGCCGCTGTTTCCGTGTTCGCCGGTCGGCGCGGTGGTCAGCCCGAATTCCGCAGAGCGGTCGCCAGCCCGTTCATGGTGAGCAGAATCCCCCGCTTGACCAGTTCGGAATCGTCCCCGCCGCGCAACCGGCGCAGCAGCTCGACCTGCATCTGGTTCAACGGCTCCAGGTATGGGAACCGGTTGTGGATGGATTCCGACAGTGACGGGTTATCGGCCAGGAGGTGGTCGTTACCGGTGATGGCGGCGTGTATGGCGACCGTCCGGGCATGTTCGCGTTCGATCATCCCGAAGATCCGCTCACGCAGTTCGCTGTCTTCGACGAGTTCGGCGTAGCGGGCGGCGATCGCGAGATCGCTTTTGGCCATGACCTGGGCGAGGTTCGACAGTACGGTGCGGAAGAACGGCCACCGCCGGTACAGATCCGAGAGGCGGGTGAGCCGCTCCGGATCGCCGTCCACCCACTCCTCGAGCGCGGTCCCGGTTCCGTACCAGCCGGGCAGCATCACGCGGGCCTGGCTCCAGGACATCACCCACGGGATGGCGCGGAGATCGCCGACGGATTTCGTGGGTTTGCGGGAGGCGGGCCGGCTGCCGATATTGAGATCGCCCACCTCGGCGACAGGTGTCGATTGCCGGAAGTAGTCGACGAAACCGGGGGTGTCGTGCACGAGCCGGGCGTAGGCGGCGCGGGCGCGGGCGGCGAGATCGTCCATGAGGGCGTAGGCGGATTCGGCGTCGGGGCCCAGACCCTCGACATCGAGCAGCGTCGATTCGAGCGTGCCGGCGATCAGAGATTCCAGGTTGCGGTACGCCGAACCGGGTTCGGCGTATTTCGCCGCGATGACCTCGCCCTGTTCGGTGAGTCGCAGCGCGCCGCGTACCGCCCCGGCGGGCTGGGCCAGGATCGCGTCGTAGCTACGCCCGCCGCCGCGGCCCACGGTGCCACCGCGACCGTGGAAGAGCCGCAGCCGCAGCCCCTGTTCCCGGGCCAGCTCCACCAGATCCAGCTCGGCGCGGTACAGCGCCCAATTGGCGGCCAGATATCCGCCGTCTTTGTTCGAATCGGAATACCCCAGCATCACCTCCTGCCGCATACCGCGCGCGACCAGCAGATCCCGGTACTCCGGAACACGCAGTGCCGCACCGAGAGTGGCGGCACCGGCCGCGAGATCCTCGATGGTCTCGAACAGCGGTACGATCCCGGCCGGGCAGAACGGGGCGCCACCGGCCTCGCCGGGATCGAGCAGACCCCCTTCTTTCAGCAGCAGCGCCGCCTCGAGCAGATCGCTGACCGAAGTGCACATGGAGATGATGTAGTTGGGGACCGCTTCGGGCCCGAGCGCGGCCACCACGTCGGCCGCGGCCCGGATGATGCCCAGTTCTTTGGTGGCCAGCTCGCTCAGCCGGGCGTGCGGGCTCAGCAACGGCCGGCGGGTGCGCAATTCACGGGTGAGCAGGTCCACCCGCTCGGTTTCGGGCAGGCTCGCGTAGTCCGGATGCACCCCGGCCCACGCCAGCAGTTCGGCCACGACCTGTTCGTGGGTTTCGGAGTTCTGCCGCATATCCAGGCCCTGCAGATGGAACCCGAAGGTTTCCACGGTATGCCGCAGGTCCGCCAGCTGATCGTCGGCGAGCAAACCGTCACCACTGGCGCGCAGGGAGGTATCGACGGCATCCAGATCGTCCAGCAGTTCCTGCGGCGACGAGTAGGCGCGGATACCGGATACCACCGCACCCCGGCCGGTGAAATCCCGCAGCGGGCTGTCGCTCGCGGCGACCGAATCCGGCAGGGTCGCCGCGGCATCGGTATCGCCGGCTCCCACGGCCCGCAGCGCGTCGCGTGCGGTCACCGTGAGCCGGGCCCGGATACCGTAGAGCGCCCGGCGATACGGTTCGTCGGCATGGATATCCGGGTCCGGGTACCCCGCATCCGACAACGCCCGCAGCGCGGGGGTCACCGGAACCAGCCGCGCCGACAACGCAAGAGTTTTCTCCAGCTGCGCCAGATCCCGCAGGTACCGCCCGAAGGCGACACCCGCCGCGTGCGCCGCGGCGGTCCGCACCACCTCGGCGGTGACGAACGGGTTGCCGTCCCGGTCGCCGCCGATCCACGATCCCGTGCGCAGGATCGGTTTCGGAAGCAGCCGCTGCTCGGGCCAGCGCGCCCACAGCGCCGCCCGCACATCGGCGTTGATCGCGGGGATCACATCGAGCAGCGTCAGCTCGTAATACCGCAGGCCGACCGCGATTTCGTCCTGGATACGCAACCGGGACAACCGGATCAGCGCCGTCCGCCACAAGGTGAGCACCTGGCGGCGGATCTCCCGGTCGAGGGCGGGCTGTTCGGCCGCCGCGGCGCGCAACCGCTGCCGCATGAGCTCGGTGATCCGGGTCTGGGTATCGAATACGGTGCGGCGGCGGGTCTCGGTGGGATGGGCGGTGATCACCGGCGACACCAGGGCATCGGCGAGTAATTCGGCCACCCGCTCCCCGGAAATCCCCGCCGCATCCAGCTTTCGGTAGGTCGCGGCCAGCGAGGAATCCTGCGGCGGCTCCCCCGCCGCCTCGTGCACGGCGCGGCGGCGGTCGCGCTGGATATCCTCGGCCAGATTCGCCAGCAGCACGAAATAGCTGAACGCCCGGATCAACGGGAGCGCCACCGCGATATCCACGCCGGCCAGCATTTCGGCGACCGCACTGCGCCGCACCTCCTCCCGGCGCACCCGGAAGGCCTCCACCCGGACCTTCTCGACCAGGTCGAATACCTCCGGCCCCTCGTGATCGCGAATGGTGTCCCCGAGGACGCCACCGAGGAACCGGATGTCCTCGCGGAGCGGCCGGGTCGCGTCGTTTCCACTACCGGTCTGCGCATCACCCATGGTCGGACAGTATGGTCGCCCGACCCGTCCCGGTCTGTGACGACGCACACGGCCGCGCCGAAAACCGTAGTCGATACGCAGCCGCGCGGGTGCGCGTCCGGTTCACGAGATCCTCGTCGCGCCGCCGCGCCGAGCCGGCCTGCGCTGCAGGTCCGCCCCTCACCCAGCGCGCCGGGCCCAGCGGTATGCCGGTCTGCACTCCGAGACCGATGGCGTCGCGCCAGAACTCGGAATTCATCGCCCGGCGGACTGCCGATCCTGCACCGGCGGCCCCGGCATCCGCCCGGGGCCCGACAACCACACCGCGGTCGCGGCGACGCCTCCCATGAAGGCGAGTTCGGCGGCGTTGGTCAGCAGCATCGGCGGCATCGCGGCGGAAACGACCGTCATCGTCACGGTCGTCACCGTCCACAGCCGGTATCCGCGCACCCGCCACACCGCCACGGCCGCGACCAGCACCACCACGACCGTGACCACCGGCGGCAGGATCCCCGCCAGGGACGAGTGTTCGGTCGTATAGCGGAGCGTTCCGGCCCATTCGGCCGGGCGCAGGGTCAGCCGCGTCAGTTCGCCGAACACACCCAGCGCGATCACCGACAACGTTGCGGCGCCGACGACCACCCGTACCCACAGCAGACGCAGCCACAGCACACCCGCCAGACCGGCCGCGGCGCACGCCCACGGCATCAGCAGCGGAGTCAGCAAGAGATGGGCCACGAACCGGAATACCGATAACGTCTCCAGCGTGCCGCCCACCCCGATCCAGCGGCCCGCAGCCACGATCGCGTTGTCGTACCCGAGGGCCGCGCACACCACGGCGGGCACGATGAGCATCCGGTCTCCGGTACGGCGGTAGCGCAGACCGCACCAGCCGACCAGCGCCAGTTGCCCGGCGGCGAGTACCGCGAAAAGCATCGAAGCGGCCACAGCTACCTTTCCGGCCGCCTGATCGCCGACCGCGGCCCACCTTACTTCGGGGCCGCTGCCGGCCGGGACGGTCCGCCGTCGAGTGTGTTCACTCACCGGCAAGCAGCAGACGCCGCCTTCGAGCGCGGTCACCACGGCAGCGGCCGCCGCGCCTCGGGTTATCCGTCGCAGGTCGTCGCGACGACGCGCACAGCCGGCTCGGATGGGCGCCCGCGCAGGATGGAGCGACCGCACGAGGCCACCAGCAGCGCGATCGCCACGAGTACACCGCCGCTCACGACCGGCCCGAGCGACCCCAGCCGCGTTCCCAGGGCACACGCCGCCACAACTGGCCCGACGGCAGCCCCGATATTGAGCGCGGCGGTCGCATAGGACCCGCCCAGGGCCGGCGCCGCCGCGGCCTCGTACAGGACGCGGGTGATCAGGGTGCTGCCGAGCGCGAAGGACAGCGCGCCTTGAACGAGGACGAGGACCAGCAATACCGCGGGCCGCTCCGCGGAGACGGCGGTGGTGAACCAGCCGGCGCACAGCAGCGGCCCCGCGACCGCGACCACAGCCCCCGGCCGAGTGTCGGAAAACCGGCCCGCGACGGTGACTCCGGCGAAGGACCCGATCCCGAAGAGCACCAGCGCCGCCGGCACCCACAGGTCGCCCAGTCCGGACCGTTCCGTCACCAGTGGAGCGAGGAAGGTGAACGCACCGAAGGTGGCGGCATTCACCAGGGCACCGAGCAGCATGACCACCATCAGCCGGGGCCGGGCCAGTACCGCGAGTTCGGCAGCCAGACCCGGCCCACCGTTCTCCGCGTCCCGCAGCCGCGCGGGAATACCGGTGAGCACGCCGATAGCGGCGGGCACGCAGAGCAGCGCGACCGCCCAGAAGGTGATACGCCAGCCGAATACCGCGCCCAGCAGCGCGCCGCCGGGCACACCCGCGATGGTGGCCACGGTGGTTCCCGAGAGCAGGACCGCCAGCGCCCGACCGCGCCGATCCGCCGGAACCAGTCCGGTGGCGGCGGTCAGGGCGACGGCGAGGAAACCGGCATTGGCGAGGGCGGCGATCACGCGGGTCGCCACCAGCACGATGAACTCGGTGGTGACCGCCCCGGCGATATGCGCCGCCAGGAATACGGCAACGAAGACCAGCAGGCTCGACCGCGCCGGCCGATTCCGGGCGAGCACCGCCATGACCGGTGCGCCGACGGCCATTCCGATGGCGAACGCCGAGGTCAGCAGGCCGGTACTGGCCAGTTCGACGCCGAGGTCGGTGGCGATATCCGGGACGAGCCCGGCGAGCATGAATTCCGAGGTGCCCATGGCGAAAACCGCCATGGCGAGCAGATAGAGAGCAAAGGGCATCGAAAGCTCCGAGGTGGGAGAGACAGGAGTTCACGTCTCGCCACCCCGGTCAGCTACCCGGAGGTCGACTGTGGGCGGTACCGCCGAACGGACGGCACCGCTGCGAAACGAGGGATCAGGGGCTGACGGGGGTGACCGGCAGCCCTGCCCTGGATGCTTCTGGACTCGACATGCCCGGCAGATTACCCACTACCCCACTCGCGGCGCATCACCTTTTCCGGCGTTGGGTACCGCTCAGGCGGTGGTATCCGGCCGGACCCGCACCGTGACCCGGCCTTTCTCGTCGCGCCGCGCCGTCGCGTGCCCGCGCACCTGCTCCTCCCGGAAATGCAGCAGGATCGGGCTGCCCTCGCCGAGGAAGTTGCGCCACCACGTTTTCTTGTCGGGCATGGCGACGCCGATGACGTATTCGTCCCCCTTCTTCACGAAGTTGACCGGGGTACGGAAAACCCGGCCCGATCGCCGGCCCACGTATTCGACCTCGGCGAACACCTTGCCGAGCAGCGGTCCCAGAATCGGGGCGCGCAGCAGGGCCACCATTCCGCTGTTGAACCCTCGAACCGCACGGCCCATAGGTGTCGATGTCACGGAATCCTCCTGGTAGATAGCGATATGCCCGGATGATTCCGACCCTAGCGGCTGCCCGGAGTCTCCGCCGGTCGTGGACGACAGGCGGGGGCGCCGGTTCCGCAGCGAAGTGGTCCGGCGCCGAGGTGCCGGCCACCCGCGGGGGGCGTGGCCGGACTGTCACCGCGCTCCCGCGGCCGGTTTGCGCGCCGTCTGCTGGGCTGCCACTATCACCTGCCGTGTGGTGCCCGGCCTCGGACGGTCACCACGATCGATCTGCCGCCGGGAGTCCCGCCCGGGCGGTGTACAGCAGCGTTTCGATACGGAGTTGGGTGGATGCTCAAGGGTTTCAAGGACTTTCTGATGCGCGGCAATGTCATCGACCTCGCCGTCGCGGTGGTGATGGGTACCGCGTTCACCGCCATCGTCACCTCGGTGACCAAAGGTGTGCTGGAACCCCTGCTGGCCGTTTTGGGCGGCAGCAGCCAGCTCGGTTTCGGTATCACCCTGGTCGCCGGTAAACCCGCGACCTTCATCGCGCTCGGGCCGATCATCAGCGCCGCCATCAATTTCGTCATGGTCGCGGCGGTGCTGTACTTCGCGTTGATCCTGCCGATGAAAACCGTGCAGAAGCGGTACCTGGCACGTAAGGGCGCCGATACGGAGAAACCGGTACCCACCGATACCGAACTGCTGATCGAGATCCGCGATCTGCTGGCCGCCGGTGCCACCGTGCCGCAACACGGCTCCGGTGGCAACGGCTCGGAGAAGGAGTCCGCGCGGGTGCAGTAACCGTGGCCCCGCGCCGGGTTCACCCCGCGGGAGTCAGGATCTTCAGGACCTCGTCCGAGTAATAGAACGGCTCCAGCCGTTCCCGGAGGAGCTGTGCCAGCACACCGTCGCGTTTCGCGGCCTCCACCACTGCCGGGCCGTAGCGCAGGATCTCGGTGATGATGTCCTCGCCCGTCAACCCCAGCTCCCCGAGCACGGCGGCGAGCGTGTGGTCGCGGTATTTCTCGTGGAACACCTGCACGCATTCGTCGACGAGCAGGCCGAAGTACTCCTTTTCCCGGGTGGTGACCGCGATCCGGTAGCACAGCTGGACCAGCTCGTTCAGATCCTGTTTGGTGAGGTATTCGCGCAGGCCGCTGATCGGTTCGTCGGCGTGCAGGTCCCAGAACTCCATCGTGGCGTCGTGGACGGGGGCGTCGCGCAGCATTTCGCGGATCGCGTTGTTGGTGCGTTTGAGCGCGTACATGGCGCCTTTACCGGCCATATCACCCAGGATGGTGTTGCTCTCGGCCGCTTTCCGGGCGCGGTCGGCAGCGGATTGGCCGAGCGACATCAATGTGCCCATGCCGGGGATCTTCTCGGCGCGCTGCCGGTTGGCCTCCACGAAATCGCCGACCAGTTTGTCCACGAATTTGGAGGCGACGGTGGCCACGAGCGGACTGTCGGTGAGGCGTTCCAGTACCCGCTCCTGGGTCTGGTGCATATCGACGATCTTCTGCAGCAGCGCTTCGACCGGTTCGCGTTCGACGAGTTCGCCCAGCGTGTGGTCTTCGTTCGCGGCGATACTGTCGTAGATCGCATCGGCGAACACCCCGACCGTATCGGCGAGCACGGCACTCCCACCGACCTTGTCCACGACGGTGGCGACCGTGGTTTCGAGCTGCTCGGCCCCGACCACGTCACCGGCGGGCACGGTGGCCGCCACGTCCAGGACGGCCGCCACATCGCGGGCGACGACCTCGGCGAACCGGTCGCCGCTCACCTCGTCGAGCAGCCACCGCACCTGCGCGTCGAGGAGCCGGTCGGCGAGCGCGCGAGCGGTCGGGTCGGCGGTTTCGGTCATCGAATCATCCCTTTTCGACGGTCGTACCGGCCCGCCACGAGCCGGAACCGGCCGTGGGGGCGCTGTAGCGAGACGACCCTATACCGGGTCCGGCACCACCGGCATGCTTGTCTGAGACGGATTCCGTCGCGCGCGGAGTGCCGCCCCGGCCTCCCCGGAAGAATCCCGAACCCCACGCGTTGACCTGCGGAAACCGCCAGGCCGATCAGTCCGGCGATAGCCCGCCGACGCTCGGGTGCGCAGAATCACACCCCACTTGTACTACCGGCGGTCGCCCTCGTGCAGGGAGGTCCTGATCTGTTCGAGACGTTCACGCGCCGCCTGTTCCCGGGCCTCCCACTGTTCTTCGACACCGCGACCGGTCGCGGACTGCCGATCGAGCTCCCGGTGGCCGAACGCCGTGCCGATCCGCCGCTGGAACTTGTCACGGACAGAATCGAAGGTCGGCATACCACCGCCGGTGTAATCGGCGGCGCCGGTTCCGATACCGCCGATCGGAGTTGCCGCCCCCATCTCGCCGCCGGTGGGAATCCCGGCCGGGGCGTTTCCGGCGATCACGGCCGGTGTGGCGCGGCCGGTTTCCGACAGCAGCCGGGTCGCGACCTCGTACAGGGGAGCCAGTTCCTCCCGGCCCGCCGTGGCGACGACCAGTACGGCCAGCAACTGTTCGTCGGGTAGGGCCGCCAACCGCGCGGCGAGCGCGCCCGGATCGCCTGCGTTCGGTTCACTCATGCCGACCAGCCTACGACTTCCGGCCCGCCCATTCGGACGGACCGGAAGGCCGAGACTCAGGAACGGATCACGGCGCCCACCGCGTCCGCGGCGGCAGCCACCGCGCCGTCGCGGGCGGCACTGGCTTCGTCCTCGGTGAGGGTGCGGTCGGCGGCGCGGAACCGCAGCGCGTAGGTGAACGATTTACGTCCTGCACCGGCCTGCGCGCCCTCGTAGACGTCGAACAGCGCGATATCTTCGAGCAGTTCTCCGCCGCCGGACCGCAACGCCGTTTCGACCGCTGCCGCCGGAACCTCCGCCGGCACACTCACCGATACGTCCTGCAGCACAGCCGGGAACGGGGAAATCGCCGGTGCCGGCCGGGATTCGGTCAACGGCAGAGCATCCAGGTCGAGTTCCACGGCGCAGGTACGCGGCGGCAGACCCGACCGTTCCAGCACACCGGGGTGTAGTTCACCCGCATACCCGACGACCGTATCGCCCACCACGAGTTCGGCGCAGCGACCCGGATGCCAGGGCAGGTACTTCCCGGGCCGCCGCTCGATCCGGACACCGGCCGCCTCGGCGATCACATCGGCCAGCGCGAAGGCGTCGGCGGCCTCGGCCGCCCGGCCCGGACCCCACGGGCCGCGCGGTTCCCGGCGGCCGGTCAGGACCAGCGCCACATGCTGCGGCTGCGCGGGCAGCGAATCCAGCAATTCGGTGATCTCTGCATCGGAGGGACGGCGGTCCACCGGCAGCGGATCCACCGGTTTGGTCTCCGGTCCCGGCAACACCACCTGGGCGATGCCGTAGAGCGAGAGATCGCGGGAGCCGCGCGAGATATTGCGGGCGGCGATCTCGAGCATTCCCGGCAACAGGGTGGTGGCCAGCTCGGCGCGTTCGACATCGAGCGGGTTCAGCACCCGGGTGGTCGTGCGGCGCGGATCGTCGGCCGCCAGACCCCAGGTGTCGAAAACACCCGCGGGCAGGAACACCGGCGGCGGCACCTCGACGCAGCCGGCGAAGGCCAGCGCACGGCTCACCGCGCGGCGGCGGCGCTGCACCGGGGTCAAGCCGCGGCCGGCAGGCGCCTGCGGCAGCACCAGCGGAATCTGCTCGAGACCCTCCAGCCGCAGTACCTCTTCCACCAGATCGGCGGGCTGGGCCAGATCCGGCCGCCAGGACGGCGGGGTCACCACCAGCTGGCCGTGGCCGCTGCTCTCGTCCACGGCGACCTCCACATGGCAGCCGATCTGGGTGAGCCGGCGCGCGGACGTCCCCGGAGGGTAATGGACACCGGCCACCCGATCGGGCAGATCGATATCGATCCGGATCGGCGCCACCGGATCGAGCTGGGTGCGGATATCGGTGAGCGTGGCTTCGACCGTGCCGCCGGCGATTTCGGCGAGCAGGGTCGCGGCACGGTCCAGCGCGGCCAGATTGAGTTCCGAATCCACCACCCGCTCGTAGCGTTTACTCGCCTCCGACACCAGTTTGTGCCGGCGCGCGGTGCGGTAGATGAGCAGCGGATCCCAGGTGGCGGCCTCCAGCACCACATCGGTGGTTTCGGCATTCACCTCGGTGGACGCCCCGCCCATCACACCGGCCAGCGATACCACTCCGGTGCTGTCGGCGATCACCACGTCCTCGGCGTCGAGCTCACGTTCGACGTCGTCGAGGGTGCGCAGGGTTTCGCCGGTCCGGGCGCGCCGGACCACCAGGCCGCCACTGAGTTTCGCCGCATCGAACGCATGCAGCGGCTGACCCAGTTCGAGCATCACGTAATTGGTCACATCGACCGCGGGCGAGATCGGCCGCACACCGGACAGCAGCAGCCGCCGCTGCAACCACCACGGGCTCACCGCCTCCGGGTCGACCCCGGTCACCCGGCGGACCCCGAACCGGGTGCAGCGCGATTCCGTTTCCACCTGCACCGGCCACGCCTCCGGCCCCTCGGGCAGGGTGCGGACGGCGGGATCGGCGTATTCGAGATCGAATCCGCAGGCCAGTTCCCGGGCCAGGCCGCGTACCGAGAAGCAGTAGCCGCGGTCGGGGGTGATGTTCAGCTCGATAACGGTATCTCCGAGGCCGAGCAGTTCGTTGGCGTCGGTACCGGGCTCGGCGGTACCGGGTTCCAGGACGAGGATCCCGGAGTGGTCCTTACCGATGCCGAGTTCGGCGACCGAGCAGATCATGCCGTTGGAGGTATGCCCGTAGGTTTTGCGCGAGGAGATGGCGAACCCGCCGGGCAGCACACCACCCGGCAACACCACGACCACCAGATCACCGACCGCGAAGTTGGTCGCTCCGCAGACGATCTCCTGGAGCTCCGGCGCCCCGATATCGACCTTGCAGAAACGGATGGGCTTCTTGAACTCGGTGAGTTCGGTGATCTCGGCCACCCGGCCGACCACCAGCGGATGCTCGATCTCGCCGCCCACCGGTTCGAGCCGGTCGACCTCTTCGACCTCGAGCCCGACCCGGACGAAACCGGCGTCGAGTTCCTCCGGCGTGACCTCCCAGTCGGGGACGGTGCGGCGGATCGTTTCGGTCAGCCAGGACTGCGCTACTCGCACTGTGGGTGTTCGCTCTCTCGCTCGGGGATCAGGACCGGATACCGAAGGGCAGGGTGAACCGCACATCACCCTCGACGATGTCGCGCATATCGGGGATGCCGTTGCGGAACTGCAGTGTGCGCTCCAGGCCCATCCCGAAGGCGAAACCGCTGTATTCGTCGGGGTCGATACCGCTGGCGATCAGCACCTTGGGGTTGACCATGCCGCAGCCGCCCCATTCGACCCAGCCCGCGCCGCCCTTCTTGTCCGGGAACCAGACGTCCACCTCGGCGGAGGGCTCGGTGAACGGGAAGTAGTTGGGCCGGATCCGGGTGGTGGTGTCGGGACCGAACAGCGCCCGCGCGAACGCGTCGAGGGTGCCGCGTAGATGCGCCATGGTCAGGCCCTTGTCGATGGCCAGGCCTTCGATCTGGGAGAACACCGGGGTGTGAGTGGCGTCCAGTTCGTCGGTGCGGAAGGTCCGGCCCGGGCACACCACGTAGATCGGCAGATCGCGTTCGAGCATCGAACGCACCTGCACCGGCGAGGTATGGGTGCGCAGCACCTGCCGCGACCCGGCGGGCGCGATATGGAAGGTGTCCTGCATGGTGCGCGCCGGATGGTCCGGGAGGAAGTTCAGCGCATCGAAGTTGAAATGCTCGGTTTCCACCTCGGGGCCTTCGGCGATCTCCCAGCCCATCCCGACGAAAACATCGGCGACCTGTTCGGAGATGACCGTGATCGGATGCCGGGCGCCGACCGGCCCCCGATTCGCCGGCAGGGTGACATCGATCGCCTCGGCCACCAGCACCGCCGCATCGCGTTCGGCCACCAGGGCCTCCCGGCGTTCCTCGAACACCCGCGAGACCCGGCCGCGCGCGACGTTGACCCGCTTACCGGCGTCGGCCTTCTCGGACTTCGGCAAACTGCCCAGTGAGCGCTGCGCCAGCGAGATCGGCGATTTACCACCCATATGCTCGGTTTTCGCGGTGGCGAGGGCGTCCAGGTCGGCGGCGGCCGCGAAGGCTTTTTCGGCGGCCGCGGCCGCTGCGGCCAGGGCTTCCTCGGTGAGCGCGGATTGCTGCCCGCCGGTCGCTGTGCCTGCGTCGGTGTCGTCGGCCACGGTCTACTCGTCTCTCCCCTAGGCTTCTGTGAGCGGACCCCGGTAGGCGCCGGCGCCCGTATTGCTGCTGGTGGAATCGTATTCGATGGCCGGTGACCGGTTCACGCCGATATCCCCCGGCGATCACTGCCGGAATGCGACGACACCTCGAACCGGTAAAGTCCCTCACGATGACGAACGCCCCGACCCGCACCGAGACGCTCGCCGGACGTGCCCGCCAGCAGGCGATCTGGCTGCTACCGCTACTGGCGATGATCGTGACATGGGTACTGATGTCACGATCGATCGACCCGTTCCGCGGGATCAGCGGCGAGTACATCGATCTCGAGGTGTACCGGCTGGGGGTCGAGGAGTGGCGTTCCGGCGGCGATCTCTACGGGCAGCTACCGGAGACGGCCGCCGATATCAGCCTGCCGTTCATCTATCCGCCGTTCGCCGCGCTGGCACTCGGCATCTATGCCCTGCTGCCGTGGGCGGCCGCGGTGATCGCCTATCTCGCGGTGTCGGTGGGTGCGCTGGCGATCACGCTCTACCTGGTGGCCCGGCAGCTGTGGCCCGCCCAGGATCAGCGCAAGCTCGCCCTGCTGGTGTGCGCGACGGCCACCCCGCTGGCGCTGCTGCTGGAGCCCATCTGGTCGACGCTGGACTTCGGCCAGGTCAATCTGATCCTGATGGGCCTGGTGGCCGCCGATTGCCTGACCCGTAACCCGCGCTGGCCACGCGGCATGCTGCTGGGCCTGGCCGCCGCGATCAAACTCACTCCGGCCGCATTCGTGTTGTTCTTCCTGATCCGCAAGGACTACAAGGCCGCGGCGACGGCCGCGGCGAGCGGTGCGATCGCCACCATCATCGGTTTCGCGGTGATGCCCGACGAATCGGTGCGGTACTGGTTCGGCGGGTTCGGCAATGTCGGCGGACTGAGCGGGTCGGAGTATCAGACCAATCAGTCCATCCAGGCCGTGCTGGCCCGTTTCGGGATCACCGGCACACCGGCCACGGCGCTGTGGCTGCTGGCCGCCGCCGCGATGGTCGCGCTGGCCGTGGTCGCCATCCGGCGGGCCGGGACACCGCCGATGATCGCACTCGCCGTGAACGCGGTGGTCGCGCTGCTCGTCTCACCGATCTCCTGGTCGCACCACTGGGTGTGGGTGGCGCCGGCCCTGCTGGCGATGGCCGGTTTCGCGACCACGCTGCCGTGGCCGCGGGCCGCGGGCTGGTATGCCGCGGTAGTGACCACCGCCGTGGTGTTCGTCCTCGCCGAGCACAGCGACCTCCCCGGCAACGACGGCCGGGAGCTGGATTGGTCGGTATGGGAACAGGTGATCGGCAACGGCTACGTCTGGTTCAGTGTGCTGCTGGTCGTGCTGTACGCGACCGCCGGGCGACAGTCGCGCCATGTGCCCGCGTCCCGTCCGGCCGATACCGGTGAGACCCTGGTCGCTGTCCAGAAAGGCTGATCGACGGCCCTCGGCCAATAGTACGCATCGACTGATAACATGCGGACAGGCCGACGGATACAAGGAGCGCCATGCCGGGACCGACCAGGACCAGGATGACCGCAGGGGAACGTGCCACTCAGGTACTGGAAGCCGCGGTCGCCGCGTTCGCCGAAACCGGCTATACGGCCACGCGCACCGACGAGATCGCCCGCCGCGCGGGTGTCTCCCAGCCGTATGTCATCCGTCTGTTCGGCTCTAAACAACGGCTTTTCCTTGCCGCGGTCGGCCAGGTGTGCGACCGCATCGAAGAAGTCTTCACCGAAGCCGCTGCGGGCGGCCGTCCGGATGCCCCCTTCGATGCACTGTCGGCGGCCTACGACCGGGTCCTGGCCGACCACAGCCTTCTCCTGGTGCTCATGCACGCTTTCGCGGCAGCGGGCGACCCCGAAATCGGCCCGGTGGTCCGGGAACGGTACGGCCGCATCTTCCGATTGATCCGCGAACTCAGCGGCGCCTCGATCGCCGATACCCGGCGCTTCCTCTCGACCGGCATGCTGCTCACGGTGATGGCGGCGCTACGGGTGGCGGGACCGGAAGCGATAGCCGCCGACTGGGCCGAGGATATCCTGACCGACCTGTACCAGAACGGCATGTGAACGGGTCCGGGAAGCCGGAATCATCCTGTGCACTACGTCGCCGCGCCCGTCCCGTGCCGAATCCGGGAATTCGCGTAGAGGCAGATCGCGGCGGCCGCGGCGATATTGAGGCTTTCGGCTCGCCCGCGGATCGGGATCCGGACCCGGTGCCGTGCCCGGCGCGCCACCTCCGGATCGAGACCGTGCGCTTCGTTGCCGAACAGCCAGGCCACCGGACCGGTGAACAGTTCGCCGGCCTCCTCGAGGTCGAGCTCGCCGTCGGCCGCGGTGGCCACGGTGGCGATCCCGGCCGCTTCGATCCGATCCAGCACCGAATACGTCTCACGCTCACGCACGACCGGCACATGGAACAGGCTGCCCGCGCACGATCGGACACATTTCCCGTTGTGCGGGTCGACACTGTCCCCGGCCAGCACCACCGCGTCCGCACCCACCGCGTCGACCACCCGGATGAGCGTCCCCGCATTACCCGGATCCGCGATACCGACCGGCACCGCCAGTATCCGGGGCGTATCCGCACCGGGCGCCGCCGGCAGAACACGGTCGAGAGGTACATCCACCAGATCGCAGACGGCCACCAGACCGGGCGGCGTGACCGTCTCCCCCAGTGCCTGTGCGGCGCGATCGGTGACGAGCGTCGTCCGCACACCGGCCGCCGCGGCACCGGCGATCAGCGCATGTTCACGAGTGGCGCCGTCGGCCGAGTAGAAGAGTTCCCGGACCCGCCCCGTATCGAGCGCCGCCCCGACCGAGTTGGCGCCTTCGGCGAGGAACCTCCCCGCCCGTCTACGCGCCGCACCGCGGTGCAGCTTCGCCGCCGCGACCACCCGCGAGTTCCGGAGATCTATCGGTTCTTGTCGGTCACCCACCAGGAGATCGTAGAGCCCGTCCCGCACCGAGACCGGTCGCCGGGTCGGCCACGAAATAGCGGATGGCTGCCGCCATGGCGGCCGGGGCATCGTCGTGGACCCAGTGTCCGGCGCCCGCGATATCGACGAGACGAGTAGCCGGCCGGCGCGCGGCCATCTGCGTCGCCAGCCGGGCGGGCAGCATGCTGCTGTGTTCCCCGCGTACGACCAGCGCCGGGCACGCCGAGCCGAGCCAATCCGCCCACCAGTCACCGACGCCGCTGAGCTGCACCGCCATCATGTCCTCCCAATCGAAGAGGAACCGGCTCCGCCCGTCCGGTGTCGTGACAGCGCTCTGCAGAAAATAGCTCACATCCGGGATTCCCCGCGCCTGTAGCGCGTCCGCCAGATCCGCCTCGGTCGGCGCCGCCGCAGGCCAGCCCCGTACCGGCAGCACCGGATGCTCGATCTCGGGCTGTCGCATGACCGGACCGACATCCTCGATGATCAGCCCCGCCACGAGTTCCGGGTACCGCGCGGCGAGCTGATAGGCGGTGATTCCACCGCGGGAATGGCCGAGAACCACAACCGGTGCGAGCTCGAGTTGCTCCAGCACCGCGGCGGTATCCGCGACGAAATCGGCGCAGGTGTAGCTTTCCCGCCGATCGGTGCGGCCGTGCCCACGCTGATCCGGTGCGATGATGCGTGCCACGCCGGCGAGCTCACGCGCCAATCCGGCGAAAATGCTTCCCCGGCCGAACGTTCCGTGCAGAGCCAGCACCGGGAGCCCTGATCCGCCGAAATCCGTGTAGCAGACCCGCGGCCCGCTCGGCACCGAAAGCCACTGTTCACGCATCCCGCAAGGCTGCCAGTTGCCGCGGCCGGGAAGCGAATGAATTTTCCGCGACCACGGCCACGGGCGGGGCATATCCCGGCGTTCGATCCAGCGGGGCGAGCTCCCGCGAGACCACGGGCGGCACACCGGTAACGGCGAACACACCCTGCTCCGACCGGTCAGACGAACTGGGTGACACCGTCGTACTCGGCCAGCGGCGCGGCGCCGAGCACGTCGTATTCGAGCAGGAGCAGCCCATGATCGGTGGCCTCGTGGCGGGTCAGCCGGAGGCCGGTCGCGGGCCCGGTCCCGGTGAGTAGCCGCCGCCCCGCCCGCAGCACGGTGGGCGCTACGGCGAGGCGGACAGTGTCGACCAGACCGGCGGCGAGCAGCGTGTCGGCGAGCCGGGCGCTGCCGTGGATCTGCAGTTCCCGGCCCGGGCGCCGCAAGAGTTCGGCGACCGCCGCCACCGGATCGCCCGGCAGCATCGTTACCGGCGCCCACTGCCCCTCGGTCAAGGTCCCCGACACCACATATTTCGGGAGCGCGTTCATCCGTGCGGCGAACGGATCGCGGGGGTCGGTCACTGCCGGCCAGTCGCGCGCGAACGCTGTGTAGGTCCGGCGGCCGAACAGTAGTCCGTCGGCGGCGGCGAGCCATTCCGACGTCCGCCGGACGAAGACCTCGTCCAGATAGGGCACCATCCAGCCGCCGCGACCGAAGCCGTCGCTGGTGTCCTCCTCGGGTGAACCGGGCCCCTGGGCGACGCCGTCGAGGGTGAGGAACTCGGTGAGCACCAGTTTCATACCCGGACCTCGTTCTCGACGAGCGTCGCGAGCTGACCGGTGACCGTCCCCCACCCGTATTCGAAGCCGAGTTCCTGGTGCCGGGCCCGGGCCGCCGGATCACCGTGCCGGACCAGAACCCGGTAATCCGTGCCCTCGGGATGGTCGCGCAGGGTGATCTCAGCGGTCATGAGGATATCCCCGGCGGCCGGGCGCAGTGCGCTGTCGAGCGCGGTGGTGAAAACCAGGCGCTCGTTCCGATCCGCCACCAGGAAGCAGGCATCGAGGTGCGGGACGAATTCGATACCGTCCTCGCTCATTCTGGTCACGAAGGCGCCGGCCGGGCGGACTTCCAGCCGCTCGACGCGGCATCGGGACGGGGCGGGCAGCCACCAGCGGGCCAGGCTGTCCGGGTCGGTCCAGGCGTTCCACACACGGGTACGCGGTGCGCGGATCACGCGGTGCAGGGTGAGGTCGAGATCAGGATTCATCGGTGGGCTCCGGGGTTTCGAGGAGGAATTGTTCGAGCCGGTCCGTGCGGTCTTCCCAGATACGCCGCTGTTCGGCCAGCCAGCCGTCGATCAGCGCGAACCGTTCGCGATCGAGCGTGCACTGTCGCACCCGCCCGACCTTGACCGTCCGGATCAGCCCGCTGCCTTCCAGGACACGAATGTGTTTCATGAACGACGGCAGGGTGATGGGCAGGTCCCGGGCCAGTTCGCCGACACTGACGGGCCCGGACCCGAGTCGCTGGACCACCACCCGCCGGGAGGGATCCGACAGCGCGGCGAACACACTGTCCAGCGACTCCGAATACTTAGCCATATGGCTAAGTATTAGCCGATGGCATCGCATACCGCAAGTAGTTCACAGCCCCGGGCCGCAGGCAGCCCGACTTCCCCGGCAACGACGAAGGCCCCCTTCTCCGTGCGTTCACACAGAGAAGGGGGCCTTCACCACAGCGGAGCCGGAGCGGGGTACGGCTACGGACTCACCACTCAGGCGGCCGGGGCGTTGACATCGGCCGGCAGCGCGGCCTTGGCGACGGCGACCAGGCCGGCGAACGCTTCGGCGTCGGAGACGGCCAGCTCGGCGAGGTTCTTGCGGTCGACCTCCACACCGGCGGCCTTCAGGCCCTGCACGAAGCGGTTGTAGGTGATGTCGTTGGCGCGGGCCGCGGCGTTGATACGCGCGATCCACAGCTTGCGGAAATCGCCCTTACGCGCCCGGCGGTCCCGGTAGGCGTAGGTGAGCGAATGCAGCTGCTGTTCCTTGGCCTTGCGGTACAGGCGCGAGCGCTGCCCGCGGTAGCCCTTGGAGGCCTCGAGGATCGAACGGCGCTTCTTCTGAGCGTTGACGGCCCTTTTGACGCGTGCCACTGGTCAGTCCTAATCGATCTTGGGGGTGCTGGTTGGGCGCACCCGAGTGGGTCGGTTCATCGGCGTCCGGTCGCGTAGGCGGTACCGGACGGTATCTGCCCCGGAGAGGGGAATCAGATACCCAGCAGCTTCTTCACCCGGCGGACGTCGGCGGGAGCGACGGCCTCCGTACCTTCCAGGCGACGGGTCCGGCGGGAGGACTTGTACTCGAACAGGTGCCGGCGGTTGGCCTGCTGACGGCGCAGCTTGCCCTTACCGGTCACCTTGAAACGCTTCGAAGCGCCGCTGTGGCTCTTCATCTTCGGCATGGCAACCTCAATCTGTGTCGTGCCCGCGCAGGGGCGGACCAGGTGTGCTGATCAGCGTTATTGCGGGCTCGACGCAATATCGCTGCGGCGTACGCCGCGGGTGCGGCGGTGCGCCGCAGTGTTCACGGCTCCGCCGTTGTTATTGCGCGACCGGCCGACCGGCATTCGGCGCCGCGCCGCCGGGCTGCGGCCGGGCCGAATCCTGCGCGGCCTTGGCCCGCGTCTTCGCGCCCTTGTGCGGGGCGAGGACCATCGTCATGTTGCGGCCGTCCTGCTTGGCCGAGGTCTCGACGAAACCCAATTCCGCCACATCGGAGGCCAGCCGCTGCAGCAGCCGGAAACCGAGTTCGGGCCGGGACTGTTCGCGTCCCCGGAACATGATGGTGACCTTGACCTTCGCCCCGGCTTCCAGGAAGCGCACGACGTTGGACTTCTTGGTCTCGTAGTCGTGATTGTCGATCTTGGGCCGCAGCTTCTGTTCCTTGATCACGGTCTGGACCTGGTTCTTCCGGGACTCGCGCGCTTTCTGCGCGGTCTCGTACTTGAACTTGCCGTAATCCATGATCTTGCAGACCGGTGGACGTGCGTCCGGTGCGACCTCTACGAGGTCCAGATCTGCCTCCAGGGCGACGCGGAGTGCATCTTCAACACGCACGATCCCAACCTGTTCTCCGCCGGGTCCGATGAGCCGGACCTCGGGAACACGAATGCGATCGTTGATGCGGGTCTCAGTGCTGATGGGGCCTCCTAGGTCTAGCGGTGTCGTCACGACGACCGCTCGAAATGAACCCCTTGTTCAACACGAAAACCCCGTCGCGGTATTTCACCGCCGACGGGGCCCGATGTCGACCGATCCACGCAGATGCGATACCTGCGCCACACTCCCGGTCATCCGGGACCGTGGTCCCACCGCGAAGGTGGGTGACCGGACCGTTTGACCAGGCGATCACTCGCCGGCAACGGTGGGAGTCGGGCTCCACTTGTCTGCCCCGGACAGGACCGGGGCGGTCGTCGCCGACGAGTCTAACAGTTCCGCGTCGGATGAACGAATCGCCCGGTCGGCGCCCGGTACGGAATTCGATTGCCACGCACTCGCCCGTCTGCCAGGCTCGGCGGCCGTGAGCAGCCGACGTGACCTACTCCGCTGGCAGTTCGACCTGATCTGGTCGCTGTCCCAGCTGCATTTCGACGCCTTGACCGACGATGATACCCACTGGGCGCCCGCGGAGGTGATCTGGACGGTGCACCGCGGCGCCGACGGGAAATGGCGCCCCGACTTCGCGAAAACGGAGCCCGATCCTGTCCCCGCGACCACCATCGCCTGGCTGACCTGGCATATCGGCTGGTGGTGGAGTTCGGCGATTGCGCACGCCGGGCAACGGCCGGTACCCGACCGCACCGAGGTCTACTGGCCGGGCGATACGGCGGCCGCCCTCACCTGGATCCACGACCTGCGCGAGCAGTGGCTCCGGGTCCTCGACGGCTGCGATGACACAGAGCTCGAACGGGCCACGTCCTACCCGTGGCCTGCCGACGCGGGACTCACCGTCGCCCATCTGGCGGCGTGGGTGAACGTGGAACTGCTGAAGAACGCCACCGAGATCGGCCAGTTGCGGATACTGCGCGCGGCCGGGGCGGCGGGCCGGTAGAAACGAGTCGCGGCGCACATCCGCTCACGGCCCCGGCACGGCTGCCGCCGAGGCGCGCTTAGGCTGAACACCATGACCGAACAGCCCGAGGGCGATGTGCGCGAACTGGCCGAGATCCCCGCCGTGGAGGTGATCAGCCGGGCAGCGGTGATGCTGATGAGTTCGGCTGCGGAGAAGCTCGGGCTCGGCGACGACGATCCCGAGAACAGCCCGCGCCGGGATATGGACGAGGCGCGGCGCCTCATCACTGCTCTGGCAGGTCTGATCACCGCATCGGTGGAGTACCTCGGACCACACGCCGGGCCGCTGCGGGAGGGTCTGCAATCGCTGCAGAAGGCCTTCCGGGAGAGTTCCGCCATACCCGATGCCCCGGGGGCCGGGCCCGGCGAGAAGTACACCGGCCCGGTCTACTGACGCGTCACGCCGCGGCGGACCCGGGCCGAAACCGCCGGGGCCGCCGCAGCTCTGTACTCAGCGCAGCGCCGCCGCCTTCCGGGCCAGACGTTTCGCCTTCTGCGCGTCCGGCGATTTCGCTGCCTTCTCGGCGGATTCTGCCGTTTTCGCGGTCTTCTTCGCCGCCGGCGCCTTCTTGGCCGTGGACTTACGTGCCCGTGCGGTATCCGGTTTCACCGCACCCGTCTCCTTCGCCGGCGACGTGGCCGCGGGCTGCGCCAGGATCTCCTTCAGGAACTCACCCGTGTAGCTGCCGGGCGTGGCGGCGATATCCTCGGGTGTCCCCTCACCGACCACCGTTCCGCCACCGGAACCGCCTTCGGGCCCCATATCGATCACCCAGTCCGCGGTCTTGACGACATCGAGGTTGTGTTCGATGACGATCACCGTATTGCCCTTGTCGACCAGGCCGTTGATCACCGCGAGCAGTTTGCGGATGTCCTCGAAATGCAGGCCGGTGGTGGGTTCGTCGAGGATGTAGACCGTACGTCCGTTGGAGCGTTTCTGCAGTTCGGCCGCCAGTTTCACGCGTTGCGCCTCACCACCGGAGAGGGTGGTCGCGCTCTGGCCCAGGCGCACGTACCCGAGGCCGACGTCGACGAGGGTGGCCAGATAGCGGTGGATCGAGGTCACCGGTTCGAAGAACTCGGCGGCCTCCTCGATCGGCATATCCAGGACCTCGGCGATGGTCTTGCCCTTGTAGTGCACCTCGAGGGTTTCCCGGTTGTACCGGGCGCCCTGGCAGACCTCGCACGGCACGTACACATCCGGCAGGAAGTTCATCTCGATCTTGAGGGTGCCGTCACCGGAGCAGGCCTCGCAGCGGCCGCCCTTCACGTTGAACGAGAACCGGCCCGGCTGGTAGCCGCGCACCTTGGCCTCGGTGGTGGCGGCGAACAGGCTGCGGATCTTGTCGAACACTCCGGTGTAGGTGGCCGGATTGGACCGCGGGGTGCGGCCGATCGGCGACTGGTCCACCCGCACCAGCTTGTCCAGTTGATCCAGCCCGTTGACCCGGGTGTGCCGGCCCGGCACCTGGCGCGCACCGTTCAGCTTGTTGGCCATCACGGTCGCCAGGATGTCGTTGACGAGCGTGGATTTACCGGATCCGGAGACCCCGGTGACGGCGGTGAGCACACCCAGCGGGAACGCCACATCGATACCGCGCAGATTGTTCTCATGGGCTCCGACCACGGTGACCCGCCGCTTCTTGTTCACCGGCCGCCGCATCATCGGGATCTCGATCCGCTCCCGGCCGGAGAGGTACGCGCCGGTGAGCGAGGCCGGATCGGCGAGCAGTTCCGAATAGGGGCCACTGTGCACCACCTGGCCGCCGTGTTCACCGGCGAACGGGCCGATATCGACGACCCAGTCCGAGGCGCGGATGGTGTCCTCGTCGTGCTCGACGACGATCAGAGTGTTGCCCAGGTCCTTCAGCCGGGTCAGTGTTTCGATGAGCCGGCGGTTATCGCGCTGATGCAACCCGATCGAGGGTTCGTCCAGGACGTACAGCACCCCGACCAGCCCGGACCCGATCTGGGTGGCGAGCCGGATCCGCTGCGCCTCCCCACCGGAGAGGGTGGCCGCGGCGCGGGACAGGGTCAGGTAGTCCAGGCCCACGTCGAGCAGGAACCCCAGCCGGGCCTGCACCTCTTTGAGGACCTGACCGGCGATGGCCGCCTGCCGCTCCCCGAGGGTCAGCGCGTTCAGGAACTGCGCGCAATCGCGAATCGAGAGTTCGCTGACCTCGGCGATGGATTTCCGTTCCGCATCCGCGGACAGCGTCACGGCCAGGATCTCCGGCCGCAGCCGCGCCCCGTTGCACACCGGGCACGGGACATCCCGCATATAGCCCTCGTAGTGCTCCTTCATCTGCTCGGATTCGGTGTTGTCCAGCCGCCGCTGCAGGAACGGCATCACGCCCTCGAAATCGGCGTAGTAGGACCGTTTCCGGCCGTACCGATTGGTGTAGACGATATGGACCTGATCCGAACTGCCTTCGAGCACGGCTTTACGCGCCCGCGGCGGTAGTTCACGCCACGGGGTGTCCAGATCGAAACCCTGCGCGGCGGCCAGCCCGGAGAGCAGGCGCACGAAGTATTCGGCGCTCTGCCCGCGCGACCACGGCGCGATTGCGCCCTCGGCCAGGCTCAGCTCGGGGTCGGGGACGACGAGTTCCGGATCGACCTCTTTGCGGATACCGAGCCCGGTGCAGTCGGGGCAGGCGCCGTAGGGCGAGTTGAACGAGAACGACCGCGGTTCCAGGTCCTCGATATCGAGGGCGTGGCCGTTCGGGCAGGCCAGTTTCTCGGAGAAGCGGCGTTCGCGATCGTGCGCGTGTTCGTCGCGGTCCACGAAATCGAGGACGACGATCCCATCGGCCAGGCGCAGGGCGGTCTCGATGGAATCGGTGAGCCGCTGTTTGGCGGTCGGTTTGACGGCGAGGCGGTCGACCACCACCTCCACATCGTGTTTCTCCTGTTTCTTCAGCTTCGGTGGATCGGTGAGCGGATACACCACCCCGTCCACCCGGACCCGGGCGTAACCCTGCGAGTTCAGCTGGTCGAACAGGTCGACGAACTCACCCTTGCGGGTACGCACCACCGGCGCGAGCACCTGGAAGCGGACCCCGGGCTCCATGGCCAGCACCTGATCGACGATCTGCTGCGGGGTCTGTTTGGCGATGAGTTCGGAGCACACCGGGCAGTGCGGGACACCGGCGCGGGCATAGAGCAGGCGCAGGTAGTCATGCACCTCGGTGATGGTGCCGACGGTGGAGCGAGGGTTACGGTTGGTGGATTTCTGGTCGATCGAGACCGCGGGTGAGAGGCCTTCGATGAAATCCACATCGGGTTTGTCCATCTGGCCCAGGAACTGCCGGGCGTAGGCGGACAGCGATTCCACGTACCGGCGCTGCCCCTCGGCGAAAATCGTATCGAAGGCCAGGCTGGACTTCCCCGACCCCGACAGGCCGGTGAAGACGATCAGACTGTCGCGGGGCAGGTCGATATCGACCCCTTTGAGATTGTGCTCCCGCGCGCCGCGGACAGTCAGGCGTTCCGCCACCAGGTGGGTCCCTTCTCGTATCTGTTCGTCGTCGCGCCGCCAGGCGCGCCATGATGTCGTTCCGCTGGAGCCGCCCCCCCCCGCCCCGGTAGGGGGGTTGCGGCGCGGGGGGCCGCCAGTGGGACCCCGTCGCCCCATTACCGCATGGGCCCCGGGAAAGGCCGCGCGGAAGGTAAGGCGCGCCCCCCCCCAATTTAGCCGCACCGCCCC
>NZ_JARWNW010000308.1 GCF_029868325.1 Nocardia carnea
CCGAGGACGCCGTCGAAGCCAGCGGCAGCCAACCGCTTGGCCCCGGGGTAAAGACTGTGCCGGGGATTCCCCTGGAGACGAACCCGAAACAAATTGAGGCCAAATTCAAACACGCCACCGATTTTGGGGTTACCACTCCCCCCCCCGCCCCCGCCCGGGGGGGGGGGGCGCCCCCCCCGGCGCGGGGCCCCCCCCCCCCCCCCCCCCACGAATCGGTCCCAGGACGTGTTCGATACGTCGTCCGTGCACCGGGGCGGTACGGTTTTTCCCGGTACATCCGTTCGGCGGCGCGGTCGCGGGCGCCGGCGGGGACCGAAAAACGGCTGGTCCCCGTCGTGCGTGCGGTCGCAATGCGGAGCGCACAGTGCGATCTGAAAGGACTAGTCCATGGTGATCGACACCGGTAAGGACCCCGCGACGCCCGAGGGCGGCCTGCCGGGCTCCCCGGAAGGAAGACCCGCCCTGCGGCGGGGGCGCGGGGTGGACTGGCTCATTTTCGGCATCACGTCCCTCGGCGCGGTGGCGTTCGTACTGTGGGGGATCATCGACCAGGAAAGCCTCGCGCGGGTGGCCTCCAACGCGCAGTCCTGGGTGATCGCCAACACGGGGTGGCTCTTCGTTCTCGTCGCCACCTCGTTCGTCGTCTACGTGATCTGGCTCGCCCTCAGCCGCTACGGCAAGATCCCGCTCGGCGCCGACGACGAAACACCCGAATTCCGGACGGTCTCCTGGATCGCGATGATGTTCAGCGCCGGTATGGGAATCGGCCTGATGTTCTGGGGCGTCGCCGAACCGCTGACCCATTTCACCTCCCCGCCGCCGGGCACCGCCGAGCCGGGCAGCCCGGAGGCGAGCGAGGTCGCGCTGGCGACCACCCTGTTCCATTGGACCCTGCACCCGTGGGCGATCTACGCGGTCGCCGGGCTCGCCATCGCCTACGCCACCTTCCGCCGGGGTCGCTCGCAGCTGATCTCGGCGGTGTTCCGGCCGTTGCTGGGTCGGTACTCGGACGGTCTGGGTGGGAAGGCCATCGACATGATGGCGATCTTCGCCACGCTGTTCGGATCCGCCGCATCGCTCGGGCTCGGCGCCCTGCAGATCGGCGCGGGGCTCGAGTTCAACGGCTACGTCGACGCCATCTCCAAGCTGGGCCTGGTGTTGGTGATCACCGGTCTCACCATCGCCTTCATCCTGTCCGCGGTCTCCGGTATCGCCCGCGGAATCCAGTGGCTGTCGAATATCAACATGGTGCTGGCGGTGGTGCTGGCGGTGTTCGTCTTCATCGCCGGGCCCACCCTGTTCATGCTGAACTTCCTGCCCACCGCCATCGGCGACTACATCGCCGATCTGCCGACGATGGCCTCGCGGACCGGTATCGCCGGTGGTGAGGAGATGGAGGCGTGGCTGTCGAGCTGGACCATCTTCTACTGGGCCTGGTGGGTCTCCTGGACCCCCTTCGTCGGTATGTTCATCGCGCGGATCAGCCGCGGCCGCACCATCCGCCAGTTCGTCGCCGGTGTGCTGTTGGTGCCCAGCCTGGTGAGTCTGGTGTGGTTCGCCGTGTTCGGCGGCGCCGCGATCCGGCAGCAGACCGATACCGGCAGCCTGGACGAGGCAGACGGCAGCGTGAACCCCGATTTCGCCCTCTTCCATCTGCTCGACGAGTACCCGATCACCGCGATCACCACGGTGCTGGTGATGATCCTGGTGGGTATCTTCTTCGTCTCCGGTGCGGATGCGGCGTCGATCGTGATGGGCACGCTGTCCGAACGCGGCAGTATCGAACCTTCACGGCTGACGGTGATCTTCTGGGGTACCGCCACCGGCGCGGTGGCCGCGATCATGCTGGTGATCGCCGATTCGGATGATCTGGGGGGCGCATTGGACGGGTTGCAGGCATTGACCACCGTGGTCGCCCTGCCGTTCATGGTCGTGATGGTGATGATGTGTATCTCGCTGTATCGCGATGTGCGCACCGATCCGATCATCCTGCGCGCCAACCTGGGTGTGGAACTCGTGGAGGGTGCGGTCGCGCAGGGTGTGGTCAAGCACGAAGGCGAATTCGAGCTGGTCACGACGCCGATCGAAACGGCCGACGACGAACAGGCCCCTCGCGACTAGCGCTGCGGGCCGCCCCGCCGAACCCCGGTCCGCGTCCGCCGCGGGCCGGGGTTCAGCGTCGATGCCCCCGGAAGTCCAGGCAGGCCCGTCCGGTGGGTGCCGGGCGGGGGAGTCGCGGCGAGCTGTTCTGGGTGGCCTCGATGTAGATGCTGAGACCGGTGCTGAGCTTGCCGGCCAAGGCCTCGAGCTGATCGGGCGATAGGGCCTCGCCGAAGGCCGCCGCGGCGAGGAGTCGTTCCCGTACCTGTTCGAGGTTGAGCCGGGCGAACGGGATGGGGGCGAGTTCGGGCATGCGGGCTACCGTACCCGAATTCGAACATACTTTCGATAGTTGGTTTGCTGTGTTCCCCGCACGACGGTGAGTGACCCCGGCCCGGATGGTGCCGCGGGGATGCCGCGAGGTGCCGCCGCTCAGCCGATGACGGCGTTCATGATGGTGCCGGCGCTGGTGGCGACCACCCCGCCGATCATGGCACCGGCCACCATCTTCGGTGATTCCATCGAACCGCCCGACCACTTCTCCCAGGCGAATTTGCCGCCCGCGTAGATGATCGCGGTGATGCCGGCGAGCAAGACGAACCAGGTCAGGTACTGGACCATTTGCGTGATCTTGTCGGCCAGCGGGGGTGCTTCGGGGGTGGGGTTGCCGATTTGCGCCAGCAGCGTATCGGTGACGGCGGCCAGTATCATCTCGCAGCTCACTCTGTGTTCGGGGTGGGCGGGAACGCACACGCATCGTAACCGCTCGCCGGGGGTGATCGCAGTAATCCCGGTTCCCGGTAGGGATTCGGGGGTACCAGCGGTTATAGCGCGAAAGACGCTGAGCGGCAAGAAGTTGCGCCGGGCCCGGCATCGTCTGGATGATGGAGGCGGGGCCGCAATGCCCCGAACTCTAGGCGAGGGAGCAGACGGTGAGCATCATCGCGGCGTCGATTGTCGACGCGGTATCGGTATACGCACAGGTCAGCGATCCCACTCCGGAGGCCCCACCGCTGGCGGACAAGATCATGCAGTTCGTGCAGTACGCGACGTGGCTGGCCATCCTGTCCGGCACGGTGAGTATCATCTTCGCCGGCGGTAAATTCGCCTGGGAGAAATGGTCCGGCGGGGCGCTGCAATCGCCGAAGATGGTGGCCGGGGCCATGATCGGCGGGGTGGTCGCCACCAGCGCCGGCACGATCATGAATACGGTGCTCACCATCTGAGAACCGGCCGCGCCGACCGTGGCGGCAACCGTTCGGCTATTCCTGGGCGTATCCTGCGTAGCAGTCCATCCGACAGCGATGAGCAGGGAGAATGCCCATGGGCGACAGCCCGGCAGCGGTACCCGGTAACTCGCGGCGCGGGCCGGCGTCCGACCGGTTCCGGTTGTCCAGGCGTTCGCTGCTGGGGCTGATCGCAGTCACCGGGCTGGCAGCCTGCGGCGGCGAGAACGACGACACCGCGGTCGAGCCGTCGGGTACGCCCGCCGAGCGGCGCGAGGTGGCCACCGACGCCTATGTTTTCGGTTACCCGCTGATGCTGATCGATACGATCCGCCGCCGCGCCCTCGAATACACGTCGGTCAACCGGTTCCAGCACACCTCCTCACTTCCCGCATCGAGCCAGCGCACCGTGGTCCGGATCGATCTGGACAACCTGTACTCGGTGGCCTGGCTGGACCTGCGCGAGGAGCCGGTGCTGTTCGAAGTACCGCAGATCGAGGACCGCTACTGGGTGATGCAGGTGCTCGACGCCTGGTCCAACACCGCCTTCACCCCGACCAGCGTGCAACCCCACGCCGAGCCCGGCGCCTCCGCACCGTTCGTCTACGCCGTCACCGGACCCGGCTGGACCGGAACACTGCCGCCCGGTGCGGTCCAGCTACCGGTGCCCACCGCGGACGCCTGGCTGTACGGGCGGATCGAGGTGCGCGGCCCGGACGATGTTGCGGCGGTGCGCGATATCCAGTCCCGTCTGCGGCTCGCCCCACTGAGTGCCTGGACCACCCCCGCGGCCGCCGAAGCCGATTCGATACCGGAGAACCAGGACTGGTCGGAATCGGCCGGGCTCGACACCCTCGACGAGATGCCGGCTCGCGATTTCTTCGAGCGCATGTGTGAACTCATGGAGGAGAACCCGCCCGCCGCCGACGACGAGCCCGCGATGGCGCGCTTCGCCACCATCGGGATCCGGCCCGGTGGTTCACCCGAAGGCGTGAGCACGGGGGAACTGTCCGCCGGGGTCGACGCCGCCAAACGCAAGATCGCCGCTTACGTGGACCCCGGCAGCATCCTCCGCAACGGCTGGGTGCTGGACCTGAACGTCGGGCGATACGGCACCAACTACCTGCTGCGGGCCGCGACAGCGCGCCGGGGAGTCGGTGCGAACCTCGCTGCGGTGGTGGTGTATCCGGCGATGTTCGACCAGGCCGACGACGACGGCACCCCGATCGAGTTCACGCTGCGGTTCGAGCCCGGCCAGGCGCCGCCGGTGGCCGCGTTCTGGTCGCTCACCGCCTACGGCAGCGAGGGGTACCTCGTACCGAACGCGGCGGATCTGCATACGGTAGGCCATCCGGTCCCGCCGGTGTTCGCGCCGGACGGTTCACTCGAGTTCACCGTCCAGGCTGCCGATCCCGGCCCGGGAGTGCCGCGAGCGAACTGGCTGCCGATCCCGGAGCGCGGCCAGTTCTCCCTGGTCATGCGACTGTACGAACCGGGTCAGCAGGTATTGGCCGGTGAGTGGTTCCCACCCCCGCTGATGCCCTGACACCACCGCGGATCCCGTGCTCAGCCGCGCACCACCTCTGCCAGGGCCGGATCGAGCACATCGGCGAGGGCACGCCACGGGACGATGATACTGATCAGCCCCTTCCCCGGTGGTGCCACACTGTCTTCCTCGAAATGGATGGCCATACCTTTATCGGTGGCCACCCAGTGATGGAAGTTCTTGGTCCGCGGCTGGATCTCCCGGCGGTCGAAATCCGGACCCGCCGCCGTCTCCGGCAGTAGTCGTGCCGCCTCGCCGGACAATCGGGTCAGACCGGCATCCAGGTCCGGGAAGAGATCGCGCAGCGTGATCGGTTCGGCGTTGTCGGCGTTGATCGTAATGGTGGCGAGCAGTTTCTTCGGTTCGTCGGGCGACGGACCGCTTGTGCGGGCCGTCGTCAGCAGCGCACTCAGTACCCGGGGCCCGATATGCAGGTCATCGGGCGGTCCGCTGGTCAGCTCGGCCGAGGCGGGAGCGTTGTCGATCTGGTCCTGCAGCGCGGCGCGCACCGAATTGTTGAACCGATCCGCGACGGCCGCCGTTCCGCCACTCACCTGCGGTATCCGGACGTTCCAGCTGACGTTGCCTTTATCGCCCTGCACTTGGGCCCACGCCCGGGTGTAGCCACTTCCGGAGGGTGTGGTGCCTGTGGCGGAGACCGGCGCGGACGACACGGGAGTACCGGCGTCGCTGCCGGGCGCGGTGGGATCCGCAGTGCCCGGCACCTCCGATCCGGCGTTATCGGTAGCGAATACCGCGGTGGCCGCCAATACTGCGGCGAGCAGGACGGCGACGGCGCCGGCCACGATGGGTCGCTTTCGTACGCGCCGCTGCCCGGTGTCTGCGGATGAGGCCGAGCCGACGGACGTGAGCGACCGTGTCGCCGGCGGCAGGCCGGGTGGAGGCGAATCGTGGCGTGATCGCGAGCCGTGCGGTCCGGGAGCGGAGACCCTGGTCTCCGTTGTCGGGGCGGCCGGGAATGAGGGGGCCGCCGGGGCAACCGGTTCCGTGCCCTCCGAAGCGGATGCCGGGGCCGGATGCGGTGATCGGAGTGCGCGCAAGGCCTCTTCGCTGAAGGCGCGACACGAGTCGTAGCGGTCCGCGGGGTTCTTCGCCAGCGCCCGGTACAGCACCGCGTCGATGGCCGGCGGCAGTCCGGGGGCGCGCCGGGAGGCCGCGGGGGGAGGGGTGTGCAGATGGGCGTTGACGACCGCGGCGGTACTGTTCACGGGGAACGGTTTCTCGCCGGTGAGCAGGACGAAAAGCGTGCAGCCCAGGGCATACACGTCCGCGCGGTGATCGACCGGGCCGGCGGTGAACTGTTCGGGTGCGGCATAGGAGACGGTCGCGATCACATCGCCGGTACGGGTCAGGTCCGTACCTTCGCGGGCGAGGCGGGCGATCCCGAAATCGGTGAGCAGGGCCCGTTCGCCGAATTCCCGGTCCGGATCCGCGGTGACCAGGATATTCGCCGGTTTCACATCCCGGTGCAGCATCCCGTTGCGGTGGGCGTGGTCCAGTCCGCGGGCGGCGTCGTCGATGATATGCGCCGCCCGGCGCGGCCCGAGCTGCGGCGAACCGGCCAATGCGGCGGCATCGGTGCCCGGCACGTATTCCATGGCGATCCAAGGCTGTCCACCGGTGACACCGCGATCGTGCACGGTGACGATATTCGGATGCCGCAACCGGGCCGCGAGCTCGGCCTCCCGATCGAACCGGCCACGAAACCCGGCGTCGGCCAGATGGTCGCCCGGTAGCAGTTTCAGCACATCCTGCCGGGGCAGCCGGGGATGTTCGGCGAGATAGACGATGCCCATCCCGCCGGCGCCGATCCGGCGCACGATCCGGTAGCCGGCGAATCTCGCCCCGGGTTGCAGCATTGCCCGAGACTATCGCGGCGAATCTCCTGGTCGGTTCCGGGTGTTCCCCGATACCGCCGCGCAAGCCCGACGGCGCAGCATCGGACTATTGGATCCGACGAACGGGATGTGGACGATGACCGAGCAGGATATGCGTACCAGGGCCGAGGCCGAACAGCAGATCCGGGAAGTGCTGAGCCGGGCCACGGTGGCGTGGGCCGATAACGACGCGGCGGCCTATGCGGGGGAATTCACCGCCGACAGCGACTATGTGGCCTTCGACGGCACCCACGTGCGTGGGCGCGAGGCGAACCGCGCACTGCACGCCGGACTGTTCGAGGGGCCGCTGTACGGCACCCGCCTCGAGGGAGAGATCGAATCGGTCCGTTTCCTCACCGGCGATGTGGCCGTCGCGCATATGACCGGATCCGTGGTGTTCGCCTGGCAGGCCGGGATCCCGCGGGGCCGGCTGTCCCGCAACACCTGGGTGCTGCACCGCGACGGCGGCGAATGGAAAGTCGCGGCCTTCCACAACACTCGGGTCCGGCCCGTACCCGGCGACAACAGCCCATTCGGCCGCTTGTTCGCCCGCTACGTACGACGGCGTACCGACCGCGCCCGGACACTGACCGGCCAGAGCTGATCCGCGCCGGGGCCTGGTGCGGCGGTCAGATATTCGCCCCCTTCTCGCGATTGCAACCGCGGCACAGGATCTGAAGATTCGAGGCGCTGGTGGCGCCGCCGCGGCTGAGCGGGATGATGTGGTCGAATTCGAGGTAGTGGCTTTCCCCGCATTCCACGCACTTTCCGCCGTCGCGCTGCCACACCTCGGCCTTGACCTCCTGCGGGATACTGCGCGAATCACGCTGTCCCGGCGCCAGCACGAGCCGTTTGGCGACGCGCAACGCGCCCTCCAAAGCGGCGGCGAGATACTCCGGGTCGGCCACCGCGAAACTCGCCCCGCCGCGGGCCGAGGTGGCCGCGACGACGACCGTATCGAGTTCGGCCGCCACCGAAACGATCCGCGACCACGGGATCTCCACACCGGTTCCCGGCCCGACGAACCGTAACTTCTTGGTGCTCACGATCAACCGGCCGTCGGTATGTTTAGGGCCGCGGGCCAGCTCCCGGATATGGGTCGCGCCGATATCGAGGTAGACCAGTTCCTCGGCGTCCAGATGCAGGTCCGGAGTGCGGACGGTGGGCAGATCACCCTCACGCAGCCGGGACAGCGCCCGACCGCGCCCCATCCGGGCCCGCAGATCGTCGATCAACCGGCCCGCCAGCGACAGTTCGGTGATGGCGTGCTCGACATCGTCGTATTCCTCGGCCGAGATCTGGCCGTCGGCGAAGGCGAACGCGACCCGCCGTTCCACATACTGCAATGCCGCCGGTTCCAGTGTGGCCCGCGCGGCGGATTCGTCGATCCGCTGATAGCGCAGCGACGCCCACAGTGCCTCCCATTCGGCACCGCGCGGACCCGAGGCCGCGAGTACCCGGGTGGCCCGGGTATGCCAGTGGGTCAAGAACTCCTCGGTCTCCGCCGCGCACGCGGCACACGGGTGGTGCCCGCCGAAGACGCGACGGCGGCGCCGGGCGCCGCAGCGTGCACAGTCGTGCGGATGCGGCCGGGCCGTCGGCCGGGTGTCGGCGGTCCACTGCTCGCCGTCCCACCAGCGCAGCACCGTCGGCTCGGTGGGGTCGCGGTACCAGTCGGCGCGACCCGAACCGGGCGGCGGCTCGACGGGAGTGGGTTCCGGCACGGTGAGCCGGCGCAGGGTGACGGTCCCCGGTGATCGGCGGGCGGGCTGCGCGGTATCGAAACGGTCCCATGGCGCGGTTGCTGCCGCGGTAGCGGAACCCGGCCGTTCGTCGAGCCGGTAATGCGCATTACCCGGATGAGCCTCGGCCACCGCGCGGGACTCGGCCGCGGCGCTGTGTGTTCCGGCGCCTTCCCGGCCCTCCGCGACCGCCCCTTCGCTCCGGGCCGCGGGGCTCGGCCGATCCCGCCGGGCGTCGCCGGTGGCCGACGCGGTGCGGCGCGGGGATTCGTGCCCGGATTCCATGCTGCGGGCTGCCGGATGGGTCTCCCTCGTGTCCGGTTCGTCGCTCGGTGCGCCGGCCCGCGGCAGTCGGTCACTCCGGGGTGATGGCGCATCGTTACGGGCCGGGCGGGCCGCTGCCGGCACCGGGTGTTCCCGGGCGGCGGCCGGTCGAGGTCCTTGTCCGGCGGCGCCGGACGCCGGACGCTGGGTACTCGGCGCTTCGCGTGCGGACTCCGTGGCCGCGCCGTGCCGGCCGGACATTATGCGGTCGCCGTGGCGGCGCGGTGTGTCGTCCGGGGAACTGTGTGCTCTGGTCAGTACGGCAGTGCCCGAATCACCGGTCGAGTCGTGCGCAGGCTCGGTACCCGGTGTGCGGCTGGGGGGCCGGCCTGCCGGTGCGGCCCCTGCCGGCCGGCCACGCCGGGACGCGGGCGGTGCACTGCTCGTATCCGGTACGGAGGGGTCGTCGACCTGGATACCGAATTCCGTCACCAGGCCTTCCATTCCCGTGGCCCAGCCCTGGCCTACCGCGCGGAACCGCCAGCCGCCGTCGCGGCGGTAGAACTCCCCGAACATCATGGCCGTCACCGCTTCCGAATCGGTGACCGCGAATTCGGCGACCGGCCCGTCCACCGCATACACCGTGACCCGCAGATCCTCGATGCGGGTGAACTCGGCGTCCTCCACCGACCCCGACACCACGATGCGATCCACATCGGCCTCGGTCCGCGGTAGCGACACACTGAGCCGGGCGGTCCCGGGCGCGGGATCCTGGTCGAGTGTGACCGCCTGGGACATGTGCCGGGGCGCGTTGTAGAACACCAGGTCCTTGTCGTCGCGGACGGTCCCGGTGCTGTCCAGCAGCAGGGCGTGCGCGTCCACCGCATGTTCGGACCGCCAGGAAATCACCACGGCCAGAAGAGATGTCGGTATCGGCGTATTGGCGCCCTTGCTGAGTTCCATCGTCGTCGCACTATGCCATGCGATGCCGACACGCCCGCAGGCGCGCAGGTCATGGCGTTGTCCGGGGTGGATGCGGCAGAGTTGTCCCATGGCCGATCCGGGACAGCCGGGGAGCGGGAAGGCGGCGAACCGGCCGGGAGCGCGCCGGGTGCCCTCACCCGCCGATGTGCTGGCCGCCGCGCAGTCGGCGGTCGATGCGGCGCAGTCCGCGGCCGGGCAGGCCTTGGAGGCCGCGCAGCTCACCGCCGGTCAGGCGTTCGATACGGCGGTGCGGTTACCGCCGGCCTCGGCGCAACTGGCCGCGCAGTTACCCGATCTGCTGGACAACCTGTCCAGCGCCATAGACCGCCTCAATGCCACGGTCGACCGGCTCGACCGCACGCTGGCTCTCGCCGACCCCGCCTTCGCGGCCTACGACCGGTTGCTGCCCCGGCTGGAGGCGTTGATCGCGCTGGGCGAGGATCTGTTCGGTGCACTGTCCCGGTTACCGGGGGTCGGTCGTATCGGCCGGATGGCCGGTCTCGGTGCGCCCGCCGAACCCGAACCCGAACCGCCCCGGAAGCGGCCGCGGCGGAAATCCTGATCGGCGGCCGGTACGTCAGTGCCGGTCGAGCGCCCGGCCGTTGTAGGGGGTGTCGAACGTGGTGCGGTCGTGCACCGGCCGGACCAGCACATCGTCGTCCTCGACGGTGATCTGGGCGTTGCGTTCGGCGCTGAGCAGGGTCAGGACCAGTCGATCCGCGACCCGCTGCGCGGTCGCACCGTCCGGATAGCGGCCCAGCACCCGGGCGCTCGGCCCGACGGTGCTGTTGCCCCGGGCGTCATCCCAGTTCCCGCTGCCGGTGGCTACCGCGAGCCGGGCGATGACTTCCGTCGCATCCGGACTGTCGTTCGGTGCGCGCGACGTTTCGATACCGATTTCGATGATCTGGTCGGCCCGAAGCCAGTCCCCACCATGCGTTTTCACCCAGAGCTGTGCCATCGCTCCATTGTTGCGCTGTTCGCGTGATCGGGCCCGGGTTCTCCGGAGTCCCGGCCGCACGGGATTGCTCGGATACCCGCCGGGATATCGCGCGACGGCCGGAACTGCCCGGCTTCGACCGCGGATACGGCCCGGTACACCGCCTGGGCTTTGAGCAGCATTTCGTCGTATTCGTCGGCGGCCACCGAATCCAGCACGATCGCTCCCCCCGCACCGATCTGCCAGCGGCCGCCGTGGCGTACGGCGGTTCGGATCACGATATTCAGATCGGCGGTACCGCCCAGGCCCAGGAACCCGATGGTGCCCGAATAGACCCCGCGCGCGCGGGTTTCCAGTTCATCGATGATCTCCATGGTGCGGATCTTCGGCGCGCCGGTCATCGAACCGCCCGGGAAACATGCGCGCAGGCAGGCGATGACATCGGTATCGGCGCGCAGCGTCCCGCGCACGGTCGAAACCAGTTGGTGCAGAGTCGAATAGGTTTCGGTGACCAGCAGATCGCGCACCCGGACACTGCCGATCTCACAGACCCGGCCCAGATCGTTGCGCAGCAGATCGACGATCATCACGTTCTCCGCGCGGGTTTTCGGATCCTCGGTGAGGGCGCGGCGCAGCTGCTCGTCCACGGCGGGGTCCGGGTCGCGGCGGGCGGTGCCCTTGATCGGTTTCGTCTCGACCGTGCGGGTGCGGTCGACCTTCAGGAAACGTTCGGGGGAGGAGCAGACGATTTCCAGATCGTCGAATCGCAGGTAGGCGGAATACGGTGCGGGGTTGACGCGGCGCAGGATCCGATAGGTGTCGAGGCCGCCGGCCGTGGCGGGCAGGGTGAGCTGGTCGGTGAGGGTGATCTCGTACGATTCCCCGGCTCGCAGTGCGGCCTGGCAGGCCGCGATATCGCGCAGGTACTGGCCGCGGCCGCGGGCGAGCAGATCTTCGACTGCGGATCCGGCGGGATCGGAGCCGGCCGCGGGGTGGCCGGGACCGGTGTCGAGGGGCTCGGGATTCGTCCAGGTGGGCAACTGCTCCAGCATCGCGGCCGTACTTCCCAGCCAGCTCTCGCAAGCCTGCCGCGCCGCTTCCTCTGGGCCCGTGAGCGCCACCAGATGAGTCCGGCCGGCGAGATGATCGACCACCACCAGTCGATCGGCGAAGATCCACTGGGCATCGGGCGTGGTGGCGCGGTGTCCGGCCGTGCCGCCGCAATCGGCCTTGACCTCGTAGCCCAGATAGCCGACGTAGCCCCCGGCGAAATCGAACGGCAGCTGCGCGGGTAGCGGCAGGAACCGGGTGTGCAGCGCCGCGGCCAGATAATCCAGGACGGTGCCCGGTTCGCGCCGGACCCGGCCCCCGGATCCGGTGACGGTGACGTACCCGCTGCCGACTCGGTACTGCACCACTTCGGCCAATGGTCCGGCGGCGTCGCCGAGGAACGAGAAACGGTCCAGTCCCGGTTCCACATGTTCGCTGTCCAGCCAGAACGCGGTGGCCGAGGTGCCGTAGAGCCGCAGGAACGCCGCCTCGGTGTCGACGGCGCGGTCGAGCACCCGGTGCTGGACGGTGACGGAATCGGACATGGTGGTCCGAATCTACGCCGGGTGGGCGTCCCGAACTGTTGTCGGTTGCCTGCAGTTGTGGGGGCCAAGTGGGGCACAATGTCAGGCATGTCTGTTGCGCAGCCGGTAGGCGTGGATCGTGAACACGTCGATTTCACCGTGGTCGGGAACTGGATGGATGAGCGCGGGCTCACCGGCGGCGAGTTCCAGGAGGTGAAGGCCCTGGGCGGGGGCACCCAGAACATCATGCTGCGGTTCACCCGCGGCGGCCGCGACTATGTACTGCGCCGCGGGCCGGCCCATCTTCGTCCCAAGAGCAACGAAGTCATCCGCCGGGAGGCGCGGCTACTGGGCGCGCTGTCCGGTACCGATGTGCGGGCGCCGCGGGTGATCGCGGCCGAACTGGACGAATCGGTTCTGGGTGCGGTGTTCTACCTGATGGAACCGATCGAGGGATACAACCCGCAGACCGAACTACCGGCGCAATTCGCCGCCGACGCCGCCGCCCGGCACGCCATGGGACTGTCCGCCGTGGAGGCCATCGCCCGCCTGGGCGCGCTCGACTACCAGGCGCTCGGATTGTCCGACTACGGCAAACCGGAGGGGTTCCTGGAACGTCAGGTCGGCCGGTGGATGCACGAACTCGACTCGTATTCGGCCAACGAGGGCTACCCGGGCCCGCAGATCCCGGGCCTGAACGATGTGGCCGACTGGCTCGAGCGCAACCGTCCCGCCACCTGGACGCCTGGCATCCTGCACGGCGACTGCCATCTCGCCAACATCATGTTCTCCTACCAACGCCCCGAGGTGGCGGCGCTGGTGGACTGGGAGATGTCGACCATCGGTGATCCGCTGCTGGATCTCGGCTGGCAGATCGCCACCCGGCCGGAACCGGGCACCTCCGGCGCCGCGCTCATCGGCAAGCTGGGGGAGGCCGGCGGTCTGCCGTCGAGTGCGGAGATGATCGCGCACTACGGGAAATTCTCCGATCGCGACCTGAGCGCGGTCACCTGGTACACCGTGCTGGCCTGTTTCAAGCTCGGCATCGTGCTGGAAGGTACCTACGCGCGTGCCTTCGCCGGTAAGGCGCCCAAGAAGGTCGGCGATTTCCTGCATGCGAACACCCTGGAGTTGTTCGCGCAGGCGCGCGGCCTCATGGAGTAGGAACAAGTTTCACTCTTCAGCGCAGAGGGCGGCTCCCGGTTGTGTCCGGGGGTCGCCGTCGTGTTTTCGGCCGCGGTGGTGTGCGGGCATCGGCTGTTGCGGTATCGACGGTGGAAGCGGACGATTCGGGTGTATTCTCCGCTGCATGTGGGGCGTCACCGGTGGCGATGTGGTCGATCGACCAGTTGTCCGCGGAAATTCTTTGCCAACCCACTAGAACGTGTTCCAGTTCGTATCGTAGTGTGGAGGCTGTCACATGAAAGCCCGCGCATGCGAGAGGTCGGACACGAATGAAGACGAAGGGCGCGATCCTCTGGGGGATCGACGAGCCGTGGTCCGTCGAGGAAATCGAACTCGGCGACCCCCGCGGCGGCGAGGTGCAGATCCGGATGGAAACCGCCGGTATGTGCCATTCGGACCACCATATGGTCACCGGGGCCACCCCGATGCCGTCGTTCCCGGCGATGGGCGGCCACGAGGGCGCGGGCGTCATCACCAAACTGGGCCCCAACACCCCGCCCGATCTCGCCGTCGGCGATCACGTGGTGCTGTCGTTCATCCCGGCCTGTGGCCGCTGTCCGGCCTGCGTCTCCGGGAACATGGCCCTGTGCGACCTCGGTATGGGCCTGCTGTCCGGGCAGTCGGTCAGCGACGGTAGCTACCGCATCCAGGCCCGCGGCAAGGACGTCATCCCGATGTGCCTGCTCGGGACGTTCTCCCCGTACATGACGGTGCATCACACCTCGGTGGTCAAGATCGACCCCGAGATCCCGTTCGAGGTGGCCTGCCTCGTCGGCTGCGGTGTGCCCACCGGTTTCGGATCCTCCACCCACGTCGCCAACGTCATGCCGGGGGAGACCGCGGCCATCGTCGGTGTCGGCGGCGTCGGGATGAGCGCGCTGCAGGGCGCGGTGCTCTCCGGTGCGCGCAAGGTCGTCGCCATCGACCCGAACCCGTGGAAGCGCGAGCAGGCCATCAAGTTCGGCGCCACCCACGCCTACGCCAGCATGACCGAGGCCATCGCCCCGCTGATGGAGGTCACCGAGGGCCGGATGGCGGACAAGGTCATCCTCACCATGGGTGAGATGGAAGGCTCCTACATCGAAGAGGGCCTGATCCTCACCGCGAAGGCCGGCACCCTGGTGGTCACCTCCATGGGCCGGATGGACGCCTTCGACGTGAAGATGAACAACTTCCTGCTCTGCATGCTGCAGAAAACGGTCAAGGGCTGCATCTTCGGCGGCGGCAACGCCCGCCAGGATGTTCCGAAGCTGCTCTCGCTGTACAAGTCGGGCCAGCTGAACCTGGACGATATGGTCACCCGCAGCTACGCGCTCGAGGACATCAACCAGGGCTACAAGGACATGCTGGACGGCAAGAACATTCGCGGCATCATCAAGTACACCGACGCCGACCGCTGATCCTGTGCCGGGACAACCGGCCGGATTTTTTGCGGATATCGCGTTTTCCGGGACTGGGGGGGGGGGGGGGGTACCGGCCCGGCAGTCCCGGTTTCGGTCGGATGGCGTGTTCGCGACCGTGCACAGCGGCGCCGGGCTCGTCGGTTCGGTCGGCACCGATACCGCGTTCGACCGCCGGGGTGGGCGGCCGCGAGTTTCTGAGGTTCTCGTCCGTCTGCGCAGTTCTGTGCGCGTCCGGTCTTCCGGGTATCGGAACCGCCGGCCTGCCTGATGCGCAGTACCGGGGTCTGTCGTCCGGGCGAGGACTCGGGCGAATTCCGCGCGAACGGCACGGTCTCGTAACCTCGGAGATGTGCGCGCACTCGAGCAGATCAAGCAATGGCCGGTCCGGCATGCCGCGGCGGGCGTGGTCACGCGGGACGGGCAGTGGTCGGCCGGTGACGCCGACCGGGTTTTCCGCCTCGCCTCGGTGACCAAACCGCTGGTGGCGTATGCGGCGCTGATCGCCGTGGAGGAAGGCGCCGTCGAACTCGACCAGCCCGCGGGCCCACCCGGTTCGACCGTCCGCCATCTGCTCGCGCACACCTCCGGGGTCGCGTTCGACACCACCGATATCCTCGCCGGGCCCGGCGCCAAGCGGATCTATTCGAGCGCCGGTTTCGAACTGCTGGCCGATTTCGTCGCCGAGCACACCGGTATCCCGTTCCCGCAGTACCTGCGCGAAGCCGTCTTCGAGCCGCTGGGCATGCAGTCCTCCGAATTGACGGGTTCGGCCGGGCACGGCGCCCATTCCACGCTGGCCGACCTGCTGGGGTTCGCCGCCGAACTCCTCGAGCCGCGGTTGATTTCGGCGCAAACCCACGCCGACGCGACCACCGTCCAGTTTCCCGGCAGCAACGGGGTGCTGCCCGGGTTCGGTTCGCAGCGGCCCAACGACTGGGGGCTGGGTTTCGAAATCCGCGACGGTAAATCACCGCATTGGACCGGGACCGCGAACTCGCCACGGACATACGGTCATTTCGGGCAGTCGGGTACGTTCCTCTGGGTCGATCCGCAGCTCGACCTCGCCTGTGTGGCGTTGAGCGACGAGAATTTCGGGGATTGGTCGCGCGAAGTATGGCCTCCGTTCAGTGATTCGGTGATCGATGAGGCCACACTCGCCCGCAACACAGCTGTGCAGTAACACTTGTAACACCGGGCACTCGAGTACACTCGGGCAACGCCTTTTCGACGGACCGTTGGGGAAGACGAGCATCGTCGAAACCGGAGGTGTACGTGGTGCGCGCATCGACCCGATACGCGGAGACGACGGCGGGTGTGGTCTACATCCACTCGTCGCCCACCGCGCTGTGCCCACATATCGAATGGGCGCTCGCGGCCGCACTCGGTAGCCCCGCGGGCCTGCGCTGGACGGCGCAGCCGGCGGCCCCGGGGCAACTGCGCGCCACCTCCGAATGGATCGGACCGGCCGGTACCGCTGCCCGGATCGCGCAATCCCTGCGCTCATGGCCGGTGCTGCGATTCGAGGTCACCGAGGATCCCAGCGAGGGGGTCGACGGCGAACGCTACAGCTTCGTCCCGAACCTGGGCCTGTGGCATGGTGCGACCAGCGCCAACGGGGATGTGATGGTGAGCGAGATGCGGTTGCGGGTCATGCTGCAGGCCGCCCGCGAACTGGGCCGGCATTCGGCCTACGATCTCTCCGCCGAGATCGACCGCGCGCTCGGTACCGCCTGGGACGAGGACCTCGAGGTCTACCGCACGGGTAGTGAAGGCGCCGAGATCACGTGGTTGCGTCGCGACGTGGGCTGATCGCCGCGCTCTGTTTCGCAGGCCCGCGCATGAGGTGCTCGCGGCGAGTACCTCGCAAATCCGGCGGTGGTGCGGCCTCGGGCGATGTTCCTACCCGAGGCGATTCCGGCGCTGCTCCGGGGCAGCATGGCGTACTGGCTGATCACCGACACTCCCCGGCGGGCGACTTTCCAGGACCTTCCCATGTCGCTGGTACAAGGCCCGCCGGGGTGGTTGCGTCATAAGCGTTCGCCGCGCACCCAGCCGCCGGCCGCGAGCACGTGCGTCAGTTCGCGCCAGCGGCGCTGGCGGTGGCGGAACATCAGCTCGGCGAACAGCCGGACGCCGAGGCCGCGCCAGCCGTCCTCGACCTCGATTTCATCGGTGTAGCGGCAGCTGGTCGCATCGATCGGGGTGAAGGTGAGGCGATGATTCCAGACGCGGACCGGGCCACCGCTCTCGTTGGTGTAGATCTCGGTGGGGCCGAGATGTATCAGCGTCAGCCGATGGGTCCAGCTCGGTAGTACGCCGAACCACCACAGTCGCGCCGAACCCGAGACGCCCGGCGCGATCGGGTCCGGGAAATCGAGATCCGGGGTACGGAGCAGGGGTGCGACAACGTATTCGAACAGTTCCGGACGCTGCGCCAGCAGACAGGCGTCACGTGCGGGGATGGGCAGTTCGGTCGAGAGCCGGACCATGCTCATCTGCTCATCATCGCGAAAGCCGGCGGCCCGGGCAATGCCCGGCCGGATCCGGGCCATAGTTATGGACAGTGCGTTACAAAATGGGTTAGGGTGCCGGCATGGCAAGACCACGGAGCTTCGACCGCGAACAGGTCATCGAGGCCGCTACGCGTCAGTTCCGGCAATCCGGGCTGCATGCCACCAGTGCGGAAGACCTCTGTCGCGCAACAGGTCTCGGGCGCAGCAGTCTCTACAACGCATTCGGCAGCAAAGACGAACTGTTCGTACAATGCCTCGACGCCTATCTGGACCGGACGCTGGCGCGCGCCGAGGACGTTATCGGTGATACCGCGCGGGGGACGGTCGACCGGATCGAGACGCTGCTCCGGCGGGTCGCGGACGAGGAATCCGAACGCGCCGGTTCGGGCGCGCCGCGGGGTTGTCTGGCGGTGAACACGGTGACCGAACTCGGCGGCGATCCCGCTTACGATGCCTGCGTCGAGCGCATCGGCCGGGACACCACGGCGCGTCTGGAGCTGCTCGCGGCCGTGCTACGGGCGGGCCAGGCGGCGGGGGAGGTGACGACGAGCATTTCCGCCGAGGGGCTCGCGGCCTTCGTGAACTCGGCGGTCGCCGGGTTGCGGGTGGCTTCGCAGGGGCGGGTCGCGGCGCCGTGGTCGGACGAGATCATTGCGGCGACGCTGCGGAGTCTGCGGCCTCAGCAGCTGGACGGCTGAGCGATATGGGTGGACAGGTCCGGCTGTGTCTGCAAGTTTTGGACAATCCGTTACAGAATGCTTCTTCGCGACCACGCCGCTGTGGTGGTGATCTACCGGCCGCAGGGATGATGGTCCTGGCGCGGGCTCCGCCTGGTGTTATCCGAGTGGGTCCGCGCCCATCGTGCCCCGGCCTCTCCGCGGCCCATACGGCCGATTCGACCGGACGCTGCGAGCGCCCGATTTCCTGCCCTTGCCTGCTCTGCGAGCGGCGATGCCGGACGGCGGCGCCGGGATCGACGGAGGGCCTCGCTCCGGCGAGGTTTTCATACCTCTAACTGTTCCAGTTTTAGAACATTCATTTCAAAACTAGCCAGGAGACTTCTGTTGACACCCACCCCGTCCAGCAGCCGCGCACCTGCGATACCCGCCGCTGTATACGTCCTCGCCGCAGGCGTATTCGCCATGGTCACCAGCGAATTCGCCGTCGCCGGCCTCATGCCGCAGCTGGCCGAGAGCCTGGACACCGATATCGCACAGATCGGCTATCTGGTCACGATTTTCGCCCTCGCCATGGCCTTCGGCGGACCACTGCTCATCCTGGCTCTCCTGCGGATCCCCCCGAAAACCGCGATCATGGTGGTCTTCGCGATCTTCTTCGCCGGTAACCTGCTCGCGGCGCTGGCTTCCTCGTACTCCGTGATGGTGATCGCCCGGATCGTCACCGGTATTGCCGCGCAAGCGTTCTTCGGCCTGGCGGTCTCGATGTGCATGCGCATCGTCGATGCGAGCGTCCGCGGCCGCGCGGTGAGTGTCGCCATGAGCGGCCTGATGCTGGGTACGCTCCTGGGCCTACCGCTGGCCACCTTCATCGGCGGCCGGTTCGGCTGGCAGTCCGCCTTCTGGGCAGTCGCCGTCCTCACCGCGGTAGGGGCCGCACTCACCCTGGCCCTGGTCCGCAACCCCCGCGACCCGGACGAAGCCGGCGCCGAAACCGCAACGTTCACCCAGCAACTACGGGCCTTCCGCAGCCCCCGGCTCCTCCTGGCACTGGTCTCCAGCACCCTGATCATCGGCGCAACCTTCTCCGTCTTCAGTTTCCTCGCCCCCATCCTCACCCAGGTCAGTGGCTTCGCCGAAGGCTCGGTTCCGCTGCTCCTGCTCGCCTACGGCGCAGCGACCCTGGTGGGCAATTTCGTCGTAGGCCGCCTCGCCGATCGCCACACCGTGCCCACGCTTCTGGCAGGCACACTCCTGAACATCGTCTTCCTCCTAGGTTTCGCACTTGCCACCGGCTCGCAGCCGCTCGCCGTCCTGTTCATGCTCGGTATCGGCCTCGTCGGCGTGACAATGAACCCCGCAATGGCCGTCCGTGTCCAACGCGCCGGCGGCACCGGCGTCCTCGTGAACACCGTCCACACCTCGTTCATCACCTTCGGTGTGGTCCTCGGTTCCGCACTAGGCTCCCGCCTCCTCGCCGAATACGGACTCCGCGCCCCGGTCATCCTCGGTGTCGTCCTCGCGGTCCTCGCGGTTGCCGCGATCCTCCCGGCCCTACGCGATCCGCGACCGCGCCCCGCAACCGCGGCCGAGCCGAAGGGGGCCACGCGAGAGGAACAGCCCATGTATGCCGGCTGAGTTCCGGCTGCCGTATCACCGACCTGGTGCCCGGGCCGTTTTTCAGCGGAGGGCACCAAGTCGCTGGTGGATGATCTCGAAAGTCGGTCGGTGGCCCGTCGATATACTGCTCCGCTCAGTCGAGAAATACTGTGCTGGACGGCCTCTCATGCATGAACTGCGTAGCGGTGGGATACTTGGCCTCCTCGGCGCGCAGCGGACCTACCTGGCATCGCCGATGCTCTGGATCCGATGAGTGAAGTACCGCAGAACGGGCGTACGGGCAGTAAACGAATGGGGGAAGGTCGGCATGACCACATCCGAGGCGGCGACGATCACCGAACTCGGCACCGTCGGCACAACCCGGTTCGTGGTGGCAGAGACCAGCACCCCCTGGGAGCTGGATATCGACACCATTGCGGTGTCGGTGGGCGCCGGAGTCGGAATCCTGGGAAACACCCTGCGTGAGGCTTTCCCGGATGCGGCATGGAATCTGATCGAGTTCGAACTGGTCGATGCCCGCCACCCCCGGTTCTTCGAACTGGCCCCCGACCGGCGTGCCCTGCTGGTGAATCCCCGGGAATACGGCGGCGACGGCTCCGGCCCCTCCGGCAATGTCCTGCGGCTCGCCACCCGGGAAGCGATTCGGGTCGCGGCCGAAGGCGGTTCACGAGCATTGGGGTTACCGCTCCTCACGGCGGGTATGCTCAACAACCCGGTCGTCGAGGCAGCCGAGGATCTCGTCTCCGCTGCGATCGAATATGCGGCGGGAACAACAGAGCCCCAAGTGGACCGGCTTGTTTTCTTCTGCATGGACCCGCAGGAGGCGCAGCTCATCACTGCGGAGTTCGCGCGGTCCCTGCCTCATATGCCCGCACGACCGGTCGGTGGACTGACCAGCGACCTGGTCGACCCGAACGCCGGCATCCCCCTGAGCCGGGACCAACTCGGTGTCGCCCCGTACGTCTCCATGCTGGCCACCGTCATCGCGGACCGCGAGACACCATTGCCGCTCTCGGTGGGAATCTTCGGCGCATGGGGTTCGGGTAAGAGCTACTTCATGGCCATGCTGCGCGAGCGGATCGATCGCCTGGCCGGCACGGGCGAGCGGTATTGCACCGAAATCGTGCAGATCGGTTTCAATGCATGGCATTACACCGACAGCAGTCTATGGGCCAGCCTGGGGGACGAGATCTTCCGCCAGCTCGCCGGCTCCGAACCGGGCTCGCGCGAGCGCGCCGAACATATCCGCCGGGAGTTGGCCCAGCGCGTGGAACAGCGCAGACAACTCGAATTCGCCACCCGGGAAGCTGGGGAAACCGCGGCAGCGCTCCGAGCCGAAATCGAGCGCGCGACCGCTGCGCGCGAAACGACGGCGGGCGATCTCCTCTCCGCGCTCCGGAATTCCGGCGAGTTCCGGGGGCGGATCGACAACCTGTGGCGGCACCTGGGTATCGCGGACCAGGCGGCGCAGGCGAGATTGCTGGCCGAGGAAATGCACGGCACCCTGACCGAAGCCGAAGCACTGCGGCGGGTCCCGTCCGACCGCCGCGGCCGGATCGCGCTGGCGGCGGCGGTGGTGGTGTTGCTGACCGGCGTACTCGGTGCACTACTGGCTCCGGCGCTGCGCGAATGGCTGATCGGTCTGGCCGGTCTGTTCGGCCTGTTCGCCGGGACCGGGGTCACCTGGCTCGCCCGGGCGCGCAGCGGCGTGCAGAGACTTCGCGAGGTCGCTGAGGATCTACACGCCGGGATGCGCGATGCGGCGGACGCGGCGGTGACCGAACAGATGTCGGATTCATTGGACCGGTTGCGGGCGGCCGAGGCCGAACAGAACATCGCACAAGCCCAGTTGGACGAGGTCGTCACCCAGGTAGGCGAGCTCGGCCGGCAACTCGCGGCGCTCGCGCCGGGCCGCCGACTGCACAATTTCATTGCCGAACGCGCGCGCAGCGACGCCTACTCGGGGAACTTGGGGCTCATCTCCACGGTGCGTAAGGATTTCGAGCAACTCGCGGAACTGATGGTGGAATGGCAGAGCGGCGGCCAGGACTGGGACCACTCCCGTCGGCCCGTGGACCGTATCGTCCTGTACATCGACGACCTGGACCGATGCCAACCCGACCAGGTGGTCGAGGTGCTGCAGGCGGTGCATCTGCTGCTGGCCTTCGAACTGTTCGTGGTCGTTGTCGGCGTGGATCCGCGGTGGCTGTTGCATTCGCTGCGCAGCAGTTACGCCGACCTGCTTATCGCCGGCGGCGACGATGATCCGCAGGAACTGCACCGTACGCCGGAGGACTATCTGGAGAAGATCCTGAACATTCCGCTCGTCTTGCCGGGTATGACGTCGGACAGTCTGGAACGTCTGCTTCGCTCGCTTGCCGGAACCGACGCGTCCCGGGACGCGATCGCCGATCCGTCGCCGGAGATTTCTAGCGCGTCGGCCGGTCCCGCAGTCGATGCGGCGGATACTGCAGTTATCGGGGTGGAACGCGGGTCCGAGGTCGACCGGCAACAACGGGCGGGGGTGGCGCTTGCTCCACCTCATCCCCTGACCGAGCCGGAGTTGACTCTGCTCGGGGCGCTGGACGTGCTGATCGACACCCCACGGGAAGCCAAACGCCTGGTCAACCTGTATCGGATGATTCGGGCCATCAGAGACGCGTCCGAGGGGTCGCCATTTCTCGGCCGATCCGGCCGGCCCGGTGATTACCAGGCGATCATCGTGCTGCTGGGATTGCTCACCGCCGGTACTCGATTGCTCGGTGTGGTTCTGGACGGTCCGCCCGACACGGGCCGGGAAGTCGCCGGTGGGCTCACCCGGCGCCCGTCCGATACGCCGCTGTACCGCTTCGTCATGGACCTCGAGCCCCGGCCCGCGGCCGACGGCTGGGCCACCCCGATCGCCGGTGCGATCCCGCAGGCCCAAACGGGTGAGTGGCGCCGGCTGCACGTCGGTCTCGCCCGGGTCACCCGGATGACCGCGCTGACCGATCTCACCGAACTACAGCGCTGGCTTCCGCTGGTACGGCGGTTCTCCTATGTGCTGCCACCGCCCGGTGGGTGGTCCGGGGAGACACCGTAGCCTTCGGACACCGTCGTTGCGGCACGCCGATCGCGCGCTTACCGCTGGTCGTGGGCTCGGGTTATCAACCCAGCGGTCTGGTCGTGGGGTACAACACATACTCGCCCGTCGGTTATGAATGCGTTCGGTCTAGACTGCTCCGCACGAGCCGGTGAGATTTCCCGGAACTCGCATTCGGTACGAGCGGTGGTGGGCAACGCGGCCGGGACCAAAGGTGAGTCGATGAACAACGTCAAGACGTTGCGGGCCTGGTGGAACGACCCGGTCGACTACCGCTGGCTGGTGGCCACCCTGAAGGCCCGGTCGGCGCTGCTGCCACTGAAGATCCTGATCGGTGTCGCGGGTGCGCTGATAGCCATGATGGGTGCCGTGATCACCGGGACGCCGGTGGGGCCACCCGGCAGTCCGGGGATTTTTTCGACGTTCGGGGTGCTGTCCGGGATCTTGTGGGCGCTGCGCTGGTGGCTGCTGCCCTGGCCGAGTAAGAACGAGTCCCTGGCGCTGATGGCCTTCGCCGACGTGTTGTTCATCGTGGAGTTCCTCCAGGTACCGGACCGGCTGTTCGGGGCGATGGGCACGGCGCTGCTCGTGGTCAGCGGCAGCTATCTGGGTGGTTTCCACAGTGCGCGCGTCCTCGCCGTCCATTCGGTGTGGGCATTCCTTGCGGTGATCGTGTTCTCGGTACGCATAGTCACTGGTGGCGGGGATATTCGCCTGGCCATCGCGGTCGCGCTGGTGCTGTTCGTCTCGGTGGTCAGCGCGGTACCCGCCCTGCAGATCCTCTACTGGCTGCTGCGCACCGAATCGCTGTCGGACCCGCTCACCGAACTCCTCAACCGGCGCGGCCTGGAAATCCGGCTACCGCGGCTCGTGGAGCGGTATCCCGCGATCTGCGTGATGACCTTCGATCTCGACCGGTTCAAGAACATCAACGACACCTGGGGTCACCGCGTCGGCGATACCGTCCTCGTGCGAACCGCCGGGCGGCTGCGCGACGCCGCGGGGGAACAGGCGGTGGTGGCGCGCACGGGCGGGGAGGAGTTCGTGGTCGCCGCACCGGTCCTCGCCGCCGATGCATACGCCGAAGCCGAACGCCTGCGCCTCGCGGTCGCCGAACCACCGGCGACCGCGGTGGAAGTCACCGCGAGCGTGGGGGTCGCGGTCTTCGATGCGACCGTATGCCCGCAATGCCCGCGGCCCACCCCGGACCGTCTGTTGCACTCCGCCGACGCCGCCATGTATCAGGCCAAACAGTCCGGCGGAAACTTGGTAGTCGTAGACGAACTCACCCCACCACAGGATCACCGCCATCCGGTGCCCGGGTAACGCGCACCTCGAGAAGGCGCTGACACCTGTTGTGTTCACAGTTGACGACTACTACGAATTCCGCGTCGGTGGAACGGTTGCGATCACCCGATCGCTCCACATGGGCGGCGGACCCGATCAGATCGGGTGTACGACCGTGGGGCCGGTGTCTCCGGCCGGGATACCGCTTGCCCCACATTGCCCCAAGAATCCGACGTGGGCCGATTTCCTGGCAGGAATGCAGGCCTTGTCCTGTGCCTACCTGGTGGGCGCAGACGGGTTCGAACCGCCGACCGCTGGTGTGTAAAACCAGAGCTCTACCGCTGAGCTATACGCCCGGATCCCCCGGAACATTTCCGGGGGAACGGTCTATGAATCTAGCGCGGCGAGCGCTTTCTCCCAAGCCGCCTGGTCACGGGGCTCTCCGGGGCCGTTCATCTCCGCGAAACGGATGATTCCTTCGCGGTCCACGACGAAGGTGCCGCGGTTGGCGAAGCCCGTCACGTCATTGAAGACGCCGTAGTCCTGTGCGATTTTGCCGTGCGGCCAGAAGTCCGACAGCAGCGGGAAGGTGTAGCCCTGTTCGGCGGCCCAGATCTTGTGGGTCGGCGGGGGGCCCACCGAGATCGCGATGATCTCGGCGTTGTCGTTCTGGAAGCGCGGCAGTTCGTCGCGGACCTTGCACAGCTCGCCCTGGCAGATGCCGGTGAAGGCGAGCGGGTAGAACACGATCAGGACGTTCTTCTTGCCGCGGTAATCCGACAACGAGACTTCCTGATTGTTCTGGTCCTTGAGGGTGAACTCCGGCGCCTGTGTGCCTACCTCGAGGGGCATGGGTATCCTCCGAATCTCCTGCCGCGCACCTGTTACCCGGGTGCGCGGCACAGCTGTGGGCGGCTCAGCGCTGTTTGGTCGGTGCCTTGGGCTGCACCAGCCGGCTGGCCGACCATTCACCGAGTTTGATCGCCGAGGTCTGGGTGAGCCCCGCCGTCGGCGCGGATTCGGCGATCTCACTGGGATCGACGTGCCCGTCGTTACCGGTTTTCGGGGTCAGCACCCAGATGAAGCCGTCGTCGGCCAGCGGGCCGATCGCCTCCATCAGTTCGTCGACCAGGTCGCCGTCGCCGTCCCGCCACCACAGCAGGACGACATCGATGACCTCGTCGGAATCTTCGTCCAGCAGTTCACTGCCGGCGGTCTCCTCGACGTCGGCCCGTAGGTCGTCGTTGGTGTCCTCGTCCCAGCCCAGCTCCTGGACAACCATTCCGTGGGTGATGCCAAGCTTCTGAGCGAAATTCTGATCGTCCGCCGCGGCGACCACGGTGGCGTCCTCCTCAACTCCCGACTACAAGATATCTGCAAGCGAACATGGTTATCGGCCCTAACGCAAGCCGATCGGGTAGATCGAATTTCTGATGTCGCGACAAAAGCCTGGTGACGGGCGTTCGAGGTCATCCGGGGCAGGCATCGCGTACCGCGTTGCGCGCGTCGTTCACGCGCTTGCTCGCATCGTTGAGCGGTCCGACGGGGGAGGTATAGGTCATCTCCCGGGTCGCCTGGGACAGGGCGCGGGCCGCGTTGACGTAGTCGGTGAATTTCGCCTTCAGATCCTCGGGCAGATTCGTGCCGGCGGCGTTCACGCCGCCTTCGACCTGATCGGCGGCACCGTCGAGTGCGGTGACCGCGGCGTCACGTTTGGCGTCGTAGTCGGGCGCGTTGCTGTCGTGGGCGTCGACGAACTCGTTGTACTTGGTGACGCCGGTGCCGGTGGTGCCGGGGAACAGGCCGCAGTTGTCGGCGATGGCCTTGTCGCGGGCGGCCGCGATCTGCGAGGACGTGGCGGCAGCGGACGAAGAGGAGGCGAAACTGCGGTAGGCGGTGGCTTCGGCGGCGTTGGGTGTCGCGACGCCTTCGATCTGGTTCGCGCAACCCGCCAGGGTCGCGCCGGTGACCAGTGCCGCCGCGGCGCAAATCAGCCCGAATCGGCGCGGGTCCAGCCCTTGCATCGTCCTCCGACTCCTCGGTTACCACTGCGTAGCCCTGCCTGTCGAACGGTACTGGATGGGCGGCTGACATGATGATGTGGGACGCGCCACGCAAGGACGCGGGCGCGCCCGGAACTAGTCGTCACGGGTGACCTGCACACCAGCGGGCCATCCGGGGTCACCGAAGCCATCAGCTCGACCACCCCCTGTACGAGGAGCAGTTTTGACCGATCTGATCCACTCTGGCGTCCCGGCGGAATCCGCTGAGCCGGGTTCCGCGCCCACCCCTGGCAACGCCAACGGCGTGCCGCCCGGTGGCCGAGTCCGTGTGATTCGTGAAGGAGTGGCCTCTTACCTACCGGATATAGATCCGGAGGAGACCAGCGAATGGCTCGAATCATTCGATGAGATGCTCGACCGCGAAGGTCCCGGCCGCGCCCGCTACCTGATGCTCCGGATGCTCGAACGCGCCGGTGAGCGCCGGGTATCGATTCCTTCGCTGACGTCCACCGATTACGTCAACACCATTCCGACCGAGAACGAGCCCTGGTTCCCCGGCGACGAGGAGACCGAGCGGCGCTTTCGGGCCTGGATCCGCTGGAACGCGGCCATCATGGTGCACCGGGCGCAGCGCCCGGGTATCGGCGTGGGCGGGCATATCTCGACCTATGCGTCCTCGGCGGCGCTGTACGAGGTGGGGTTCAACCATTTCTTCCGCGGTAAGGACCATCCCGGTGGCGGCGATTCGATCTTCATCCAGGGTCACGCCTCGCCCGGTATCTACGCCCGTGCCTTCCTCGAGGGCCGGTTGTCCACCGATCAGCTCGACGGTTTCCGACAGGAATACAGTCACGGCGGCCTCGGTAAGGGGCTGCCGTCGTATCCGCATCCGCGGTTGCTGAGCGATTTCTGGGAATTCCCGACGGTGTCGATGGGCCTGGGCCCGATGAACGCCATCTACCAGGCGCGGTTCAACCACTACCTGCACGATCGGGGTATCAAGGACACCTCGGATCAGCATGTCTGGGCGTTCCTGGGCGACGGCGAGATGGACGAACCCGAATCGCGCGGTCTGGCCCATGTGGCGGCCATGGAGGGCCTGGACAATCTGACCTTCGTGGTGAACTGCAATCTGCAGCGCCTGGACGGCCCGGTCCGCGGTAACGGCAAGATCATCCAGGAGCTGGAGTCGTTCTTCCGCGGCGCCGGCTGGAACGTGATCAAGGTGATCTGGGGCCGCGAATGGGATGCGCTGCTGGGCGCGGACCGCGACGGCGCGCTGGTGAACCTGATGAACACCACGCCCGACGGCGACTACCAGACCTACAAGGCCAACGACGGCGCCTACGTCCGCGACCATTTCTTCGGCCGCGACCCGCGCACCAAGGCCCTGGTGCAGGATCTGTCGGATCAGGAGATCTGGAACCTCAAGCGCGGCGGTCACGACTACCGCAAGGTGTATGCGGCCTACGCGGCGGCGCTGGCGCACAAGGGCCAGCCGACGGTGATCCTGGCGAAGACGATCAAGGGCTACACCCTCGGTAAGCATTTCGAGGGCCGTAACGCCACGCATCAGATGAAGAAGCTGACGCTGCAGGATCTGAAGGATTTCCGCGATCTGCAGCGGATCCCGATCAGCGATGCCGAGCTGGAGAAGGATCCCTACCTGCCCCCGTACTACCACCCGGGCGCGGAGACCAAGGAGATCCAGTACATGCTGGATCGCCGGAAGGCGCTCGGTGGTTACCTGCCGGAACGGCGGACGAATATCGCACCGCTGAAGCTGCCGGGCGACGAGGCGTACAAGTCGGTGCGCAAGGGGTCCGGGAAGCAGAATGTGGCCACCACCATGGCCCTGGTGCGGCTGATGAAGGAGCTGCTGCGCGATAAGGAGATCGGTAAGCGGATCGTGCCGATCATCCCGGACGAGGCGCGCACCTTCGGGATGGACTCCTGGTTCCCGTCGCTGAAGATCTACAACCGCAACGGCCAGCTCTACACCTCGGTCGATGCGGAACTGATGCTCGCCTACAAGGAGAGCACCGTCGGGCAGATCCTGCACGAAGGCATCAACGAGGCCGGGTCCACCGCATCGTTCACCGCGGTCGGCACCTCGTACGCCACCCACGGCGAGCCGATGATCCCGCTCTACATCTTCTATTCGATGTTCGGGTTCCAGCGCACCGGCGACGGACTGTGGGCCGCGGCCGATCAGCTGGCCCGCGGTTTCGTGCTCGGCGCCACCGCCGGGCGGACCACGCTCACCGGTGAGGGCCTGCAGCACAACGACGGGCATTCGCTGCTGCTGGCGTCGACCAATCCCGCCGTGGTGTCCTACGATCCGGCGTTCTCCTTCGAGATCGCCCATATCGTGCGCGACGGCCTGCGCCGGATGTACGGCGGCACTCCGGGGGTGGACGGGTTCGGCGGGGAGAACATCTTCTACTACCTCACCCTGTACAACGAGCCCTACCAGCAGCCTGCCGAGCCCGAGGACCTGGACGTGGACGGTCTGCTCAAGGGCATCTACCTGTACCGCAAGGGCGGTGCGGGAGATGTGCGCGCGCAGATCCTGGTCTCCGGTGTCACCGTGCCCGACGGTCTGCGGGCGCAGCAGCTGCTGGCCGACCACTGGGGTGTGGCCGCCGATGTCTGGTCGGTCACCTCGTACAGTCAGCTGCGCCGCGAGGCCCTGGAGTTGGAGATCGAGGCGCTGCACCATCCGGGTGAGGATCCGGGGCAGCCCTACGTCGCTCGTGCGCTGGCCGGCGCCCAGGGGCCCTTCGTGGCGGCCTCGGACTGGATGCGGGCGGTACCGGACCAGATCCGCAAATGGGTGCCGGGCGATTTCACCACCCTCGGAACAGATGGGTTCGGGTTCTCCGATACCCGCCCGGCCGCGCGCCGAGTGTTCAACGTGGACGCCGAATCCATCGCCGTCGCCGCGTTGGCGGGACTGGCCCGGATGGGCAAACTCGATTCGGCCAAGGCCGCCGAGGCCGCGGCCCGGTACCGGATCGACGATGTATCCGCCGCGGAGAAGTTCACCGCCGGCGGGGCAGGAGATGCGGAGTGACGACAACTCGATGATCGAACGCAGACCACCGCGACCTCGCCGGGTCACCGACGGCTCCGCTGCGAACGAGGTATACCTGCCGACCGGCGCCCTGTCGCCGAACCGGCAGACCCGCGACCCCTTACCGGACACACTGCTGCGACGCGTCAAGCAGTTCTCCGGACGGCTGTCCACCGAAGCCGTGGGGTCGATGCAGGACCGGTTGCCGTTCTTCGCCGATCTGGACGCCGCGCAGCGCGCGGGTGTGCAGATGCTGGTGCAGACCGCGGTGGTCAACTTCCTGGAATGGCTCCAGGACCCGGACAGCGATATCCGGTTCAGCCTGGACGCCTTCCAGGTGATTCCGCAGGACCTGGCGCGGCGGCTGACGCTGCGCCAGACCGTGGACATGGTGCGGGTGGCCATGGAGTTCTTCGAACAGTGGCTACCCGCGCTGGCGCGTAACGATCGCCAGCTGGTGGCGCTCACCGAGGCGGTGCTGCGGTACGGGCGTGAGCTCGGGTTCGCGGCCGCCTCGGTGTACGCCAGTGCCGCCGAATCCCGGGGCGCGTGGGATACCCGCCTGGAGGCGCTGGTGGTCGACGCGGTGGTGCGCGGGGACACCGGCCCGGACATGCTTTCCCGGGCCGCCACGTTGAACTGGGACGCCACTGCGCCCGCCACCGTGCTGGTGGGCACCCCGCCGCTGGATCAGGGCATCTCGGTGGTCGGGGCGGTGCACACCATCGCGGCCCGGCACGGCCGGGCTGCGCTCGCGGTCGTGCAGGGTTCGCGGCTGGTGATGGTGGTGAGCGGCCATCTCGGTGACGCCCCGCACTCCTCGCCGTTCATGGACGATCTGCTCACCGAGGCGTTCTCCGACGGTCCCGTGGTGATCGGGCCGACCACCCGTACCCTGGGCGCGGCCCACAGCAGCGCACTGGAGGCGCTGGCCGGTATGGAGGCCGTCATCGGGTGGCGGGACGCGCCGCGACCTGTGCATGCGATGGAACTGTTGCCCGAACGCGCCCTGCTCGGCGATCGAGCTGCGGTGGACGCACTTGTCGAGTACCTTGTCCTTCCGTTGGCTTCGGCCGGATCCGCACTCGCGGACACTCTCGATGCCTACCTGGAATGCGGCGGTGCGGTCGAGATGTGTGCTCGGCAACTGTACGTTCATCCAAATACTGTGCGTTATCGCCTGAAGCGCATCAGCGAGGTCACCGGCCGGGATCCGCTCAACCCGCGGGACTCCTACGTGCTGCGAATCGCCGCCACAGTGGGTCGGTTGACACGAACTCGTAACGAACCGTCAACACCCGCCTCAGAGGAATCTTTTGTCCCGATGGACAAAGATGGGCTGTAACGGCTGGGAACCTTCCGCCGATCCGGACACCCCACGCGGGCTTTTGTGGGGACCATACAAAAGCCGTCCGCAAGCTCTATTCACGTCGACATCTCGCGAAAGCGGCTTCACAGTGTTTTCTTAGGTACGTGATCGCGTTGTTCGCCCCTGGACAGGGCTCTCAGACACCCGGCATGCTCGCGCCTTGGCTCGACCTGCCGGGCGCGCATGACCGCCTCGCACTGTGGTCGAAGGAATCGGGTCTGGATCTGGTCCGGCTCGGGACCGAGGCGACCGCCGAAGAGATCACCGACACCGCGGTGACCCAGCCGCTCGTGGTCGCGGCCGCACTGCTCGCCTTCGCCGAAATCGGTGAGAGCCGGACACCGGCCGACACCATCGTGGCCGGCCATTCGGTGGGTGAACTCGCCGCCGCCGCGGTCGCCGGAGTGATCTCCGCCGACCAAGCGGTTACGCTGGCTGCTATCCGCGGTGCCGAAATGGCGAAGGCGTGCGCGCTGGAACCCACCGGTATGTCCGCGGTGCTCGGTGGCGACGAGGCCGCCGTGCTGGCCCGGCTCGAAGAACTGGAGCTGGTGCCCGCCAACCGCAATGCCACCGGACAGATCGTCGCGGCCGGTCGGCTCGATGCCCTGGCCGAACTGGCGGCGAACCCGCCGGAGAAGGCACGAGTGCGGGCCCTGCCGGTGGCGGGCGCGTTCCACACCGAGTTCATGGCACCGGCCCAGCAGGCGGTAGCGGCGGCGATCGCCGAGATCACCCCGCACGAACCCACCCGGACACTGTTGTCCAACGCCGACGGTAAGCCGGTCGAATCCGGCGCCGACGCGGTGGCTAAGCTCGCCGCGCAGGTCACCCGGCCCGTCCGGTGGGATCTGTGCACCGAAACCGTCCGGCAGGCCGGCGTTTCGGCGGTGGCGGAGCTGCCACCGGCGGGAACCCTCGTCGGCATTGCCAAACGGGAGCTCAAGGGCACCCCGAACCTGGCGCTGAAAACCCCCGAGGACATCCCCGCGCTGGCCGGGCTCACGGGCTCCGGCTAGCGTGCCTGCGGCCGAGTTTCCACCCGTTCGCGGCGGGAACCCGGCACCGGGCGGCGTAACCGTTCGCCGGCCCGGCCCGAAGTACCAAGTAAAGCCCTACCCGAGAAAAACAAGAAGGGAGCCACGAAGTGGCCGCTCTGACCCAGGAACAAATCGTCGAGGAACTCGGCAAGATCATCGAAGAGGTGACCGGTATCGAGCCCTCCGAGGTAACGATGGAGAAGTCCTTCGTCGATGACCTGGACATCGATTCGCTGTCGATGGTCGAGATCGCGGTGCAGATGGAGGACAAGTACGGCGTCAAGATTCCCGACGAGGATCTCGCCAGCCTGAAGACCGTCGGCGATTCCGTCGCCTACGTCCAGAAGCTCGAGGCCGAGAACTCCGAGATGGCCGCCGAGCTCAAGGCCAAGTTCGACAACGCCGAGTAGGGCCGACACCGTGACCACTCCTTCCACCCTGAACGGGAACTTCCCCAACGTCGTCGTCACCAGCCTGGCGGCGTCCACGTCCATCGCGGGAGATGTCGATGCGACGTGGAAGGGCCTCCTCAACGGCGAGAGCGGTATCGACGTTCTCGAGGACTCCTTCGTCGAGGAATACGACCTTCCGGTTCGTATCGGCGGCCACCTGAAGGTGTCGCCGGACAGCCTGCTGAGCCGGGTCGAGATCCGGCGGATGGCCTACGTCGAGCGGCTCGCCACCGTGCTGGGCCGTGAGGTCTGGCGCAATGCGGGCAGCCCGGAGGTCGATCCGGACCGGTTGGGTGTGGCCATCGGCACTGGACTAGGTGGCGGTGACGCGCTCATCGATTCGGTCGACAAACTGAAGAACGGTGGTTATCGCAAGATCTCGCCGCTCGCTGTTCAGATGGTCATGCCGAACGGGCCGTCCGCCGTCGTCGGTCTCGAGCTGCAGGCCCGGGCGGGAGTGGTCACTCCGGTCTCGGCATGCTCGTCCGGTTCGGAGGGCATCGCGAACGCGTGGCGGATGATCGTCATGGGTGACGCCGATATGGTCGTCACCGGCGGCGTCGAGGGTTTCATCGACGCGGTGCCGATCGCGGCGTTCACCATGATGCGCGCCATGAGCACCCGCAACGACGATCCGAAGGGCGCCTCGCGTCCGTTCGACAAGGATCGTGACGGTTTCGTCTTCGGTGAGGCCGGCGCGCTCATGGTTCTGGAAACCGAGGAACACGCCAAGGCGCGTGGTGCCACCATCCACGCTCGCCTGCTCGGCGCGGGGATCACCTCCGACGGTTTCCACCTGGTCGCCCCCGACCCCGAGGGCACCGGCGCCGCCCGCGCCATGACCCGGGCCATGCAGACCGCGGGGCTGTCCAAGCAGGACATCACCCATATCAACGCGCATGCCACCGCGACCCCGATCGGCGATACCGCCGAGGCCAACGCGATCAACAAGGCCGTCGGCAACCACGCCTCGGTGTACGCGCCCAAATCGGCGCTGGGGCATTCGATCGGCGCCGTCGGTGCGCTGGAATCGGTGCTCACCGTGATGGCTATCCGGGACGGTATCGTGCCGCCCACCCTGAACCTGGACAACCAGGATCCCGAGATCGACCTCGATGTGGTGCACGGCGAAGCCCGCCGCCAGGAAATCGAGTACGCGATCAACAATTCGTTCGGTTTCGGTGGGCACAATGTCGCGCTCGCCTTCGGCCGGGCCTGACGGCCTTCCGGACCTGATCGAATAGTTCGACGACCCGAAGCGGGGGGGGGGGGCGCGACCGGGGGGGCCGCCCGCCGTGGTGGGGAGAAAGGGGCGGCGGGCGGCGCGCCCCCCCCCGCTTCGTGTTTCGACACCTGTGGCCCGTGCCTCGGCCACACATCATCGAGGAGAGAACGCGATGACAACCATGGCTCCGGCCCGCCACGAGGAAACCGCGACCGACCCGCGCGATCCGCTCGGCCGGCTGCAACGCTTCTTCGATCCCGGCACGGTGCTACCCCTGCATCCGCGGGACAAGTCGGGTGTGCTCGCCGCGGTCGGTGAGGTGGACGGTGTGCGGACGGTCGCCTACTGCTCGGATGCCACCGTGATGGGCGGTGCGATGGGTGTCGAGGGCTGCAAGCACATCGTCGCCGCCATCGATACCGCCATCGACTCCGGTGTGCCGGTGGTCGGCCTATGGCATTCCGGTGGGGCCCGCCTTGCCGAGGGCGTCGAGGCCCTGCACGCCGTCGGACAGGTCTTCGAGGCCATGGTCCGCGCGTCCGGCCTGGTACCGCAGATCTCGGTGGTGCTCGGATTCGCCGCCGGTGGCGCCGCCTACGGGCCCGCCCTCACCGATATCGTGATCATGGCGCCCGAGGGTCGCGTGTTCGTCACCGGCCCCGACGTGGTGCGCAGCGTCACCGGGGAACAGGTCGATATGGCCACACTCGGTGGCCCCGACACCCACGGCAAGAAATCCGGCGTCACCCATATCGTCGCCGACGACGAAGCCGATGCCGTGCACCGGGCGCGCCGCCTGGTCTCGATGTTCGCCGAACAGGGCGAATTCGACCCGGTCGCCGCCGAACACGGCAATGTCGATCTACAGGCCATGCTGCCGGAATCGGCCAAACGCGCCTACGACGTGAAACCGATCGTGCACGAACTGCTCGACAACGTCGACGGCGAATCCAGCTTCGAAGAACTGCAGGGCGGTTACGCCCGCTCCATGGTCACCGGCCTCGGCCGGCTCGCCGGGCGCACCGTCGGTGTGCTGGCGAACAACCCGCTGCGGCTCGGTGGCTGCCTCGATTCCAAGAGTGCGGAGAAAGCGGCCCGGTTCGTCCGGCTCTGCGATGCGTTCGGTATCCCGCTGGTCGTGATCACCGATGTCCCCGGCTACCTGCCCGGTGTGGGCCAGGAATGGGACGGTGTGGTGCGCCGCGGCGCAAAACTGCTGCACGCCTTCGCCGAGGCCCGGGTGCCGCGGGTCACGCTGGTCACCCGCAAGATCTACGGCGGTGCCTACATCGCGATGAACGCCCGCTCGCTCGGCGCCACCGCGGTCTACGCCTGGCCCGGCTCGGAGGTCGCGGTGATGGGCGCCAAGGCCGCCGTCGGCATCCTGCACAAGAAGGCCCTGGCCGCCGCGCCGGAAGAAGAGCGCGACGCGCTGCACGAACGGCTCACCGCCGAACACGAGGCCATCGCCGGCGGTGTCGAACGGGCGCTGTCGATCGGTGTGGTGGACAAGGTGATCGATCCGGCCGAGACCCGCAGCGTGATCGCCGCGGCCCTGGCGTCCGCTCCCTCGCGGCCGAGCCACCACAAGAACATCCCGCTGTGACGCGGTAGATGCCTTGTGGAGGGCCCCGGAGCGAGTTGCTCCGGGGCCCTCGCTGCCTGTGACGGGCCTTCGAACCGCGATCGCGGATCTGCCGCCGAATAGCTGCAGTGCACGAGACCAGGGCATTGTTCATCAATTCGGCGGACAGGCAGGGCGTAACCAGTGTTCGCTCGTTCCTCGACCCGGTTCCGCCCGCACAGCTGATAATTCCGAAATGGCCGGGTTCGCGGCCTGCGTGGACAAGAATGCGCGCATGGGACGCGATGGAGCGGGGGCTCGCGAGCGTAAAAGGCATGGCCGGCACTACACACCCACCGCGTTGGCGGAGTTCCTTGCCGGACGGGTGGCGGCGCGGGTGGCGGCGCCGGGGGCGGGACTGCGGGTACTGGACCCGGCCTGCGGCGGCGGAGAATTGTTGTTCGCGATCCGGGCCGCTCTCGCCGAACGGCTGCCAAGGGTGCCTGTCGAGCTGGTGGGTTACGACCTGGACCCGCAGGGCCTGATGGTGGCGCGGGAGCGGGCCGCGCGGGCCGGGATCGCGGTCGATTGGCGGCAGGCCGATTTCCTGGCCGAATGTGGCGCACTGCCGGCGCAATCCTTTCATGTGGTGATCGCGAATCCGCCGTACGTGCGGACCCAGCAACTGGGCGGCGAAGCGGCGCAGGCGTTGCGCGGGCAGTTCGGGTTACGCGGCCGGTTCGACCTCACGCATCCGTTCGTCGCCGCGGTCCCGCGCCTGCTGGTACCGGACGGGGTGTTCGGCCTGTTGTGCGCCAACCGGTTCCTGACCACGAAGGCGGGCGCGAATCTGCGTGCAGTGCTGCTGGGCGAACTGGCGCCCGTGGAGCTGTACGACCTGGGCGATACGCGATTGTTCGAGGCGGCGGTGCTACCGGCGGTGACCATAGCTGTGCGGGGCCGGGGCGATGGGCAGTGCCGGTATGTCTCGGTCTACCAGCAAAGTACGGATGGGCGGGCGACCGACGCGGATGAGGAACGCCGCGTGGCGGAGGGCACAGCGATATCCGCGCCAGTGATTCCCGACCCTGTGTCAGCGGAGCTGACGTTGCCGTCAGTCCGCGACCGCGGACCGGCCCGGGATAACGGCGAGCCCGCAGGGGATCGCGGGCCGTTCGTGGCGGAGGCGGATCTGTTCGACGTGCTCGGTGCCGGTACCGATGCGACGATCCGGTGGCAGGGGCGGCGGTTCGCGGTGACGGTGGGGGAGCTGGTGATTCCGGCCGGTTCGGCGTCGGTGGGGTGGCGGATGGCGCGCGTGGGGCACGACGACTGGCTGGACGCGGTATCGGCGCGGATGTGGCGGACATTCGGCGACCTCGCGCGTATCCGGGTGGGAATCAAAACCAATGCGGACCGCGTCTTCATCGCCGAGCACTGGGGAGACCCGGGGACCGAACCGGAGCTGCTGTGCGACCTCATCACCCACCACGACCTGCGCCCCTGGCGGGTGGAGAGCAGTCGCCGATCCCGGGTGCTGTACCCGTACGACCGCGACCATCCGCGCCGGATACCGGTGGACCTGGCGAGTTATCCACGGACCGCCGCCTATCTCGAAGAGCATCGGGAGGTGCTGAGCGCACGAAGTTATCTCACCCAGGCCGGCCGGAAATGGTTCGAGCACTGGGTTCCGCAGCGGCCGCATATGTGGCGGACGCCCAAGGTGGTTTTCCCGGATATCAGCGATCGGCCGCGGTTCGCGCTGGACCGGTCGGGGGCGGTGGTCAACGGTGACTGCTATTGGATTTCACTGTCCGAGCTGGACAGTGATGTCCCGGCCGAGGATCTGGCCTGTTTGATGATGGGTATCGCGAACTCCGCGCTCGGGGTGCGGTTCTACGACGCCGTCTGCGGTAACCGGTTGTACTCCGGCCGCCGCCGCTGGATAACCCAGTACGTGTCCCGGCTGCCGCTGCCGGACCCGGCCACCGCGCCGGCGGTCGCGATCGCCGGTCTGGTCCGTGAGCTGGTCCGGGAACCGGAGTCCGCGCCGGCAGCGCAGCACGAGCTGGACGATCTGGTGGATCGGGCCTTCGCGTTGTGAGGGCGCTCAGCCGGCGGTGGGGCCGGAGACCATCGGCAGTAGCGTGCGGCGGGCGAATTCGCGTCCGGCCGCTTCGTCTTCGATGGGGATGAGGCCGTCGGGGGTGAGGGCCAGCGACAGGGCCAGCCGGGCCATGATCTCGGCGACCAGGTCGGGGTCGAATTCGGCGTTGTCACCGTAGTCGCCGAGTTCGCGCAACTTCGCGGCCAGGTAGGTGCGGCCGACGGCGAGGATCGGTCCGGCCTCGGTGGTGAGCCGGGGCAGTACCAGGTCGGGTTCGGTGCGCAGCAGCCGCGACAGCAGCGGGTTGCCCGCGATGGCGGAGATGAACGCGACGAAGATCTCCACCAGCTGATCCTCGGAACCGGCCACCGTGCGCACCCGGTCGTCGATTTTGGCGACGAAGCGCTGCGCTTCCCGGACCGTCACCGCTTCCACGAGGTCGTTCTTCGATTCGAAGCGGCGGTAGAGGGTTGCGGGGCTGATCCCGGAACGCCGCGCGATCTCGCCCATGCTGGTGCGTTTGATCCCGAAGTCCAGGAATGCCGAGAGCGCGCTGTCGAGGACCTTCACGCTGTCGGTGGGTGCTTCGGACAGGATGCGCTGCAGAATCGGTGGTACGGGTGGCATGGTTTCCCCACTGTATCGGACCCTGTGTCCACCACATGACCTGCGCATTGGTTTCGTGCCGGGCGTCACTCCGCGGACAGGTCGAGTTCGGTCATTTCCCGTTCTATCGCATTGGCCGCGAAATCTTCTCCGCTGCAGCGGAGTTCGTGGACGCGTCGCCGTAGTGCCTCGATACCCCCCGGCTGCGCGGCGATATCGGCCACACTGACCCGCCTGCTCGGCCGGCGCGCCTCGGAATGCTCACACGCCACCCGTCATACCTCCTGCCGGCACCCTGGGTGCCTACACGCTCGGGCTCGCCCGAAACGCCGGCGTCTTGCAGGACAGCGGGTTTCGAGCTCGCCCGTCTCCCCGGATACGTCATTTCCATCGTATCAGTCACCAACTGGACGCTTGTCCAGAAAAGTGTCCCGGAGGCGCGTCACAGCTCCTTGGCGGTCTGATGCTCGGACATATGGTGCAGATAGACCATGGCATTGAGCTCGAGCCCGCGCTGCTGTTCCGGAGTGAGCTCCCGGCGCACCTTGCCGGGGACACCGGCCACCAGCGAACCCGGCGGAATCTGTGCCCCCTCCGGGATCAGCGCATTGGCCGCGATCAGGCTCCCGCGCCCGATCACAGCACCGTTGAGCACTGTCGCGCCCATGCCGATCAGGCAATCGTCCTCGATCGTGCAACCGTGCAGGATCGCGTTATGCCCCACCGACACACCGGCGCCGACCGTGGTCGGGAAACCCGGGTCGGCGTGCAGAACGCAGCCGTCCTGGATATTGCTGCGCTCACCCACGGTGATCAGCTCGGTATCACCGCGCAGAACGGCGTTGTACCAGATGCTGGCCTGCGCCTCGAGCTTCACTTTGCCGATCACGCACGCGGTGGGCGCAATCCACGCGGAGTCGTGGATCTCGGGCTGATGTCCGCTGACTTCGATCTTCATCACGCCAACCTAACGCGGAGCCTCCCGGATTCCTCCGTGGGGAGCAGGCGGTGCGGTGCAGCGGCGGTGCGGCGCCTGGCTGCCCGCCCTGTCCTGCTCCTTTCCTTCCCGGGGAGGACGGGGGCCGCCGGCGTCAGAGCCGGCGGATTCGATGCGGTGACCGGCGCGCCGCCTCTAGTCCTCGCCCGGTCCGGTGTTCCCGGGTGATTCGTTGAGGAACCATTCCGCGCCGATATCCTCCGGCAGGTTGCGCAGTTTGTCGGGATTGCGGACGGCGTGGATGGCGGTGATCCGGCCGGCGTCGACGGTGAAGGAGAAGACCCCCGGATGCCGGCCGTCGAAAACGAGCAGCCCCGGCGCGCCGTTGACCTCGATCGACCGGCCCCAGCCGCCGGGCGCCGACGGTGCGTGATACCAGCCGAGCAGCATCTTGGCGATGAGTTCGGCGCCCTGCACCGGCTTGCGGATCGCGGGTACCTTCCCGCCGCCGTCCGCGGTGAGCGTCACCCGGTCGTCGAGCACCCCGAGGAGGGCATTCACATCCCCCGACCGCCAGGCCAGCGCGAACGCCGACACCACCTTGCGGTGTTCGTCCGGTGACGCGGGGAATCGCGGGGTGCCGTCCTCCACCCGTTTGCGGGCCCGTGAGGCCAGCTGGCGAACGGCGGCCGGAGTACGGCCCACCACCTCGGCGACCTCCGGACCGGCCATACCGAACACATCCTGCAGGACGAAGGCGGTGCGCTCGGCCGGGGACAGCGATTCCAGCACCACTAGCAGCGCCATGGTGACCCGCTCGTCCTGCGAGATCCGGTCCGCCGGATCCTCCCAGTCCGCCACCGCGGGCTCGGGCAGCCATTCGCCCACATACTGCTCGCGCCGCACCCGCGCGGACCCGAGCTGATCCAGCGCCAGCCGCCCGACAACTGTGCTGAGCCAGGCCTGCAAATTGTCGATGGACGCGCCACCCGTTTCGTGATGCCGCTGCAGCCGCAGCCACGCCTCCTGCACCACATCGTCGGCATCGGCCAGGCTGCCGAGCGTGCTGTAGGCGAGCCGGCGCAGGTAGGGGCGCAGTTCCTCGAAACGAGCGGCCAGGTCGGTGGGGGCGTGTCCGTCGGTCACTGCGGTTCCTTGTCCTCGGGCCCGTGGGCCGGGCGAAACGGTGTCGTCGCGATGACGAAACCGGAATTCGATCTGTGACAACCGCGCTACACACCAGGATATTGCCGCCGCGTCGAGCGCGTGATCGCCCGGCCACAATCAGGCCCGCTGCCGGTCGAATCCGGCCCGCTGCCGGTCGCCACCAGCTCGAGCGCTGCGCCGGATTGATTCGGAGAGATCGTCGCAATGCGGACGGCTCGGCCCCGCGCCCGCTATCCGGACATTACGGGCGCAGGCCGACGATCCGGCAGGCAAAGGTCGGCCGGTCTTCCGGAATCTGCGCGGTGGTAGCGACGACCTGGCGCGGCCGGCGGAGGTAGACCGTGGCAGGTGGCGCCGCGCGCACCGGAATGACGACATCCGGCGGCGATCGGCGACCGGACCATCGGCGAGCCGGGGCACACCGGAGACCGGCTGTGCACCGGCGGCTCGGCCGATGGCTACGCTCGGCCGGTGCGTAGAGGTGTTTCGACGGCGGCCGGCCTGCTGGCCGGGTTTGCGCTGGATCGTGTGTTCGGCGATCCACAGCGGCGGCATCCGGTGGCCGGATTCGGCATGCTCGCGGCGTCGATGGAAACAGTTACCTACGCGGATCGGCGCCGGGCCGGGATCGTGCACGAAGCGCTACTGGTCGGCGCGGTGGTGGGAGCAGGGTTGCTACTGCGCCGCGGTGGTGCACTGCCGATGGCCCTGGCGACCTGGACCGTGCTGGGCGGGCGGAGTCTGGAGCGCACCGGAGAGGAAATGGCGCGGCGGCTGGAATCCGGGGATGTGGCCGGGGCACGTGAGCTCCTGCCCGCCCTGTGCGGCCGGGACCCCGAGGCGCTCGACGCCGACGGGCTGGCGCGCGCGGCACTCGAATCGATCGCCGAGAACACCTCCGACGCGGCGGTGGCCCCACTGCTGTGGGGTGCGGTGGCCGGGGTCCCGGGGCTGCTGGGCTATCGGGCGGTGAACACGCTGGACGCGATGATCGGATACCGCAACGAACGGTACCGGCGGTTCGGCTGGGCGGCGGCGCGCGTCGACGATATCGCCAACCTGCTGCCCGCGCGCGTGACCGGCCTGCTGACCGCGGTGGTGGCGCCGGCGGTCGGCGGGCGACCGGGTGACGTCGTGCGGATATGGCGCCGCGATGCGCGCCGCCATCCGAGCCCGAACGCAGGCGTGGTGGAGGCCTCGGCCGCGGGCGCGCTCGGTATCCGGCTCGGCGGGCGCACCGAATACCGGCACGGGATCGAACAGCGCCCCGAACTGGGCGACGGCCCGGTCCCGGACGTCGCCGATCTGCGACGGTCGGTGCGGCTGTCGAAACTGGTTCAGTATTCGGCGCTCGCCTCGGCCGTGGTGCTGGTCGTGGCCCGGTCTGCGCCGACCCCCGCCTGAGCCGGAACCGCGATCGAATCAGTCCTGACCGCTGCGACTTCAGGCCGAAGTATCACTCCGCGACCGTGGAGAGGGTGACGATTTCGGCCAGGACCTCGGCGGGTACCTGGTTGCGGGCCGCGATTCCGGCGCGGCGAATTCGCGGGCGGGTCCGCCACCCTGGCGTCGTCAGCGAGGGGTACGGCCGTAGCGGTCGGCCAGGCGTGCTTCCTTGGTGGCGGGCTCGGGTGCGGCCGCGTCCGGTTCGGGTTGAGCCGGTGCGCGTGATTTGCGGCGTTCCCGGATCTCGGCCCACGCGAAGTAGCCGAGGCCGAGCGGGGCCATGATGCCGAACGCCAGCCACTGCAGGCCATAGGAGAGGTAGGGGCCGGAATCGAGCTGGGGGAGGGGGACGGGGGTGAAGGCGCCCGGTTGGTCGTCGGCGAGCTGGAGGTAGGCGCCGCGCTCACCGACAGGAATCGGGGTCAGGGGTAGCCCGAGGACGGTGGTTTCCTGCGGGACATCGATCGAGTAGACGTGCGGGATCCCGTCCTGTACGGCCGGGGCCCGTTCGGGGTCGATGTTCTCCGAGATCCGCACCCGTGCCTCGACCCGCTGGGTGCCGGTGGGGGCCGGTTCGATCGGCGGCGGCTGGGAACCGTCCACCGCGGCGACCAGCCCGCGATCGACCAGCAGCGTGCGGCCGTCGGTGAGGGTGAACGCCGACAGCACCCCGTAAGCGGGGGCGCCGTCGAGATGCCGCAGGCGGACGAGCACGGTCGAATCCGGGACATAGCTGCCCTCGGCGTACACCTTCCGCCATTCGGTCGCCGCGTCGCCGCCGTCGAGTAGATCGGTGACCGCGACCGGGTCGGCGTCCACCGAATCTTCGATCAACTGGTTGCGTTCGGAGGTGGCATCGTTCTTGCCCAGCTGCCAGGGCGCCAGCACCGTGAAACACATATAGGCGAACCCGGCCACCACCGCGGCCAGGATCAGCCAGCCGGGGCGCAGCAGGAAGGACAGGCGGCGCATCAGACCGGCTCCGGCTCGCCGGCGCGGGCGGCGAGTGTGGCGCGGACCCAGTCCAGCAGGCCGGGGATCGCGGCTTCGATCTGGTCGCGGACCAGGTCGAACTCGGCGGCCGAGCCGTAGTAGGGGTCGGGCACATCCGTACCGTCGGCGTCCGGATCGAAACTGCGTAGCAGGCGCCGGCGCTCCGCGGGCACCCCGCGGACGGCGAGATTGCGGTCGTGGTCGGTGGTCATCACGACCACCAGGTCCGCGTCGTGGTGTTCGGCACCGAACTCGGCGGCGCTGTGACCGGTGGGGTAGCCGTGCCGGCGCAGGGTTTCGGTGGTGCGTGGGTCGGCATCGGCGCCCGTATGCCAGCCGTGGGTGCCCGCGCTGCTCACCCGGACCCGATCGGTCAGGCCGGCGCGCGACAGATGCCCGGCCAGGATCTTCTCCGCCATCGGGGACCGGCAGATATTGCCGGTACAGACGAACGATATGTGCAGCTCACCCACGACAGCCATTCTGGCGGGTCGCACCCCGCGAGCGCCACGTAGGGTGCGTCTCATGCTCGCCGACCACGTCGATCTCGCCGGTTTACGTCATCACGGTGATGTGGAAGCTGCGCCGGGTCTGCTCGATTTCGCGGTGAACGTCCAGGGCAGCGGGCCACCGGAATGGTTGCGGAAGCGGCTGGCGGCGGCCCTGGATTCGCTCGGACGGTATCCGTCGGCCGAAGACGACCGCCTGGCCCGGGAGGCGGTAGGTGCCCGGCACGGGATCGATCCCGCCGAGGTGCTGACACTGGCCGGCGGAGCGGAGGGATTCGCACTGCTACCACGTCTGCGCCCGCGGCTGGCGGCGGTGGTGCACCCGTCGTTCACCGAACCGGAGCTCGCCCTGCGGGAGGCGGGGATCCCGGTGACGCGGGTCGTGCTGGACCCGCCCTACACCCTCGACCCGGCGCTGGTGCCCGAGGAAGCCGACCTGGTGGTCGTCGGCAACCCCACCAATCCCACCTCGGTGTTGCATCCGGCGCGGACCCTGCGCGCGCTGCAGCGCCCGGGGCGGATCGTGGTGGTGGACGAGGCGTTCATGGACGCGGTACCCGGGGAAGCGGAATCGCTGGCCGCGGAAGCCGGCGACGGATTGCTGGTGCTGCGCAGCCTCACCAAGACCTGGGCGCTGGCGGGATTGCGCTGCGGATATCTCCTCGGTGCACCCACGGTGCTGCAGCGACTCGTGCAGGGGCGCGCGCATTGGCCGCTGGGCACACTCCAACTCGCGGCGATCACCGCGACGGCATCGCCGCAGGCCCTGGCGGAAACGGCGGACCGCGCGCAGCGGATCACGCGTGACCGGGAAGCAATGGCCGGGCGGTTGACCGCGGCCGGGATCCGGGTCGGCTCCCCGGCAGCGGCCCCGTTCCTGCTGCTGGAGGTCCGGGACGGGGAACTGGTGCGCAAGCATCTAAGGCAGCAGGGGGTCGCTGTGCGGCGCTGCGATACCTTCCCGGGGCTGGGGCCGGATCATCTCCGGGTCGCGGTGCGTTCGGCCGCGGAGGTCGATCGCCTTGTCGGGGCTTTACGCGCCGCCGGAATCGCCGGTTGAACGATTTCACAGCAAACCGATCGCTCGGCGCTGACACGAGGCGCTGCCCGCTGTAGCCGCGAGGGTTGTGCCCGGGGGTGGTGCGATACCTTCCCGGGGCTGGGGCCGGATCATCTCAGGGTCGCGGTGCGCTCGGGCGCGGAGGTCGGCCGGCTCGTCGGTGACCTGCGTGCCACCGGGATCTCGGGTCGACGGCTTCTCCCATACGGATTCCCCGCACCGAGGCGAGCACCAGGCGTCGCCCATCATTGTCGCGCGTTGTGACTCCGACGCTTTCGAGGGGTGTACCCGCTGCGGAAATCACCCGCGCCGGCGACAGATGCTGCGAGTACCGGCCGCGCCACGCTGATACCGCCCGGACCGATTATCGTTGCCGGTTCGGGAATCCACCCGGTACCGCGGGGAGACCGAACTCCGCGCTCTCGGGCGTCGGAGCTTGCCGCCTCCGGACGCGGCGGAGTGGACGCGGGCCGGCCGACAGGTACCGGTTCGCCGGAAGTCGACGAAAGGTGTGGTGTGGCGAGGCTCGCGGAACTCATCGAGACGCTGGAGACGGCCTATCCGCCCCGGCTGGCCGAATCGTGGGATTCGGTGGGGCTGGTGTGCGGGGACCCGGGGGAGGATGTGCGGCGGGTGCTGTTCGCCGTGGATGTCACCGAGGCGGTGGTCGAAGAGGCTGTCACCTGGGGCGCCCAGGCGCTGGTGGCGCATCACCCGCTGCTGCTTCGGGGGGTGGACAGCGTGGCGGCCGACCGGCCGAAGGGCGCGCTGATCCACCGGCTCGTGCGTGCGGGCTGTGCGCTGTTCACCGCGCACACCAACGCCGATTCCGCCGACCCCGGAGTTTCCGATGCGCTGGCGGCGGCACTCGGCCTGACCGTCACCGGACCGCTCGAACCCCAACCGGTTCCGGCCGTGGACAAATGGAGTATCCAGGTGCCGGCCGATCACGCCGAAGCGGTGCTGGCCGCGCTGTTCGCCGCCGGGGCGGGCGGGTCCGGTGAGTACCGGGAGGCGGCGTGGCGGGTCACCGGAACCGGTCAGTTCCGGCCGCTGGACGGCGCGAACCCGGCCGTCGGCACGGTGGGCGAGCTGACCAGGGTGAGCGAGGACCGGATCGACGTCGTCGCCGCACCCCGCGACCGCAGCGCGCTCCTGGCGGCCCTGCGCGCCGCCCACCCCTACGAGGAACCCGCCTACCACGTCACCGAACGCGCCCAGCTACCCGGCAACCTCGGTCTCGGCCGCGTCGGAACACTGGCCGAACCGCTCACGCTGCGGGAGTTCACCGCCCGCGCGGCCGCCGCCCTACCGCAAACCACCTGGGGTGTGCGCGCCGCCGGCGACCCCGACCGCGTGCTGCGGCGGGTCGCGGTCTGCGGTGGTGCGGGGGATTCGCTGCTCGACGCCGCCGCCCGGCTCGGTGTCGACGCCTACCTCACGGCCGACCTGCGGCACCATCCCGCCGACGAACATCTGCGCCGGTCGGGTCCGGCGTTGATCGATGCCGCGCACTGGGCCACCGAGTTCCCGTGGTGCGCGCAGGCCGCGGAGGTGGTCGGAGCGGGTCTGCCGGAGCTGGAAACGCGGGTGTCGCGGGTGCGGACCGACCCGTGGACCGTCGGCTGCGGCGGCTGAGCCGCCCGGGCCGGATCGGGTCGCCGGGGTTGGGACCGGCGGCCGGTCGGCCCGTCCGGCGACCGAGTACGGTGGACGTTCTATCCGTCCACAGCGTGCAGGGAGTTCGTTCGCGTTGAATGTCGAACCATCGATTCAGGCCAAACTGCTGCGTCTCGCCGAGGTCGACACCGAGCTGACCCGGATCGCGCACCGGCGCAAAGTTCTGCCCGAACAGCAGGAGGTCGACCGGTTCGAGGCCGAGCGCAATGCGCAGAAGGACGCGGCCGTGGCGGTGGAGATCGTGCTCGACGATCTGGACCGCGATATCCGCAAACTCGAGGGCGAGGTCGACGCGGTCCGCAAACGCGAGGAACGCGACCGCGGGGTGCTCGAGGCGGGTTCGGTCGGCGCCAAACAGCTGTCGGAACTGCAGCACGAACTCGGCAGCCTGGAACGCCGTCGCTCGGTACTCGAGGACGAACTGCTCGAGGTGATGGAGCGGCGGGAGGCCTCCGCCGCCGATCACGAACACGCGGGCGCCCGGCTGGACAAGGCCGAATCCGAGCTCGTCGCCGCCCGCGAACGCCGCGACACGGCCGTGGCCGACCTCGACGCCGCCCAGCAGCGCTGCGAAACCGATCGCGCGAACCTCGTCGGTGACTTCCCGGAGGAGCTGCTGAGCATCTACGACCGGCAGCGCACCGACCGCGGGACCGGCGCGGCCCTGCTACAGGCTCGCCGGTGCGGGGCCTGCCGGATCGAAATCGACCGCGGGGAGATCGCGCGGATCGCCAAAACGGCACCCGATGTGGTGGTGCGCTGCCCCGAATGCGGTGCGGTACTGGTGCGGACCAAAGAATCCGGATTGTGAGTTCGGGCCCCGGCCGGGGTCGTGAGGTGGGCGCGGAGCGGGAGGCCGAATGAGCGTGCGTGAGGTGATCGTCGAGGCCGACGGGGGATCGCGGGGTAACCCGGGACCCGCGGGTTACGGCGCCGTGGTGTTCGACGCGGACCGGGTCGCGGTTCTGGCCGAACGTAAGGAAGCCCTCGGTGTCGCCACCAACAATGTCGCCGAATACCGGGGCCTGATCGCGGGGCTGGAAGCCGCGGCCGAACTCGGTGCGCGGGTGGTCGCGGTGCGGATGGATTCCAAACTCGTGGTCGAGCAGATGTCGGGGCGCTGGAAAGTCAAACATGCGGCGATGGTCCCGCTGGCCGATCGCGCCCGCCGCCTGGCCGCGGGATTCGACCAGGTGAGTTACCGCTGGATCCCGCGCGCCGAGAACTCGCACGCCGACCGGCTCGCGAACGAGGCCATGGACGATGGTGGACTGATCGAGGAGCTCCACGAGGCCGTCGCCGCCACCTCGGCGGGAAGTGGTGGCGCCGCCGGGAAATCGGTGGTGGACGCCACGTCCGCAGGCGCCGAGGCTCCGGGGCCTGCCGCCCGGTTCGCGGGTGCCGACCCGGTCGCCGATTCCCGCAGTGCCTCCGCCCGCCTTTCGGCGTCGCCGGGCTGGACCGGTGCGACCGGCCGCCCCACCCGGTTCCTGCTGCTGCGGCACGGGCAGACCGAACTCTCGGTGCAGCGGCGCTATTCGGGCCGGGGTAACCCGCCGCTCACCGCGGTGGGTCGCGAGCAGGCGGCGCGTGCGGCCAAAATGCTTGCCGCCAAAGGGGATATCGGTGCGGTGGTCACCTCACCACTCGGCCGTGCCCGGGAAACCGCCGAAGCCGCGGCCGCCGCGCTCGGGCTGGAGGTCCGGGTGATCGACGGGCTCACCGAAACCGATTTCGGCGAGTGGGAGGGCCTGACCTTCCGCGAAGCCGCCGAACGCGACCCGGACCTGCACGCCCGCTGGCTGGGCGACCCCTCCCTGCCCGCACCGGGCGGCGAGAGTTTCGACGCCGTCCGCGAACGCGTGGAGGACACCCGCCGCGACCTGGTGGCCCGGTATCCGGGCGCGAACATCGTGGTGGTCAGCCATGTCACCCCCATCAAAACGCTGCTGCAGCTGGCGCTGGGCGTCGGCCCGTCACTGCTGTACCGGCTGCATCTGGACCTGGCATCGCTGTCGCTGGCGGAGTTCTATCCGGACGGCGGATCATCGGTCCGGCTGGTCAACGATACGAGCTATCTCTGACCGGCTCCATCGTCGGCGGTGGTCGCCGACCGGGCAGTCCCCTGACCGTGGTAGACCAGGCCGATTGTGGCGGCATCAGGCCGGCACCGGGGCGTGCGGTTCACGCACCGCATCTCGCGACCGCAGGTAGCGGGCGGTGAAATCGTCGAGCGGATAGAAGAGTTCGATCGCCAGTTCCGACAGTGTCACATCGGCAGGCGCGCCGAAGGTGGCCATGGTGGCGAACAGGGACAGCTCGCCTTCGGGTGTGCGTATGCGTAACGGCACCTGGAACGGACCGGGTGCGGTCGAACCGGCTGTTTCGGTGTCCGCAGGCGGGGAGGGATAGCCGGCGACCTCGTCGTAGAGGTCCCGCAACCGTGGGTCTCCGGTGGTGTCGACCTGCCGCGCCAGGCGTTCCAGGAGTTGTTCGCGCACCTGCCGCGGGTTGGCCAGCCGGGCGGTGAGCCCCCGGGGATGCAGAACCAAACGGTAGACATTGGGTTGCCCCGTCAACAGATGCGGCTCTACCTCGTCCATCAAGACCGCCAGCGCCGCGTTTCCGGCGACCACATCCCACCAGCGGTCCACCGCGACGGCGGGATAGGGCTCATGCGCCACCAGCATATGGTCGAGTGCGGCGCGCGCCGAGGCCAGATGAGCGTCGTCCAGGCTGCTCTCCTGGTACGCCGGAGCGTACCCCGCGGCGACGAGCAATGTATTACGTTCGCGCAGCGGCACATCCAGGGTCCGGCACAACCGCAGGACCATATCCCGGCTCGGCGCTGCCCGCCCGGTTTCCACGCAGGACAGATGCCGGGCCGACGAGCCGGCAGCCAGCGCCAGGTCCAGCTGGCTCATCCGGCGCCGCTGCCGCCATTCCCGCAGGAGTCCGCCGATCCGGGACGGGCCGGTGCCCGTACGAGGTTCCACGGCGCGAGCGTATCGGGCGCCCGGGCACCGAGGCCATGACCTGTGGGGTCATTGAGGTGCTGACCCGCGGCGGGAACAGTCGCAGACGAAACCTCTGGACCGGAAGGCAGAAACATGAACACCGTGACAGTCCCCGCCCGCGCCGCTCGTGACGATCTGTTGCGCCGTGCCCTGCGTCTCGATGGTTGGGGCACAGGGGCTTTCGGCGTTCTGATGCTGGCTGCCGCGGTCCCGCTGCAGGACCCGCTGGGTTTACCGGCCGCCTGGTCGATCCCGTTCGGCGTGGCCATGCTCGGCGGTGCGCTGGTCCTGCTGCTCATCGCCGGCTACCCGTCTATCTCGCCGCGCCACGCGACGGCGGTGGTCGCGGTCAACGGTGTCTCCGTGCTGGGCATGCTCGCCCTGGCCGGGTCCGGACTGCTTCCACTCACCGCCGCGGGGGTTGTGTTCCTGCTGGCCGGTGCCGCCGTGGTTGCGGTATTCGCGACTGTCGAATATGTGGGGCTGCGCCGGATGCTCGGCTGAACCGGCGCCCGCCCCGGTGGTCAGCTCTGGGCCGAGTCGTCCTGTTTGATCGCCGAGACCTCGAACTCCAGCACGACCTTGTCCGATACCAGGACGCCGCCGGTCTCGAGCGCCGCGTTCCAGGTGATGCCCCAGTCCTTGCGGTTGACGGTGGTGGACCCCTCGAAACCGACCCGGACATTGCCGAACGGATCGTTGGCCTGTCCCTCGAAGGTGAACGGGATCGTGACCGGCCGGGTGACGCCCTTGATGGTGAGGTCGCCCGTGACGTCGAAGGTATCGGCGCCGGTGGGGGAGATCGCCGTCGAGCGGAAGGTGATTTCGGGGTATTCGTCGAGGCCCAGGAAGTCCAGCCCGCGGAGATGGTTGTCGCGATCGGCGTTGCGGGTATCGATGCTGGCGACCTGGATGGTGACCTCACCGGAGGAGTTCGCCGGGTTCTCGCTGTCGAAGTAGGCGCTGCCGGTGAACTCGTTGAACGAGCCGCGCACCTTGGTCACCATCGCGTGCCGGGTGACGAAACCGACCCGGGTGTGGGTGGGATCGAGGGTGTAGGTGCCGCTGAGTTCTTTCAGGTTCGTTGCGCTGGTCATCGGGGTCCTCCGGTTCGAAGAAGTAGTTGATGTGTCATACATATGGTGCGGCCAGGTTGGTGATATGTCAACTACTGGGTTACGCTGGTCATATGACCGAGACGCGATGGCTCGATGAACGGGAGAGCCGAGCCTGGCGCGGCTACCTGACGATGCACACCCAGCTGGTCGCCCGGCTCCACCGGCAGCTGCAACACGACTCCGGGCTGTCGCTCTCCGATTTCGAGGTACTGGTCCGGCTCACCGACGAGCCGGAACCCCGGATGCGGGTAGGCGAGCTGGGGCAGATCATGCAATGGGAGAAGAGCCGGCTGTCGCACCATCTCGGCCGGATGCAGAAGCGTGGGCTGGTACGTCGCGAGGACTGCCCCGACGACGCCCGCGGCGCCTATATCGCGCTCACCGAACAGGGTCGCACTGCGATCGAGCAAGCCGCGCCGGGGCATGTGGAAACCGTGCGCGAGCTCCTTTTCGACGCGCTCACCGACGAGCAGGTGGAAGCGTTCGGTGCCATCGTCGGCCGTATCCTCGAACGACTCGACAACGTGCCATAGACGACCTGCCCGATCTGCGCGATGCCGGGGTCTCGGCTGCCATCGTCGGCTTGCCGCCGCGACGCAAGTGTCGCTCAGCTGTGTGCGCCGGCGCAGCACAGGCGTCGGGCCGCCGGCCACACGTCACCGTGAGTTATCGGTTCGGCGAACGCCGTACTCGGCCCAGGTGGACGGGTGGTGCCCCGCTCCCGGCCTCGTCACGCCTCGTAGGTGTGGATCTCGGTGGCCTTGAGTGCCGCCCACAGCTTCGTCCCGGGCGTGATCCGGAGTTCGGCGACTGTGGCGGGGGTGATATCGGCCAGTGCCGGCACCGCGCCATCGAGGCGCACCCGCACGGTATGGGCGTGCTGTTCGAGACCCGCCACGGTCACCGGCCACGTATTGCGCGGGCTCCCGCCGGGGCGCTCCGGATGCAGGCCGACGGCCGACGGTGCGAAAGTCAGATATACGGGGCCGGTGGCCGGTTCGGCGACGGTGAGTTCACCACCGCCGTCGAGCTGCACCCGGTTATCCGCCGCGGTCCCGCGGAACAGGTTGAGCCCCACCAGGTCCGCTACATAATCCGAGCGCGGCCGCCGCGCGACCTCGGCCGGCGGTCCCTGCTGGACCACGGCACCGTTTTCTACGATCACCAGCCGATCGGCGAGCACCATCGCGTCCAGTGGATCATGGGTGACCAGTAGCGTATGCCCGGGATAATCACCGAGATGGTGGGACAGTTCGGCCCGCACCCGCACCCGGGTGGCGGCGTCCAGCGCGGCCAGCGGTTCGTCCAGTAACAGCAGAGCCGGGTCGACGGCGAGGGCCCGCGCCAGTGCGACCCGCTGCGCCTGACCGCCCGAGAGTTCGCGCGGCCGGGTCCGGGCGTAGTCGGCCAGCCCCACCCGGTCCAGCCAGTGCGCGGCCCGTTCGCGGGCCGCTGCCCGCCGCATACCGCGGGCGCGGGGCCCGAAGGCGACGTTGTCGAGGGCGTCGAGGTGGGCGAAGAGAAGGTAGTCCTGGAACACCACACCGACCGAGCGCCGGTCGGCCGGAACGAATTCGGTCGGAGGTGCGTCCCAGACTTGTTCGTTCAGGTGGATCGAACCCGCGGTCAGCGGGGTCAGCCCGGCCAGCGCCCGCAGTGCAGTGCTCTTCCCGGCGCCGTTGGGGCCGAGTAGTGCGACGACCTCCCCGGGATCGAGGGTGAGGTCCAGGTCGAGAGTGAAATCGCCGCGGGTGACCCGCAATTGCGCCGCGAGCGTCACAGTGCCCCCCGGATCCAGCGTTCCCGCAGCGCCGCCAGCACGACCACCGACACCAGCAGCAATACCAGGCTGAGCACGATGGCGGCGGCCGGATCGGTTTCCAGCGCCAGATACACCGCCAGCGGCATCGTCGTGGTGCGGCCCGGGAAGTTACCGGCGAAAGTAATGGTGGCGCCGAATTCGCCGAGCGCGCGAGCCCAGCACAGCACGGTTCCGGCCACCACTCCGGGCAGGATCGAGGGCAGGGTTACGCGGCGGAAGGTGAGCCAGCGGGAAGCGCCGAGAGTCGCGGCCGCCTCCTCGTATCGGGGGTCGGCGCCGCGTAGCGCGCCCTCCACGGAGATAACCAGGAACGGCATGGCGACGAACGCTTCGGCCACCACCACCCCGGCGGTGCTGAACGGCAGCGCGATCCCGAACCAGTCGTAGAGGTACTGGCCGATCACGCCGCGCCTCCCCAGGACGAGCAGTAGCGCCACACCGCCGACCACGGGCGGCAACACCAGCGGCACGGTGACCAGCGCGCGGATCAGCCCGCGCCCGGGCAGGTCACCGCGAGCCAGCAGCCAGGCGAGCGGGATCCCCAGCAGCAGGCACAGCACCGTGGCCAGACTGGCGCATACGAGCGAGAGCCGCAGCGCCTGCCCGACTTCCGCGCTGAACAACCGTTCCGGAAGCCCCTGCCACGGTGCGCGGATCAGCAGCCCCGCCAGCGGGACCATCAGGAACAGCAGGCCCAGCACAGCGGGCACCAGTAGCACCAGCGGGCGCCGTCCGCGCACGGCCCGGCGCCGGCGCAGGGTGGTCATGCGGGAGGGCGGCGTTGCCGGCAGCAGCTTCGATGGGTGGTCCGGCTGCGGTCTCACTGCCGGGCGCTGCGGGGTCCCGCCACTCACGGAGCGTCGAAACCGGCCGTCGCGAAGACCGAACGAGCCTGCGGAGTCAGCGCGAAATCGACGAACGCCGCCGCGGCGGCCGGGTTCGGTGCCGCGGCCACCTGCCCCATCTGATAGTCGTTGATCGCCTCGCCCGATTCCGGGAATTCGATTCCGGTCACCTTTTCGCCCCCGGCTCGGATATCCGTGCGGTAGACCAATGCGGCATCCACCTCACCGAGCGTGACCTTCGTCAGTACCGCTTTCACATCCGGTTCCCGGGTATCGGGTTGCGGAGTGACACCGGCCGCGGCGAAGGCTTTATCGGCGGCCGCTCCACACGGCACCTGTTCGGCGCACAGCGCGATCCGCGGTTCGGGACGTCCGAAATCGGCGAGACCACTGATACTGCCCGGATTACCGGGCGGTACCGCGATTTCGAGACGGTTGCGGGCGAAGGTCACCGGCCCGCCGCTGATATCGCCGGAGACGACCACCTGTTCCATATTGTGCGGCGATGCCGAGGCGAACACATCGGCCGGTGCGCCCTGCCGGATCTGTTCGGCCAGTGCGGAACTGCCCGCGAAACTGAACACCACATCGACCTCCGGGTGGGCTTCCTCGAATTGCTCACCGAGCGTGGTGAACGCTTCGGTGAGCGAGGCCGCCGCAAACACCGTGAGCGTGCCGCCGAGCCCATCACCCGGCCCGCCGCTGGATTCGCCCCCGGAGTCCTCCGACGCACAGCCGGCCAGCGCAACCACCAGCGCGACCGCCGGGGCCAGCCGACGCAATACGCGACCTACCATCGTTTCCTCAGCTCTCCGGAATTTCGACGACCACATGCGTCGACTTCACCGACGCCACCGCGACACTGCCCACTTCGAGCCCGAGTTCTTCCACCGATTCCCGGCTCAGCAGCGATACCAGCCGGAACGGCCCGGCCTGCATCTCCACCTGCGCCATCACGGTATCGGTGAGCACCCTGGTCACAATGCCACGCATCCGGTTGCGAGCCGAGGCTGCCACGGTTACGCCCGGTTCGGGCGCGTCGGCGATCTCCCGCGCGAACTCGGCCAGATCCTGCCCGCGGACTCCCTTGCGCCCGTTCTCCAACTGGACCGACGGCAGCCGACCTTGGTCGATCCAGCGCCGGACGGTGTCGTCACTGACACCGAGCAGTCCGGCGGCATCCTTGATCCGCAGATACGTCACATCAAGGACTATATCCCCGCATATGCGGTTCTTCACGGTAGTTTTGCCGACGTGACCGAAGAAGCCGTACGACGGTCGGCCCTCCGATCGACTGAAATCGGTCGCGGTATCCAGTGGTCAATGCCGGTGGAGGGCTGACAGTGACAATGCCATCTCGTTTTCGCGCCGCGGGTCGTCGGCGCTGCACGGCCGGCCGGCGCCGGTGCGGGTGAACCCGTTGCGCAGGTACAACTGCTCGGCGGCCCGGTTGCCGTCGAGCACCCACAACCGCAGCTCCCGGTGCCCGGCTGCACGCGCCCACCCGGCCACCGCATGCACGAGCCGATCGGATATACCGGTCCGCCGGGCCGGGGGAGCGGTCCACATCGACACCAGCTCGGGCCTGCCGGCGGTGACGATCACACCCGCCGAACCCACCGGCCCGGACTCCGTCACGGCGACGAAGAACGGATACCGGCGGGCCGTCCACTCCCGCCACTGCTGTTCGGTCCATTGCGCGGCGTCGGCATGGGTGGTGGAGAAGGTGCCCGGCGGCGACCCGGCGAGCGCGTCCAGCCGCACCGTCCGCGCTGTCGGCCATTCGTCCGGCCCGATCGTTCGTATCACCATGCCCGAATGCTCCGCCGGAAAGCGCTATGCGGCAAACGATTTACTCGTTTCAGATGTCTTGCCGCACCAACTCCGACACCGGGCTGATCCTGGTTCCGAATGCCGACCACAGCGTCCCGTCGGTCATCCGGCGCAGCGTGAACCGATACTTGCCGTAGCACGCACGCGATACCGGCGACAACCGTGCCCGGCCGACCACACGGTAAGGGTTCCCGTCGATCCGTACGCTCTGCTCCATGCCTGCTCGCCCCTCTCACCGTTGCTGATGATGTCGAGCGCCACAGTGGCAGGAGCGTGCTGAAAGACACCTGAAACCAGCTGAAAGCCCTTTCAGACTCGCCGACTGCACGAGTCCAGTCCTCGACCGTCCTGTGCCGCCGTGCCCACTCGGTTACCGTGAGACCCATGACGATCGAGCCGACGCCCGAACATCTTCCCGCATTGCGGGCCGGAGATGCCGATCGCGAGCGGGCCGCCTCGATCGTTCAGGCTGCGTTCGCCGAGGGGCGGCTGGAACTGGCCGAGTTCGATGAGCGGATCGCAGCCGTCTATGCCGGTCGGACCGTGCCGGAACTGGAGACACTCACCGCCGACCTGGTACCGGCCGCCCACGGAAGCCGGACCGATCGGCTCGTCCTGCGATCCACCGGCAGCTCGGTGAAGCGCGAAGGGCAATGGCGCGTACCGCCGCAGATCGTGGTCGAAACCGAACACGGCGCCGTCCGTCTCGACTTCACCGAGGCCGTGCTGCGCTCACCGGAGGTGTGGGTGGAGGTGAAATCCGCGCACGGATCGATTGTTCTGATCGTTCCCCCGGGCTGGAGCGTCGATATAGACGAAGTGACCAGCGAGTGGGGCAACGTGGCCAACAAAGCGGGCCCGCCGGTTTCCGGTCTGCCACTGCTGCGGGTCTCCGGGGTGGTCCAGCACGCGAAGGTCACCGTCCGGCATCCCGAGCGCCGCTGGTGGTGGCCGTTCGGTGCACGCGCGAACAATCGGTGAGGCGCCGGCGGACTCTTGGATTACTGCGGCGACAGCGCCCGGCCGGTCGGCCGCGGTTGTCAGTTCTGGGGGTCGGACGGTTCCTGCGGCTGGATTTCGAGGGTCCCGCCGGCCGGGAACAGGATCGGGCTCAGGAGATATTGTGCGCGTTCGGGGGTGGGCGAATTGCTCAGGCGTGGAAGGATTGCCGCGCGTAGATCGTCGATCAGCTCCGCAACTTCCGTGGGGGAGAGCCATACCCCGTGCTGCCGGTATCCCACCAGGTCGGCACCGGGGTCGGCGTCCGGGCGGTCGAGATAGGAGTTGAATTCGGCGAGCAGGGTGGCCATGGCGGCGGCGAATACCGCGCGGTGGTCGTCGGGGGTCACCGATGCCATGGTGTCCGCGTCGATGGTGGCGCGGTCGCGGCGTAGGCGGTAGGCGCGTTCCACGGCGCCGCGCACCCGGTGTTCGTCGGCGACCTCGAGCACGCCGGCGGTGGTGAGTAGATCGACGTGGCGATAGACGGTCGCCTTCGATACGCCGGTCAGGCGGGCGCACAGCTGGGTGGTGGTGCAGGTCTGTCCGCCGGACAGGGCGTGCACGATCCGTAATCGCACCGGATGCGCCAGCAGCTCCAGGGAATCCATGATGCCTATGTTCTCACTTATGATACCGTTCGCAAAGTTGAGAATTGAAGATCGGTGTGGAGGCCGTCATGGATTCAGTCGAACCGGCTGTTGCGGATACCGGAGTGTGGCAGCCGCCTGCGTATGCGGACCCGGAGTCGTTTGTCGAGCAGGAGGTGACGGTGGGCTCGGGTCCGTGGGCTGTGCCGGGCACCGTCGCCCTGCCCCGCGGGGAGGGGCCGTTTCCGGCGGCCGTGCTACTGGCCGGTGGTGGACCGTTCGACCGGGACGGCACAGCGGGTCCGAACAAGAATCTGAAGGATATTGCGTGGGGGCTGGCCAGTCGTGGTGTGGCGGTGCTGCGCTTCGACAAGGCCACCTACGCGCACCGCGACCGGGTCGCCGCCACACCCGATTTCACGCCGACCGACGAATACGTTCCGCATGCCGTCGCAGGGATCGAGACACTGCGCGGCCTGGCCGCAGTCGACGGTGATCGTGTGTACGTGATCGGCCACAGCATGGGTGGCAGGTTCGCGCCGCGCGTGGCCGCCGCCGAACCCGCGGTGGCCGGGCTGGTCGTCCTCGCCGGCGACACAGTGCCGATCCAGTGGTCGATGGTTCGCGTGATCGACCATCTGACACGGGTAGACCCGGCGACTGCTGCCGCCCTCCCTACCGTGGAGCTCGCCACCGAACACGCGGAACTGGTGGACAGCCCGGAACTTTCGCCCACCACGCCCAGCGACAAGTTGCCGTTCGGGATGCCCGCCCCGTATTGGCTGGATATGCGTGCCTACGACCCGGTGGTGGTGGCCGCGGCACTGGACATCCCCATGCTGTTCATGCAGGGCGAACGCGACTATCAGGTCACCGTGGACGCCGATCTGGCCGGATGGCGGGCCGGTCTGGCCGGCCGCCCGGGCGTCTCGACCCGCACCTATCCGGCCGACGACCACATGTTCTTCCCCGGAACCGGCCCGTCGATGCCCGCGGACTACACGCGACCGCACCATGTGGACCCGGAGGTCGTGGCGGATATTGCCGACTGGATGAGATCGCACGGCTGATGCGTTGCGCCACAGCAGAGAGGGTGAGGAGGACTGATGCGAATCTCCCTGCTGGATCGGGCACGGACACGTAGCGGTGAGTCCGATACCGCTGCCGTGGCCACCACGGTGGAGCGGGCGGTGCGGGCGGATGAGCTCGGGTTCGAGCGTTTCTGGACTGCGGAACATCACGCGGTACCGGGGATCGCCGGCGCGGCGCCCACCCTGTTGCTCGCGGCGATCGGGGCACGCACCCGCAACATCCGGGTCGGTACGGGCGGAATCATGGTTCCGAATCACAGCCCGCTGGTAGTTGCGGAGCAGGCGCTACTGCTCGAGGCGCTCTATCCGGGCCGGGTCGATATCGGGCTCGGTGGTTCGCTCGGGTTCACGGCGCCGGTCCGCCGGGCGCTGGGGCGAACGACCCTGCGTGCGGGCGAGTACGAGGCCGATATCGCGGAGATCCGCTCCTATCTGAACGGAGACGCCGATATCACGGTCAGGCCGCGGGTCGAGCCGCCGCCGGTGTTCCTGCTCGCCATCAAGGACGGGCTGTCGCTGGCCGCCGAGCTGGGATTGCCCGCGGTGATCGGAGGACCGCTGCTGCGGGACACGAAGGCGATCGACGCCTATTTCCGGGATTTCCGTCCCGGCGCCCGTACACCGGACCCATACCTGATGGTGAGTGTCGATATCTCCGTTGCGGAGACCGCCGAGCGAGCCCGGGATCTTCTGCTACCGGAGGCCTGGGCCTTCGCCGACTCCCGCGATGTCGGGGAATTCCGTGCACTGCAGCCGGTCGAGGATGTACGACGCATGCTCGGTAGCGCGCGCACGAAGAAGGCCGACGCTGTGAACGGGTGGATGGACGCGGCGGTTTCGGGCACCCCTGATGTGGTGGCCGAAACGCTCACGAACCTTCTCGAACGAACCGGCGCTTCCGAAATCCTTGCGAGCGTGAGTGCCTACGATCGCGACGACGTCGGGAAAACCGACGAGTTCCTCGCCTCGCTGCATGACCGATAGCGAATCCGACGGTGCGCACCGGGCTCGCAGTCTGCGGCCGACCCCGGCGCACCAGCACCGGGGTCGGATCGGGATCGGCGGGATGGTGTGGTTGTCCTGGAAACCACCCCGCCGACACCGAGGTCAGTCCTGCGGCCCGCCTGCCACATAGATGACCTGCCCGGACACGAAACCCGCACCCTCACTGACGAGGAACGACGCGGTGTTCGCGATATCCTCCGGCCGGCCGACCCGCTGCACCGGGATCTGCGCGGCGGCGGCCTTCTGGAAGTCCTCGAAATCGACGCCGACCCGAGCGGCGGTGGCCGCGGTCATATCGGTGACGATGAAACCGGGTGCGATCGCATTGGCGGTGACACCGTATTTGCCCAGTTCGAAGGCCAGGGTTTTGGTGAAGCCCTGCATGCCGGCCTTGGCCGCGGAGTAGTTGACCTGGCCGCGGTTGCCCTGCGCCGAAGTGCTGGACATATTGACGATACGACCCCACTTCTGCTCGACCATGTACTTCTGGGTCGCCCGGGTGAGCAGGAAGGCCCCGCGCAGATGCACGCCCAGCACGGTGTCCCAGTCGTCGACGCTCATCTTGAACAGCAGGTTGTCGCGCAGGACGCCGGCATTGTTGACCACCACGGTGGGTTCGCCGAGATCGGCGGCCAATCGCTCGACCGCCGCGTTCACCGAATCCTCTTTGCTCACATCGGCGCCGAGCGCGAGCGCCTGCCCGCCGGCGGCGGTGATTGCCGAAACCGTGTCGGCGCAGGCGGTTTCGTCGAGGTCGAGAACCCCGACTTTCATCCCGTCGGAGGCCAGCCGTTTGGCGATGGCGGCCCCGATCCCCCGGGCGGCGCCGGATACCACTGCGATCCTGTCGGCCATACGTTCGAATCCTCTCCTGTGGGCGGTAGTTCTTACGCCATCTAACAACGTGCGGGGGCCGGGAGCGAGGGGATGCCGGGACAAGATCTCTCCGGTGATGCTGTGCCGGTCGGACAGTGCCCGGCACGGCCGGTGGTTCTACCGCTACGTGCGCACCGATCCGGTGGTCAGAGTGTGCGGATGCGGGCGCAGACGGTGCGGTAGATCGAGGCCAGGTCGGAATTGCCGCCGCCCGGTGCGCAGGCCTCGACCCATTCCTCGAATGCGAGCTGCACCGAGAGCTGTGCGACCTGGACGATCGTCCGCACCCGGGACCGGTCGGCGGCCGGGCATCGTCCTTCGATGAGCGTCATCGAACGTTTGGCGTTGTCCGCGTAATGGGCGACGGCGGCCTTGCTGAGAGTGGCGTCGGCCGAGACCAGCTTCTGGATCCGCAGGGCGGTCGCGGCGACTTCGCTCTGTTCGTCGTTGCGGATGCCCTCCATCACCCGCTCGATCGCGGTCTCCATTTCGGTGAGCGACAGCGATTGCATATCCGCGGTTTCGAGGCAGCCGTGCACGGCCTCGTCGAAACCGAACGAGTCGAACAGGACGCATTCTTCTTTCGTCGCGAAGTAGCGGAAGAACGTCCGCTGGGAAATACCTGCCGCGCGGGCGATCTCCTCGCTGGTGGTGTGGTCGACACCCTGCCGTTCGAACAGGGCGAGGGCGGCCTCCCGGATCTCGATACGGGTGGCGTTCCGGCGTCGCGCACGCAAGTCGAGGGGCGGCGTAGCAGAGAGCACGGGCCACAGGGTACTTCCTCGCGGTCGCGGCGGGGCAATCAATGCCAATATGTCAGCGACTGTCATTTTTGTTAGGGTGGCTCGGTAACAGCGGCACTATCGAGCGGATAAACCCACGTGACAGACAACTCGGTGGCGACGACAACCGACGACACGGACCACGACGGCGGGCGTGCCCCGGGGGCGTTCCTGCTGATCGGGATCTTGCTCATCGCGGCATTCGTCGTAATCCTCAACGAGACCATCCTCAGCGTGGCCCTGCCGACCCTGATGGTGGACCTCGAGATCAGCGCGGCCACCGCGCAGTGGCTGACCAGCGGCTTCCTGCTGACCATGGCGATCGTGATCCCCGCGACCGGATTCATCCTGCAGCGGTTCGCGTTGCGTGCGATCTATATCGCCGCGATGTCGCTGTTCAGCGGCGGCACAGTGATCGCGGCGCTGGCGCCCGGATTCGAAGTTCTGCTCATGGGGCGGATCGTGCAGGCCGTGGGTACGGCGCTGATGATCCCGTTGCTGATGACGACCATTCTCAACCTGGTGCCCGAGCGGTCGCGCGGCAAGACGATGGGGCTGGTGTCGATTGTGATCTCGGTGGCTCCGGCCGTCGGGCCCACCGTATCCGGGCTCATCCTGCAGTCGCTGAGCTGGCGGGCGATGTTCTGGATCGTGCTGCCGTTCGCCGTGCTCGCTCTGGTGCTGGGCGGAATGTTCATCCGCAACGTGACCGAACCGCGCAAGGCGCATCTCGACTACCTCTCCGTACCGCTGGCCGCACTCGGCTTCGGCGGGCTCGTCTTCGGGTTGAGCAGTATCGGCGAATCGGCCTCCGGGCATGCGCCGATCCCACCGTGGGTATCGCTCACGGTCGGCGCGGCCGCGCTGGCGCTCTTCATCGTGCGCCAGCTGAAACTGGTGGACCGGGGCCGGGCGCTGCTCGATCTGCGAACGTTCGCGGTCGGCCCCTTCCGGCTCGCCGTCACCCTGATGGCGTGCCTGATGCTGAGCCTGTTCGGCGCACTCATCATCCTGCCGATGTACCTGCAGAACGTGCTCGGCAAGGACGTCCTCACCACCGGGCTGGTCCTGCTGCCCGGTGGACTGGTCATGGGTTTGCTGGCCCCCGGTGTCGGGGCCCTGTTCGACCGGTGGGGTGCCCGGCCGCTGGTGCTGCCCGGCACCATGGCCCTGAGTGCGGGGTGCTGGATTCTGGCCACCCTCGACGAGAATTCCTCGATCGCGCTGGTGATCACCGCGCATGTGATCGTGAGTGCGGGCATCAGCTGCGGGTTGACACCGTTGATGACTTCGGCGCTGGGTTCGCTTCCGCCCGAGCTGTACTCCCACGGCAGTGCGACCGTTAGCACCGTGCAACAGGTCGCGGGTGCGGCCGGTACCGCGCTGTTCATCACGCTGATGACCCGCGGTACCGAATCGGCGCTCGGGGAGGGCGCTGAGCCGATCGCGGCTGCTGCCGACGGTGTGCACACCGCCTTCCTGGTTGCGGCAGTGCTGTCGCTGGTGTTGATCGCTGCGGCAGCGATGGTTCGCTCACCGAAGCAGCCGGGCGCGACCGAAGAGAGCGACCCATTGACGAAGGTGGCGCACTGAGGACAGTGACGTAACGAGGTCGGTGACGTAGGGGACCTCGCAGTACCCCGGAATTCCCTGGTACCGGAATTCCGGGGTACTGCGCAATTCACCTAGGTGTGGGAAACCCGCACTCCCGTAGGCACGTTCGCGCCCTTATGCTCGGGAAGTCCTGTCGCCTGCAAGTTTGGAATGTGATGACCGATCCTCAGCCGCCCTTCGACCTGTCCAAAGGGCAGCAGTACCCGCCGGGACAGCAGTACCCGCCCGGCCAGCAGTACGCATCGGGGCAGCAGTACCCACCGGGGCAGCAGTTCGCAGCGGGGGAGCAGTATCCGTCCGGCCAGCAGTACGCGCCGGGCCAGCAGTTCCCGCAGGGGCAGCAGTTCCCGCAGCAGGGACAGCAATACCCGCAGGGGCAGCCGTATCCGTCGCAGCCGGATTTCGGTGGGCAGCCGCAGTTCGGTGCACCGCAGCAGGGTTACGCCTACCCGGGGCAGCAGCCCTACGGTGCCCCGGTGGGGGCTCCGGTATCGCCCGCCGATGCGAAGATGTGGGCCATGCTGGCGCATCTGGGCAGTATTCTGCTCGGCTGGATCGCGCCGTTGATCGTCTGGCTGATGTACAAAGACCGTGACGAGTTCGTCCGCCGCCATGCGGTGCACGCGTTGAACTTCCAGATCCTGCTGTTCATCAGCATGATGGTGTCGGCGTTGCTGTCGATCATCCTGATCGGGCTCATCCTGCTGCCGATCGTCTGGATTCTGGGACTGGTCTTCTCGATCATGGCCGGTATCGCGGCCAACAAGGGCGAGGAGTACAAGTACCCGATCAATGTCTCGTTCGTGAAGTGAGCGGATGCGGGCCGGTGTTCGCCGGCCCGCATCCCGGCCGCGGTTCCGGGAAGGCGGAGTTGCCCCGTTACGCGGGCCGTTTGAAGGCCGGTGTTCCGCGGGGGGGGTCTGGGTGGGGGGGTGGGGGGGGGGCGGGGACAGGTAGGGGGATAAGTTTTACGAA
>NZ_JARWNW010000309.1 GCF_029868325.1 Nocardia carnea
GTGGGTCCAGGTGCCCGCACTGATCGCGGTGATCGCGGTGGGCCTGGCAGCGCTACCGCCGCTCACGCGGCGGCCACGGCCGGACGCCCCGCCCCCCCCCCCAGTAACCCCCACCCCCCCCCCCCCCCGCGCCCCCCCCCCCCCGCGCCGGCGCGGCCCCCCCCCCCCCACTGCGGTCGTTGCGGAGGCCGGCCTCGGCCCCTCGAACGCCCGTTATCCGATATTCGCGGACAAATCCGGAATCATCCTATGCACTTCGGCTTCCCAGTACGTCCACGAGTGGATACCCGCCTGCGGGAACGAGTACGTGACATTGTTCGCACCCAGCGACATCATCCGCAGCTGGAACGATCGGGTGTTGGCGAGTGCCAGCGCCTCCAGCGCCATTCCGTTCACGGTATTGCCGTTGAATCCGTCGGCCGGCGCGGGCAACCCACTACCAGCGGATATCCATAGGCGGGTGTTGTGGTCGCGCAGCAGTGGCGCGAAAACGAACGGATCCATGCGCAGCCACTGCGGACCCCACGGTGGCGCCATGGAGTCGACGTTGTACCCACCGGCATCGATCATGGCCAGCCGGATGGCCTCACGCATACCCGGCGCGGAGATGTTCAGGTAGCCGGAGTAGGAACCGGCGAAACTGAACTGGTCCGGGTGATAGGCGGCCAGGGTCAAGGCACCGCTGCCGCCCATCGACAATCCGAATACGCCGTTGCGGTACGGGTTGAACCCGAGCCGGTCGCGCAATGCCCAGCGCAAATGCTGGTTTATGAACGTTTCCCAGGCGTAGCGATAGCTTTTGCCCGGCCCTTCGGATGCCACGTTGAGTGCGCCGGATCCCGACGACGAGCCGGTCGGCGGCGCCCCGAAGAACGAACTCGGCGCATTCCAGTCGGCGTAGAAACTGGACATACCGCCGATCGGCATGACGACGTTGATATTCCAGTCGGTGAGCGCGTCGGCGACATTGGTGTCGAACTCCCAGCCACTGTGCGTCTCGGGGGCGCGCATACCGTCCAGGGCGTAGACGACACGGTTGGTGTTGCCGTCCTTGGCCCGGAAGATCCGTGACCTGATCGGGCCCATCTCGGGGGAATCGACCACGAAATCGAATCCCCGGGGATTGGGTGCCGCCTCGGCCCGGGCGCCCGAATCGGACAACGACACCGCGAGCGGGGCGAGCAGTGCCACGGTGATACCCAGCGCCCAACGACCGATCCACCGCCGGGATCGGACCGATCTGAGCCTTCGCGCACTTCGCATTCGACTAGACCTTTCGCCTGGACAGCCGGACAGCAAACCACGAGCTACGTTACCGGCCCCATATGGATACGTAGACCACGGCACCCGCTGGATGCGGACGCCGTTACCTGGATACATGTCCCTGGTGTATCAATCGACCAGGTGCGTGTTCATGTTGCCAGATACCGGCACAGGTCACGTGCATAAGCGTGGCGCGGCTGCGATTTCGTTGCCGCACCCCCAGTGGGAGGATGCGGCAACGCTTCCGCAAAACGGACCGTCCGGTCCGGCAGGGTCAGCCGATATTCGCCGACAGGTCCGGGATCATCCGGTACACCTCGTCGGTCCAGTACCGCCAGTTGTGCACACCGACGGCCGGGAAGTCGTAGGTCACGTTCTGGGCCCCCAGCGACACCATGCGGGCCTGGAACGCCCTCGTGTTGACCAGCGCCAGGGCCTCCAGGCCCATGGCGTTCACGGTGTTGATATCCAGCCCATCCGCGGCCGCGGGCAGCCCACTACCGGCCGAAATCCAGAGCCGGGTGTTGTTGGCGCGCAGCATCGGCGCGAAGACGAACGGATCCATCCGCAGCCACTGCGGGCTCCACGGTGGCGCCATTGCGTCGATATTGAACCCGCCCGCATCCAGCATGGCCACCCGCAGGGCCTCGCGCATACCGGGGGCGGAGACGTTCAGATAGCCCGAATAGGAGGCCGCGTACCGGAACTGGTCCGGATGGTATGCCGCGAGGGCGAGTGCGGCACTGCCGCCCATGGACAACCCGAAGACACCGTTTCCGTTCGGGTTGAAGCCGAGCCGGTCGCGCAGCGCCCAGCGCAGGTCGCGGGTCAGGAAGGTTTCCCATTTATAGGTATTCGACCGGCCCAGCCCGGCCGCCGAACCCGAGGCCAGCCCCGAACCCGAATCCGCCGCCGACCCGGTGGTGTCACCGGCGCTACCGGAACTGCCGAGGCCGAAGAAATTGCTCGGCGCGTTCCAATCCGCGTAGAAGCTGGAGCGGCCGCCGACCGGCATGACGACGTTGATATTCCATTTGGTGAGCTCACGGGCGACATCGGTATCGATTTCCCAGCCGCTGAGATCATCGCGGGCGCGCATCCCGTCCAGCGCGTAGACCACCCGGCCGGTGTTCCCGTCCGCGGCGCGGAAGATCCGCGATTTGATCGGCCCCATCTCCGGGGATTCGACCCAGAAATCGAACCCGAAAGCGGGATCGAAACGCGCCGACGCCGGAGCGTCCGGACCCGCGACCGACATCCCCACCGGCAGCAGTACCGCCAAAGAGAGCAGCGCCGCTCGTTTCAGCCGGTTGCCCAGCCGCCGCCCTGAGTGGCCGGTCCGTTGGCCGCGGCCGATAACGCCTCGCATTACTCCCACCCTCCGTCGTGCGACCCATCGATCGCGTGGTCCGACGCCGGTCCCCGGCTGCGTGCGTACCGAGAACGGACGCCAGCACAATAGCCTGACACGCCGACAGCCGCCCGCCGGGAACCCACGCCGAACCGATAGTGCCGAAAAGCTATCGGCGAAGGGGCAGCTCAGCGCACCGGCGGAACCGGATCGACCAGGCCACAGCGTTGAATCTCATACTCCGGGACGCGGTCGATGCGGTAGGACGCGAAATCGAAGGCGTGCAACAGATTGTGCTTGAAGCGTTCGAAGGTCAACGGGCCCTTGTAGGACAGCATCAATGCGTGGGTCTGCGGGCAGGACATGGCGACGTGGGCCTGTTTCACCCAGTCCTCGTCCATGTACCAGGGCAGCCACGGTTTACGGTCCACCATGCCGGTTTCCACGATCACCCAGTCCGGGTAGAGGCTCTTGTCGTGACCGATACGGCCGTCCTCGAGTCGTTCGGTATGCGCGGCCAGCGGGAAGGCCAGACCCATCGGATCGATGACCCGCACGTCCAGCGGGACGTTCATGCTGGTCATACCGAGATTGAGGAAGTAGACGGTATGTCCCGCACCGCCGGGCGGAATCGGCATCGGCGGCGGCGCCACATACCAGAACATGAACGAGGGCGAATTCAGCAGCAGGCCACCGTCGGGCGTGTTCTCGATGGCCTCCACCATGGGCCGCATCCGCGCGTAGTCGAGGTAGTCCTCGGCGCGGATCGGGTGGTCGTGACCGGTATTGAGGACGTAGTAGATACGTTCGTCGACGATACCGGAGTCATCGATCTTGGTTCCGGTTTGGATCGCGGTGGTCCCCGAGGCCATCAGCGCCCAGACCCCGGTCCCCGCCAGCGCGAGCACCAGCAGGCCGAAGGCCGGGGCGTCCCGGCGCGTCAACGCCCGGACCCCGCCCTCGGGCAGCCGCAGCGGCAGCACCGCGACCGGTAGCAGGAACAGGAACAGCTGCGGCAGCAGCATCCGGCCGTGCATGAAATCCCCGCCGACCCGCAGCGCGTAGACGGTGAGGATCACCGCGGCGCCCAGCACCAGCGTGACGACCGCGGCCGGGGTCCGCAGCCGCTCGCGCAGCCGCCGGAGCCGCCCGGGTTTCGCCGCCGCCGGATCCTGTTCTGCGGCGGGGTCCACCACGACCGGTTCGGCGCGATATACCCGCGCCGCCACCAGGCCCGCGATCAGCAGAATCGCCAGCGGCACATAGAGGTAGTACGGGCCGGCGAGATCCCAGAGGTAGGTGAGACCCTGCCCCCATTTGGCTCCGCCCGCATCCTTGGCAACCGCGGTGTTCGGGTACGGCAGCCCGTAGTAACCCATCCGCCAGACCTGATAGCACAGCGGTACCGCGCCGGCCACGGCGACGATCAGCCCGCGCAGCAGCCACGGCCGCAGCCGGGAGGCCGGCATCGGGGCGAAGAAGATCAACAGCAGGGCCAGCCCGCCGACGACCGCCATCTCCGGGCGGATCAGCGGGGCCAGGCCCGCGAGAAATGCCAGTCCCAGCAGCCCGGGAACACCGGGGCGTTCCGCTTTGCTCCAGCGGATCAGCAGCAGCCACAGCAGCGCAATCCAGCAGATGACCAGGCAGTTCTCCAGGCCGGAGGTCACATAGTCGCGGGCCGGGGGTACGGCGATATAGGCCAGCGCACCGGCCGGCAGCAGCAGCGTCGACGAGGCCGGACCCCACAGCTTGCCCGTGCCCAGCATCGCGAACGCCAGCGCCAGCAGCGAAAGTGTCAGCGCGACACCCAGGACGACATATTCGAGCCGCGCCTGGGTCACCCAGCTGAAGAACCACACGATGTAGGTCCATGCCGTACTGGTATTGGTCTCCACCCGCTCGCCCGGGTTGAACACCGGGCCGTTACCGGCCAGCAGATTGCGCACCGTACGCAGGACGATGAGACCGTCGTCGGCGATCCAGCGCCGCTGCCAGCCGCCGAAGGCGAGCAGGGCGACGGTCGCCACGATCCCACCCGCGAACACCGCGCGCGGTATCCAGGTGGGACGCGCCGACGAGCGGGGCTGCTCGGTGGCAGCCCGCTCGCCGGTCTTTTCTTTTTCGGCTACCGCAATCTCGTCAGAAGAGATAGACAGCGACACCTACCGCTCCGATCCAGGCAATGGCGAGCAACTGCAGGACGCGGTCCCCGAAGGCGATCTCTTCCGGCTCCCCGGCTTCACCACCGTCGACATCCACGGCGTAACGCAGAATCGCGATGGTGAACGGGATCATCGAGAGAGCAAACCATTCAGTATCTTTGGCCGCACCCTGTTCGAAAGCCCACAGTCCGTAGAAGACCACGACCGCCGTGGCGGCCAGGCTCCAGGTGAATCGTAGGTAGGTCGGGGTGTAGTACTCCAGGGATTTGCGAATCTTGGCCCCGGTCGAAAGCGCCAGCTGCAGCTCGGCGTACCGCTTACCGGCCGCCATGAACAGCGACCCGAAGGCCATGATCAGCAGGAACCACTGCGACAGCGGGATTCCGGCGGCCACACCGCCGGCCACCGCGCGCAGCAGGAATCCCGAGGACACGATGCAGATATCCAGAACGGCCTGGTGCTTGAGACCGAAGCAGTAGGCCAGCTGGACGCCGATGTATACGCCGATGGCGACGGCGAGCTGCCAGTTCGCCACGAAGGAGAGCGCGATAGAGCCGATCAGCAGCACCGCCGACAGTGCGAAGGCCAGGTTCACCGGAACCACACCGGCCGCGATCGGGCGGAAGCGCTTGGTGGGATGCGCCCGATCGGCCTCGACGTCCATCGCGTCGTTGACCAGATAGATACCCGACGCCGCCATACAGAAGACCACGAACGCGATCGCGACGCTGCCGAGCACATCCAGATCGGTGACCGACCCGGCGGCCATCGGTGCCGCCAGCACCAGGACGTTCTTCACCCACTGGCGCGGGCGTGCGGCCTTGATCAGGCCACCGACCAAGGTCTTGGGTGGTCCCTTGACCTCGGCCTCGGCCAGATCGACGCCGGTGGGCTCTTCACTCATATCAGGCAGTGCCTTTTCGTCTCGGGCCTTTTCGTCTTGTACGGTCACTGTCGAGTCTCTTTTCGGCGGCGAGCAGGACGGCGGCGGACGCGGCGCCGAGCGCGGAACCGGCGATCACATCGGAGGGGTAATGCACCCCGAGAACGACCCTGGACAGCAACATCGGCGGTACGAGCACCGCTGGCAAGGGTAGCCCGGTCAATTTTCCGAGCAGCACCGCCGCCGCCGTTGTCGAGGTCGCGTGCGAGGACGGGAAGCTCAGTTTGCTCGGCGTACCGACGTTGACCTGCACCGACGGTGCGTGAGGTCGCGGGCGGCGCACTATGCGCTTGATCACGATGGACGCCGCGTGCGCGCCGACGGCACCGACGGCCACACCGGCCCACTGCCGCCGGCGGGGTTTGTCGGCGAGCGCACCGGCCGCGGCGATCGCGACCCAGCCGAGCGCATGCTCGCCGAAATGCGACATACCGCGCGCCGCCGAGATCACCGGCGGGGTCGCGATGGCACCCTGCACCGCTTCGATGATCTTCACCTCGGGCGGGGCCTGCCCGGCTGCCGAATCCTGCAGGCTCGGGTTCATCGCATTCATCGCTGGGTCTCCGTACTACCGTCGATGCCGAAAACCTTCTCCCACGCGGCGGTGCCGGTGAGTTCCGCATGCGCGGCACGATAGCGCTGCCGCATCTCCGGCATCCGGTCGGCGAGTTCCTTACGCAAGCGCAGCGCTTCGCGCAGCAGCCCGTAGGCCTGCCGCGGATCCCGTTTCCGGTACACCACGCCGCGCCCGTCGGCGGTGGTGACGGTGACTCCGTCGACCTGGGAGAGCAGGAACCAGCGCGCGTCCAGGGTCGGCACATTGAGCTGCGGGCGCTCGTGATGCTCCGGATGCGCCGGCCGCAGATTGTTCAGCACACCTTTGCCGAGCCGCACGATCTTGGCGATCGGGTTGGCCGGTTCGCCCACCGCGCCGACGCCGATACCGCTGGCCAGCGGCAGTTCGGTCGAGGACGGCAGGGCTACCGCGTCCGGATACTGTTTGCGCAGTTCGTGTACCGCGCCCAACGCGCTGGGCAGCAGTTCGAAAAGACGCTGCGGACCGGCCAGGAAATCGCGGATCGCGAGATTCTGCACCGCGACCGTCGAATATTCCAGGCACAGCAGGTGTTTGACGGTCGCCTTGACCGTGTGCGCGATCATGGCGCGCCCGTTACCCGGCTGGTACAGCGAGGCCACCACCAGGCGGTTGCGCAGATGGAAATACGCCTGCCAGTCGATGGCGTCGTCTTTATCGCTCCACGCCATATGCCAGACCGCGGCACCCGGCAGGGTGACCGTCGGATAACCGGCTTCACGGGCCCGCAATCCGTATTCGACGTCATCCCATTTCAGGAACAACGGCAGCGGCTGCCCGAGTTGTTCGGCCACCTGCCGCGGAATGACGCAGGTCCACCAGCCGTTGAAATCGCCGTCGATACGACGGTGCAGCAGTTTCGAATTATCCCGGTCGCGCAGCGGGTACTTCGCGAAATCGTGGTCGTATTCGACATTCGGCGCCGCCGACCACATGAAGATATTGCGGTCGACCACCTCGCCCATCACATGCAGGTGCGAACGTTCCTGCAGGTTGAGCATCTGGCCGCCCACCAGCACCGGGGATTCGGCGAAACGGGCGAAAGCCAGGGAGCGCAGAATCGAATCGGGTTCGATCTCGATATCGTCGTCCATGTAGACGATGTATTCGGCACTGGTCGATTTGAGCGCCTCGTACATCACCCGGCTGTATCCACCGGACCCACCGAGATTCGGCTGATCGTGAATGGCGAGCCGGTCGCCGAGCACGGCGGCGGCCTCTTCGAAACCGGGTTCGTCGACGACCTTGCGGGTGCCCTGGTCGGGAATGATCACCGCGTCGATCTGCGCCAGCACCAGCGGGTCGGCCCCGAGCGCGGCCAGCGTTTTCACCGCATCGGTGGGACGGTTGAAGGTCGGCATACCGACGGCGATCCGGCCCTCACCGGGCGCTTCGATCGGCGCATACCAGCCGCCGGATACCAGCGTGACGGCGGTATCGGTGGTGATATCGAACCAGAGCCAGCCGCCGTCCTCGAACGGCCCGAAATCGGTCTCCAGTTCGAGCGTGACGGTTTCGGCGCCGGGCGCCACCGCGAACTCCTGGCCCTGTACGTGGATACGCGAGCCGTCGGCCTTGGACCGGTACATATCGACCCGTCCGTGCCCGGCCAGCTCCAGCCGCAGCACCACCGAATCGAGGATGCTCCAGCGCCGCCAGTAACTGGCCGGCAGCGCGTTGAAATAGGTGCAGAACGACACCTCGGACTCCGCGCCCACCGAGAGCGAGGTCCGGGTGCCGGCATGTGCGCGCCGCGCGTTGGTCGCCGACTCTTCCAGGTAGAGAGTGCGCACATCCAGCGGCTCACCCGGGCGGGGCAGGATCACTCGCTGCAGGAGTGATTTCGCACGGGTGGCGGACGCGCTGTGCGTCAGTGATGCGGAGGTCATACGTCGTTGTTCTCCTCGGCCAGCGGTGCACCCGATTCCAGATGCGGCCGCAGCACATTGTCGAACATGTTCAGTGCACTCGCGATGGCCATATGCATATCCAGGTACTGGTAGGTACCGAGGCGGCCGCCGAACAGAACCTTCGCCTGCGCGGTCTCCTGCTTGGCCAGCGCGCGATACGCGGTCAGTTTGGCTCGGTCTTCAGGGGTGTTGATCGGATAGTACGGTTCGTCGCCGGTCTTGGCGAAACGCGAGTACTCGCGCATGATGACCGTCTTGTCCGTGGGGTAGTCCCGCTCCGGATGGAAATGCCGGGGCTCGATGATGCGGGTGTAGGGCGGGTCGGCGTCGTTGTAGTTCATCACCGAAGTGCCCTGGTAGTCACCGGTCGGCAGGACCTCGGTCTCGAAGTCGATCGTGCGCCAGCCCAGCTCACCCTCGGCGTAGTCGAAGTAGCGGTCCAGCGGGCCGGTGTAGACGACCGGGGCGTCCGGGTTCTGCGCACGCAACTCGTCGCGCACGTCGAACCAGTCGGTGTCCACCCGGACCTCGATCAGTTCACCGGCGGCCATGTTCTCCAGCCACTTCGTGTACCCCTCCTTGGGCAGGCCCTCGTAGGTGTCGTTGAAGTAGCGGTTGTCGAATGTGTAGCGGACCGGCAGCCGGGTGATATTGCCGGCCGGCAGCTCCTTGGGGTCGGTCTGCCACTGTTTGGCGGTGTAATCGCGGACGAAAGCCTCGTAGAGCGGGCGGCCGATCAGCGAGATGGCCTTTTCCTCGAGGTTCTGTGCGTCGGCGGTCTCGATCTCGGCGGACTGCTCGGAGATCAGCGCACGGGCCTCCTCCGGGGTGAAATACCGGCCGAAGAACTGCGAGACCAGCCCCAGCCCCATCGGGAACTGATAGGCCTGGCCCTTGTGCATGGCGAAAACACGATGCTGATAACCGGTGAACTCGGTGAACTGCGTGACATAGTCCCAGACCCGCTTGTTCGAGGTGTGGAACAGATGTGCACCGTATTTGTGGATTTCGATCCCGGTTTCCGGTTCGGGCTCCGAATAGGCGTTACCGCCGATATGCGGACGGCGGTCCAGCACGAGGACTCTCTTGCCGAGTAAATTCGCGCTGCGCTCGGCGACGGTCAGCCCGAAGAAACCGGAGCCGACGACGATCAGGTCGAACTGTGCGTTGTTATCTGAGTTACCCGGAGACGATGCGGCGGTCACGGGAGCCCAGCGTATCGGAAGCATTTCCCGGCGCCAGTCGGGATCAGCGGGTGGATGGTAACGCCAGGTGAGACGGGTCCCGGCGCGGGCGGCCACAAAAACGTTCGCCGGGGCCGGGTCGATGACCGGCCCCGGCGAACGGGTGTGG
>NZ_JARWNW010000310.1 GCF_029868325.1 Nocardia carnea
GACCGGCGCATCCCGGCGAACACCAGAGAATCGCGCGCCCCGTGGGGCCGGGGGGGGGGTGTGGGGGGTGGGGGGTTGTAGGGGCGTGCGCGGGGGGGGGGGGGGGGCCCCGCGGGGGGGGTGGGCGCCCCCCCCCCGCCCGGGCCCCGCCCCGCCCCCCCGCCTCCCCCCCTCCTACCCCCCACCCCCCACCCCCCCCCCCCCCGCCGCTCCCCCGCCCACCCCGCCCACCCCCCCCCACCCCCGCCCCGGCCCCCCGGGGCGCGGGATTCTCTCGTTTCGGTGAAAGTCCGCGATGCCTCGGCGGGACGGTCCGAGCCCGGCGAGGAGGTTCACCGACCTGCCGACGGCACAGATTCCGTCCGGCTACGAAAAAGCTCCCCGGACCACAGGCCCGGGGAGCTTTTCGTCGACTCTGTTCAGGCGACCATTTCAGCCGAGAATCACAGATCCTTCGGCATCTTGATGGTCTCCGTCGGTGCGTCGGCACCACTGCTGCGCGGCAGGGTGGTGGTCGGCGCATCCGACCCTGCGGGAGCCGGTCCACCGGGACGGCCGCCGGAGGGGCCACCGGCGCGGGCCGGCCGGCCGGAGCCGCCGCCCATGACGCCGAGCAGGATACCGGCGATCAGCGCGATGATGCCGACGATGCCGAGGACGATCGGCAGGATACGACCGAACAGCGAGAGCTGGTCGATATTGTCCTTGGCGATCGCGAGCTGGGCTTCGACGGTATCGGTATCGAAGACCATATTCGCCTTGAGCGCCGGCACTTCGGGCTTGTCGGCGGACCGTCCGTAGAAGATGTTCAGCTGCTCGCCACCCTTGACGATGGTGCCGGTCTGCGGCTCGACCCATACATCGCGGACATTGCTGTAGAAGCGCGACATGGTGACCGGCTCCTCGCCGCCCTCGACGCCCCACTTCGCGGCCGGGAGGCTCAGCTTGTTGGTGGGCGCGTTGGAGACCTTGGAGAGGTCGGTGACCGGGACGTTCTGCCGGAAGTGGTAGACCTTGGTGCCGTTGATCTCGGTCTCTTCCAGGAACTCCATATCGGTGGTGGTCCGGGCGAGTACGTCGAAGTACGGGTAGGTCTTCTTCTCCGTGCCGATCGGGAACCGGTACTGCAGGCCGGTGCGGTGGACCGGTTCGGCGATGCTCTCACCCTTGTTGTTGGTGGTCATCGCGATCGACCCGTTGGGGTCGGTGGACACCGGCTCGCCGGTCTTGCGGTCGATGGTGACGCGGTCGACGTAGGCCGTCAGTACACCGGTATCGCCCCGCTTGTCGATCCGGCGCAGGGTGTTACCGGCCTGGATCGTCATCTGATCGGCATCGGAGGGGTCTTCGATGGTGAGGAAACGCTGGGAGACGAGCGGAACGTTCTCGTTGACCTCGGCGCTGCGCCCCTCTTCGGTCAGCGAGGTGGAGTCCAGGACCAGGCTCTCCTGGTCCGGCTGGTTGACCGCGACGGTGGTGATCTCGAGATCGAGGGGAGTTTTGGCCATTTTGCCGATGGTGTATGTAGGGATCATCAGCGCGGCAACGATCAGCAACGCGCCGAGACCCACGAGCACGCAGGCAACCGTCCTTCTGGTTCCGGCACTCAGTGCCATGCAATGTCTCCTCGTCGTAGAACACAGGTCGTTCCGCGGGTACAGCGGGGCGCCGCGGCACTCGTGAGCCCTGACACTAACAGCCACGGCGTTTCGTGGGCATTGGCGAGGCCGGAATCGGACCCAAATCGGCAGGAGTTTAGCGCGCATTGTGAAATACCGCCTTCCCCGCGCCGCGAGCGGGCGGGCAGACTGGAAGCCGATGACCACCACCCCGACCACCGAAACCGGAGCTCAGCCCGATATCGGCCGCATCGAACCGGCCGCTGCCGCCGGGACACCGGCCACTGTCATGGGGGCTTCCGCACCCGGAACGCCCGCGGCCCGGCAGCGTTCCTTCCTTCCCGCACTGGAGGGTATGCGCGGGCTGGCGGCGCTCGGAGTGCTGCTCACCCATGTGGCGTTCCAGACCGGCGCCACTGCGATCCCCGTTCTCGGCCGGCTGCTGGAACGTTTCGATATGGCGGTCGCGGTGTTCTTCGCGCTATCGGGCTTCCTGCTGTGGCGGCCGCATGCCTTGGCGGCCCGCGGGCTCGGCGACGCGCCCACACTCGGTTACTACCTGCGCCATCGGGTCGCCCGGATCGTGCCCGCCTACTGGATCGTGGTGTGCGCGGTGCTGATTTTGGTTCCGGCGGCCGCGGACACCGCCGGCGTGCAGGTGTGGTTGTCCAACCTGCTGCTCCTGCAGGTTTTCATTCCGCTCACGCTGACCGATGGGCTCACCCAGATGTGGAGTCTGTCGGTGGAGGTGGCCTTCTATCTGGTGCTGCCGCTGCTGGCTTGGCTGTTGCACGGTCTGCGCGGACGGGCTGCCGGCGCACGGGTACCGGCTGTCCTGACACTAGGTCTGGTGTTCCTGAGCTGGAACTTCATCCCGGTGCCGACCCCGGGCGCCATCCACGCCGACAACTGGCTGCCCGCCTACATACCGTGGTTCGCCGGCGGGATGCTGCTGGCCGAACTCATCTGCGACGAGCGGCGGAAGCGGTGGCGGCGGATCCTCGGCAATCAGCGGCTGATGTGGACGATCGCCGGCATGACGTTCGCGCTGTCGGCGACCGACCTCGGCGGGGTCGCCGGATTGACCCGGGCCGAACCGTGGCAGTACGCGGCCAAAATGGGCCTCGGCGCGGTGATCGGTTTCGCGCTGCTCGCGCCGCTGGTGCTGGGCCCGGCGGAGAAAACCCACCGGTGGCTCACCTCGGCTCCCGCGGCGATGGTCGGCCGCTGGTCCTACGGCATCTTCATCTGGCACCTGGCCGTACTGTCGGTGATCTTCCCGGTTTTCGGGATTCTGCCGTTCCACGGCGACTTCGTGAAGGTCCTGGTGCTCACGGTGGCATTCACGCTGCCGATCGCCGCGGCGAGTCACGCCCTGGTGGAAGAGCCGTGCCGGCAGTGGGCCCGCCGCTTCGATCGGCCACGCCCGCCACACGACTGAGCTCCGCCGGGTCAGCAGGAACAGTCGCAGCATTCACAGCAGCAGCCGTCTCCCCCGCAGCAGCCACCGCAATCCGAACAGCAACCCGCGCAGTCACAGCAATTGCGGCAATCACAGCCCCGGGCGGCCCAGGACTTCCGCTGTTCACCGCTGCAGGGATTGGTGTGGTCGGCGCAGCAGGCATATCCGGTGCAGTACTGGGTGAGTATCAACTGGATCGCTTCGCCGGCTCCGGGACGCCGGGGTGGAGCAGAGGCATCCAGTTCGATGGAGTTACGCGCTCCCGCGGTAGCGCCGTGGGATACACCGGCCGGAGTGACGACCGCGGCTGCGAGGCGGCGCACGGCCGTGGCGAGCGGGTCCAGTAGCGCCCAGCACAGGGCCGGTATCCGGGCAAGTCCGGCGGTACGCAGCGATTCGCGTAATGCCCGATCGGATTCGCGGACCAGATCGTAGGCCTGTGCCGGTGGGGTCGCGGTAGCGGCCAGCGGGTTGAACCGGTGTGCGGCGGCGTCGGCTGTGTAGTCGGTGAGGGCATCGGCGAGATGGGCGATCCGGCCGAACTCCGCGCCGGCCGCTGGTCCGAAAATACGGAGGGTCCGCAGCGGTCGCAAGCCGCAGAAAACCACGGCCACTGGGGAATTCGGACTATTCGCCCGATTCGGCGCCGGACTCCGGTTTACGGCCGGACAGGCCGCGCCACGCCAGCGCGTCCAGCAGATCCACTGCCTCGGCCACATCGATACGCCCGCCGGCGACCGTATCGGCGATCGCCTCCCCCGCCCCGATCACCGCGACCGCGACGATATCGAAATTGGTGCCGGGTTCGGCGTGCTTGGCGCTGGACTCCAGCAGTTTCGCGGTCAGTTCGATAACCCGCTGGCGGGCGTTCTCGATCTCCGAGGCGAAGGCCTGCTGGCCGAGTGCCTGCCGGTAGAGGACCTGCCAGGAGTTGCGGTGGGTATCGACGAACCCGAGGAACCCCTCGAGCGCGGTGCGCAATTGTTCGTGCGGGCTGAGCAGCGGGTTGCCGGCCGGGGCCACCGACTCCAGGAACCGCATACCCTCACGCTGGATGCAGGCCCGGAACAATTCGTCCTTGGAGCCGTAGTAGAGGTAGAGCATCGGTTTGGAGATCTCGGCCTCGGCGGCGATGGCGTCCATGGAGGTTTCGTGGAAGCCTTTGCGCGAGAAGACTTCGACCGCGGCGTCGAGCATCTGCTGCTCGCGCACCGCTCTCGGAAGTCTTTTCGTACCGCCCGCCATCACGTCTCCTACCGCATCGAACCCTTTATATTACTCCAAAGTAAGTTCACCCGGCCGGGAAACCACCCGGCGGCGCAGGTGCGCCGCTCGCGAATCGGGACTGTCCGGGAAACTCCGGCGAAGGTCAGCACTGTACTCGGGTACCGGTCACCGGCGACGCCTACGCCCACCGGACAGCGGCGCGGGCCGGTCGGCGCCGCGCTGCCCTCATCCGGAAATCAGCAGGCGCGCGGGACCTGCTTGTAGTCGGCCATCCGCAATACCGACTCGTCGACCCGGTCCATGGGCAGCCGGCCCGCGGCGACCGCCTCCTCCAGGCGGTCCAGCACCTGCCCCACGGCATCGGTACTGATCCACAGGGCGTTGTCGGCACCGGCGACCAGGGTGGCCTCGACCGCCTCCGGGATGGACATGCGGTCGGTGATGGCCGCCATACCGCTGAGGTCGTCGGTGAAGATCACGCCGTCGAACGGGGCCGCGCCGTACCCGGAACCCTCCCGCAGCAAGCTCATGACCTGCGGACTGATACTGGCGGGCACACCGGGATCGGTCAGGCCGGGAACATCCAGATGCCCGACCATCACCGCCGAACCGCTGTCGATCAACTCCCGGAACGGCACCAGATCACGAGCCGCCAGCTGCTCCAGCGGCGCCACCTGGACCGCACCCAGATGCGAATCGCCGGTACCGGCGCCGTGGCCGGGGAAATGTTTGAGGACCGTACCCAGGCCCATCTCGTGCATGGCCCGGATATAGGCATCGGCGTACTCGGTGACCACCGCCGGATCGTCGGAGAAGGAGCGGTCGCCGATCACCGAATCGTCGGGCTGGGAACTCACATCGATATCGGGCGCGAAATCGACGGTGATCCCCAGGTCACGCATGGCGCGGGCGCGGTCGAGAGTGGCGTTGTAGAACTGGTCGGCCGTCATCGTCTGCGCGGTTTCCCGGGCCGACGGCGCGGTGCCGATGAGGCTGCCCAGCCGCGATACCCGGCCGCCTTCCTCATCCGTGGTGACCATCAGCGGAACCTTCGCCGCGGCCCGTACCTGTTCGAGTTCACCGCTGGTCAGGATCGACAGATCAGTCCAGCTACCGACGAAAATGCCGCCGACCTGATGATCGCGCACCACCGACAACGCGTCCTCGGTACCGGTGACTCCGACGGTGAGCAGCTGAGCCAGCTTCTCCCGGGTGGTGAACTGCCCGAGGTACTCGGCGGCGCAATCCTCCGGGGTCGTGGTGGGTGCGGGCGCGGCACTCGTCCCGCCCTCCGGGGAGCGCGCCCCTGGCGTGGGCGTTCCGGTGCCACCACCGTCACCACCGGCACAGGCGGTAAGGGTCATCGCGAGCACCGCGAACAGGACGAACGGCAACTTCCGCATCGTTGCACGGTATCCCGCGCGCCACGCACGTAAAAGCTCGGCTCGGTTTCGGGACAGCGGTAATCTGGAATCATCTTCTCGCCGGCTCCGCCTCGGAGGTCGCCATGCCCTGCGATCTGATGCTCATCGCCTACGACGGGTCCGAACACGCCAAACGCGCGATCGAATACGCCGGACGCTTCCTCACTGCGAACCGGGCAGTGGTGCTCACGGCCTGGGAGCCGATGGTGCGCCAAGCCGCCCGCATATCGGGAATCTCCGGGATGGTCCAGCCGGAATGGGTGCCGGACGAGGATATGGAAGATATCGCCTATACGACGGCCCGCGAGATCAATGCCGAAGGTGTGCACCTCGCGGGGCTGGCGGGGTTGAACGCCGAGGCCCGCCCCCAGGAGTCCACCGGCAGTATCTGGCATTCGATCGTCGAGGTCGCCGACGAACTCGACGTCGACATCATCGTCGCCGGCACCCGCGGAGCGACCGGGCTGCGTGCCCTGGTGCACAGCAGTGTGGCGGACGCGGTGCTCAAGCACTGTCATCGCCCGGTCTTCCTGGTACCCCCGGTGCCACAGGAGCGCACCCTGGGCAACGGGCACGGCCGGCGCGCCGAAACCTGACGATCCGGGCGAATATCCCCAGACCACAGCTCGGGAAACGCACCCGGCTGGCCACTACTTATCGGCACCGCCCTCCCGGACCGCACCGTGCGACCGGCACCCGGGCTCGTCCGGTACGGCCGATACCGTGCGCCCGCTCCAGGGGCCGCGTGGAGAGGCTGCCGGCCCACCGGTTCACCGCTGCACGACATCGGGACCTCGGTGTGGCCGCGAGGCCGGCCCCCTCGATGGCGTTACGGTCGGACCATGACCGGGTTCCTGCTGGCACGACCCGACAGCGTGGTCCGCGCGGACGGCGTGCGCACCGCGTTCCACGATCCGTGGCAGGCCGTCGACGCCCTGCACGGCGGCACCGCGGCGATCACCGGCGCGCTCCCGTTCGACCCCCGCCGCCCGGCCGCGCTGGTCGAACCCGAGAAGTTCTCGTATACCGCGGGCCCGTGGCGACCGGCTGCGCTCCCGGAACTCCCCCGTATACGCGTGGTGAGCGAGCAGCCCGCCCCGGACGAGCATCGCGAGCGGGTCGCGCGGCTGGTCGGCATCCTCGCCGACCCCGGGCAGCCACTGCGCAAGGTGGTCGCCGCGCGGTCGGTGCTGGCCGCGGCGGATACCGCCCTCGATCCGCAGACCCTCGCCGCCTACCTGCTCACCAGGCATCCGCGGGCGAATGTGTTCGCTGTCGACCTCACCCCCGCCGGAGACACCGGCGCGACCCTCATGGGTGCGAGCCCGGAGACGCTGGTCCAGCGCACCGGGACCTCGGTCACGGTCTATCCGCTGGCCGGAACGCTGCCCCGGCTCCCCGATCCCGGAGCGGACAACGCCCAGGCGCAGCGGCTGGCGGCGAGTACGAAGAACCGGGCCGAGCACGCATTCGTCGTCGACTGGATCACCGAACGGCTGCACCCGGTCTGCATCCGGCTCACCGTGCCGCCGCGCGCACAACTGGTCAGCACCCGCGACGTATGGCATCTGGGCACCCCGATCCACGGTGTGCTGCGGGATCCGGCGCCCAGCGCTCTGGAACTCGCGCTGCTCCTGCATCCAACGCCGGCGGTGTGCGGCACTCCCACCGCCCAGGCACTGGAGTACATCACCGCCCACGAGGAGGACCGCGGGTTCTACGGTGGTGCGGTCGGTTGGTGTGCTTCGAGCGGTGACGGGTGCTGGGTGGTCGCGATTCGCAGTGCGCAGCTATCGGCCGACGGGCTTTCCCTGCGAGCCTGGGCGGGTGGCGGAATCGTCGCGGCCTCGAATCCCCAGGCCGAACTCGACGAGACGACGAGCAAACTGCACACTCTGCTCGGCGCGCTGAATATTCGTGACGAGCACGGGTGAGGCTCGGATCGCACGGTGCAAGCCCGGCCTCTGAGTAGTCCGGCGGCGAACCGGATCAAGCGCTCTTTACTTTCGACGTGGCGAGGTGGCTGTTCCCGGTCGCGCTGCGATCCGGCCCGGCGGCGCGATCCTGTGCGAGCCGGGTCCACGACGGTCCGGCCGGACAGAGTCCGCAGGTCCGCCCGGGGAGAACGAGCCCGGCCGTCTCGCCGCCGGGCGGGCGCACCCAGTAGGGTGAAACGCCGGACTGTACGTTTCCGGACCGGCGCGATGCTGCTAGGTTGGCCCGGATACTGCCTGCGTCGAGTTTGGAGTGCTGCGATGAAGTTTGCTGTCCCCGGTATTGCGAGTGCGGTGGGCGGTGCCCTGCTGGGCGCGATCGCGGTCTTCGCCATCACCGCCGCAGTACAGCAGAACACCCGCCCCGAAGTGGACCGCAGCGGTAACGCGGACAGTTCGCTGCTCAACAGCGTCGAATACGGCAAACGCTGAGACCCCTCCCGACCCCGCCACGTCCCCGCCCGGCACTTGCGGCGGGGACGCCGAACGCCTGACCCACGGTGCCCGAGCAGTCCGAAACCGCCGCCTCGCCGCGCGCGGAAACCGATAGTACGCCCGAACTCACCGACCGGCTGGGAGCGCGGTGGTTCGCCGGATCGGCCGTTATCGCCTTCCTGCTGACCTTCCTGCAGGCCCCCGGGCTCACCGTCGCCGACACCAAATACGACCTGGCCGAAAACCCGCTCGGTTTCCTGGGCCGGGCCGCGCATATGTGGAGCAGCCAGGCTCCGATGGGGCAGGTCCAGAACCAGGCCTACGGCTACTTCTTCCCGCACGGCGCGTTCTTCGCGCTGGGTGATCTCCTCTCGATTCCCGCCTGGGTGACCCAGCGGATCTGGTGGGCGCTGCTGCTGCTCGCCGGGTTCTGGGGTGTTGTCAAGCTCTGCGAAACCCTGGGGATCGGCGCGCGCGGAGCGCGGATCATCGCCGCTGCCGCGTACGCGCTGTCCCCGCGGGTGCTCACCACCCTCGGATCCATCTCCTCCGAAACCCTGCCCATGATGCTGGCGCCGTGGGTACTGCTCGCACCCGCGGCCCTCGGGACGGCCTACCAGCGGCGCCGGCGCGGTGGGGCGCGGTCTCCGGCCGGCAGTGCGCTGGCCTTGGCGCTGATGGGCGCGGTGAACGCGGTCGCGACGGTGGCGGCCTTCCTGCCCGCGCTGCTGTGGTGGGCCAGTTACCGGCCCAACCGGGCCTGGTGGCGGTTCACCCTGGCCTGGGTGCCGCTGCTGGTGCTGGCGGTCGCGTGGTGGGCGGTACCGCTGCTGTTGCTCGGCCGGGTGAGCCCGCCGTTCCTCGACTACATCGAATCGTCCGGGGTCACCACCCAGTGGGCGTCGCTGGGGGAAGTGCTGCGCGGCACCGACAGCTGGACCCCGTTCGTCTCGCCGGAACGGATCGCGGGCGCGGTGCTGGTCACCCAGCCTGCCGCGGTCCTGGCCACCGGCCTGCTCGCCGCCGCGGGAATGGCGGGGCTGGCGATGCGCTCGATGCCCGGGCGCGGGCGGCTCGTGTTCATCCTGTGTGTCGGGCTCACCGGTATCTGCGCGGGTTATGTGGGCCAGCTGGGCGGGCCGTTCGCCGAATCCGTCCGCATCTTCCTCGACTCCGGCGGCGCGCCACTGCGCAATGTGCACAAACTGGAACCCCTGATCCGGCTACCGCTGGTGCTGGGGCTCGCGCAGCTGCTGGCCCGGGTGCCGCTGCCCGGTTCGGTACGCGCCGGGCAGTGGCGCCACGCGTTCGCCAACCCGCATCGCGACCGCCGGGTCGCGGTGGCGATGCTGATCCTGGCCGCGCTCGCACTGTCCACCTCCTTGGCCTGGACCGGCAAGCTCGCCCCGCGCGGCGCCTACGACGAGGTGCCCGCCTACTGGCAGCAGACCGCCGACTGGTTACGCGACAACGCCGCCGATACCCGGGCACTGGTCGTCCCGGGCGCGCCTTTCGGCAGCCAGGTCTGGGGGCTGACCAGGGACGAACCTCTGCAGGCTCTGGCGGAGACGCCCTGGGCGGTGCGCGACGCGGTCCCGTTGAATCCGCCGGGCACCATCCGCGCCATGGATTCGGTGCAGCGGCTCATCGCCGACGGCCGGCCCTCGGCCGGTCTGGCGCCCGCGCTGCGCGGACAGGGCATCGGGGTACTGGTGCTACGCAACGATCTGGATCCGGATACCTCGCGGTCGACCCGGCCGCTACTGGCACACAGCGCGGTGGAGGGGTCGCCGGGGTTGCGTAAGGTCGCGGAATTCGGTGACCCGGTCGAACACGGGTCCGATAACGACGAATTCGTGGTCGACGCCGATCTGCGGCCGGAGTATCCGGCGGTGGAGATCTATCGCGTCGAAACTCCGGCGCCGGGCACTCCCGCCGAGGTACGCAGCGGCACCGGTGCGCCCGCCGAGTTCGCCGGAGCGTACACGGTTCCGCTGGCCTCGGTCCCGAGGGTGCAGGGCGGTCCGGAAGTGCTGGAACGACTCCACCGCGACCCTGCCACGTCCCATGAACCCACCCTGCTCGCCGCCGATGCCGCCGCCGCGGGCCTGCCGATGGGCCCGGTTACGGTGACCGATACCCCGATGGACCGGGAAACCGATTTCGGCAAGGTCGACAACCACAACTCCGCGCTGCGCGCCCCCGACGACGCCCGTCGCACGCACAACCTCGTGCCGGATTACGCGGTCCCGGGTGCCGAGCCGGTCCGCGGCGAATGGACCGGAGCCACCGTCACCGCCTCCAGTTCGGCCGCCGATGCCACCCAGATCGGTGGTGTCGCGCCGGGTAATTCGACCGCGGCGATCGTGGACGGCGATCCCACTACCGCCTGGATCAGCAATGCCGGGGAATACGCTGTCGGCCAATGGCTGCGGCTCGAGATGGATCAGCCGTTCAAGTCCGGGCTGCTGCGTTTCACCAGCACGCCCGCCGCCATCGGCGACCCCGTGAAATGGGTGGAGGTGCGCACCAACAACGGCAGTGTCTCCGCCCGGATCGGCAAACCCGGTGAACCGGTTTCGGTGGCATTGCCGGTGGGTTCGACCGACTGGGTGAAGATCACGGCACGATCGACCGAACGCGGCAGTACGGGTGGCCAGTTCGGGATCAGCGAACTGGCGGTGGAGGACTACTCGGTACCCGAGCTTCCCGTCCCGGTCGAAATCCGGCATCGCACAGTACTTCCGGAACCAACGGCGGGCGCCACGGTGACGGGCTGGGACCTCGGACAGGAATTCCCCGGCCGCAGCGCCTGTTTCGACGCCCCCGACCGCGTTCGCTGCGGGAAGGGGCTGGCGCTGGCCCCGGAAGAAATGGGTGCGTTCAGCCGCACACTGTCGGTGCCCGCGCCGGTGTCGGTCGATCCGCAGCTCACGGTCCGCCCGCGCCAAGGCCCCGCATTGGAAGCGCTGCTGACGGATCCGGCGCGACCGGTGGCGCGCGGCGCGTCCGATGTCGGCGATCTCCGCGGATCGGCCTTCGCCGCCACCGACGGCGATCCGCGCACCAGCTGGACGGCGCCCGAAGAGACCGCCCGCGATACCCGCGGCCCGAAACCGACACTGACCATCGAACTCCCCGAACCCACACTGGTGACCGGGCTCGAACTGACCCCCTCGCTCGGCGGACTCCCGGCCGCCCCGACCTCGGTCGCGGTGAACCTCGGCAGCGGACCGCAGATCCGCGAACTCGACGACCCGGACGAGACGTCCCGGATCGACCTGCACCCCACGGTGACCGATCGCATCGAACTGAGTATCCGCAGCTGGGAATCGGTTCTGGACCGGACCGCCCTGGGCTACCACCAGGCCCAACCCGCCGGACTGGCCGAGGTGAACGTGCTGGGTCCACAGTATCCGCCACCCGCACCGGACGACCGGCTCATCACCGTCGGCTGCGAAGCCGGACCGACCGTCGCGGTCGGCGGCCGCCTCGTGCGCACCAGCATCACGGCCACCGCCGGTGAACTACGTTCCGGCGCACCGATTCCCGCACAGACCTGCCCGGACCCCGCCGTACCGGCGACAGCGGAGACAGCACCCGGTGCGGCCCAGCCGATTTCACTTCCGGCGGGCGAGGTCGACGTGCTGGTAGCGCCGACCGAACTGTTCTTCGTCGACCGGTTACGCCTGGCCGGCACCGAGCCCGCACCGCCGGTCGCCGATACCGGAACCCAGCTGCTCACACTTCCGCTCAGCACGAATATCGGCTGGCGGGCCCATACCGCCGACGGACAGGAACTCGACCCCGTCGTGGTGAACGGCTGGCAGCAGGGCTGGTTGCTGCCGGACGGCGCGACCGGACCGGTGACGGTGTCGTTCCCGATCGATACCTGGTACCGGGTGGCGATCTTCGGTGGCCTGTTGCTGCTGATACCGCTGCTCGCCCTTGCCGTTCCGCGCGGGCCCCGCGGCGATCCGGTGATCCCGGTGCCGGTGTGGCGCACACCGTGGGCAGTCGGTGCGCCGGCACTGACGGCCGCGACCACGGTGATCGCCGGTCCCACCGCCACCGTGCTCACGGTCGCGGGTCTGGCGGTACTGCGGTTCGTCCCACGGCTGCCGCGGCGGGCCCTGGCGGCGGTCGCCGGAATCGGTACCGCGGTATCGGCCGCCGCACTGTCGACCGGGCCCTGGCGAATGCCGGGCGGTTATATGGGTGATTCGCTGTGGGTCCAGGTGCCCGCACTGATCGCGGTGATCGCGGTGGGCCTGGCAGCGCTACCGCCGCTCACGCGGCGGCCACGGCCGGACGCCGCGCCGCCGCCCGAATGACCAGCAGCGCCACCAGCGCGGTGGTCGCCCCGGCGACGAGCGCGGCGGTCACGATGAGACCGGTGACGGAATTCGCCACCACCAGCATCAACACCACCTCGAGGACCAACCCCGCCCAGGCCAGCGTGGCCAATGCGGTCCGGTTCACCGCGATCGCCGAGAGCAGCGCGCCCTGCAGAACGGCCAGGACCGCTCCGTGCAGCGCGAACAACCACAGCAATCCCTGGATCGGGGCGTAGTCCTGACCGGCCAGCAACGGCGCCAGCGGAGCCGCGACCGCCGCACCGAACACCGCGACCACCCCGATCCCGGCGAGCACCGCAAGCGCCGAACGTATCGCCGAACCGGACGACGCGGGCTGCGCCATCCGCGGATACAACACCACCCCCACTGCCTGCGGTAGCCAGAAGGCGATCTTGGTAGCAATGGTGCCCAGCGCGTACCGGCTGGCATCGGGTTCCTCGAGCACCATCCGGACCACGATCAGATCGGCCGACGACAGCGCCATCAACGCCGCCTGCACCTGCGTTGCCCGCAGCACCGCGGCCACATCCGCCAATCCCGGTTTCACACCGTCGCTGGGCCCCGCCGATTCGGGTATCGTCCCGCCGGCTCCGGCCTGCTCCGGCCGTGCGTCGGTCAGCCCGGAGTCCACGTCCGGCGGAATCACCGGAAAAGCGGAACCACCGGGCACTTCCGCCGCGCGCCCCGCGCCATGATTTCCGGCCGTATCCGCATGCCCCGGGCCTGCCACGATCCGCCCGTACACGGCCGCCGCGGCGACACCGCCGGCCGCTGCCCACAGCGCTGCCGCGGCACCGCCCCCGGCAGCCAGCACCACCACCGCCGGGACAACCTTCGCGATACCGGTCATCCCGAGCACCATCGCCAGCCCGCGGAACCTTTTCTGCCCCTGCAGCACACCCTGCTCACCCGCCAGAACGACCAGGGCAGGCGCCGACCCCAGGGCCGCCGCGGCCGCCGCGACCCCCACGTCAAGCAGCACGCTCACCACCGGCACCAGCACCACCACCGCGGCCGCCACCAGGACCGCACACCGCCGGCGCAGCGCCCGCAGGGCCGCGATATCGGATCCGTGCACGAGTTCGCGAGCCACCACGTTCTGCAGGGCCAGCGCCGGTACCGCGCACAGCAGCTGGACGGCCAGCAGGCTGGCGAATTCGCTGTACCCGGCCACACCGAGCCAGCGCCCGGCCAGCAGCTGGAGCAGATAACTCGCGATATTCGCGGTCATCGCACCCGCCGTGACCAGGGTCATGTCCGCCACGGCGGGAAGACGGCGAACGAACTGCACGCGGGCAAGTCTCCCACCCGGAGCACCGGGTGGACCGGTCCGCCCCGCCCGGATCCGCGAACGTAGGGTGACTGGCCGTGGGTGCACAACGAGCGGGCCGGTGGACACGGTGGCTCCCGGCCGGATACAGCCTGCTGCTCACCCTCCTGATCACCGCGCCGCTGCTGCGGTCCGGCTATCTCCTGCTCCGCGATGCCGTGAGCACCCCCCGTTCCTATCTCACCGATACCGCGCTCGGCCTGGGCGACGCCGCTCCCCGGGCCGTCCCGCAGGACGTCCTGCTCGCCATACTTTCGGTATTCGTCGACGGCGGGGTCGTGGTCAAGACGATCCTGGTGGCCGCGCTGTGGGCCGCCGGCTACGGCGCCGCCCTCCTGGCCCGCGACCTGCTGCGGGCGCCGCTCGCCGCGCAGCTGGTCGCCACCACGCTCACGATCTGGAACCCCTACGTCGCCGAACGCCTGTTGCAGGGGCATTGGAGCCTGTTCACCGGCTACGCGGCACTCCCCTGGATCGTCCTGGCGGCGCAACGGGTCCGCCGCAATGGGACACGCCCGGGGGTCAGCTCCGCGCTCCCTCGCGACACCACCGCAGGCAAACCCCGTTCAGTCGATCGGGCCGGCCCCGATGCCGCCCCGGAGCCGCGCAAGGGCCGCGCGCGACCACTGGCAATCATGTTCGCGATGCTCCGGCGATCCGCCGATACCGGCCCGCAAAGACCGGCCCACAGCGGAGTCGCACAGTCGTTTCCCACCGATTCCCGGACCGGGCGGGCCGCCCGGCACGGCACCGGTGACACCAGCGGAAATCCGCGGGCACAGGACTCGGCCCCATGGTCGGGCCGGCCTGATTCGGAGGCCCGCCCCACCCCGGACGACCGGTCTGCGGACCGCACCGCAACCCGCATCCGGCTCGACAACTTCCGGGACTGGGCCGTTCTCGCCGGTCTCCTCGCCGCGGCAGGCCTCACCCCGACCGGCGCGTTACTGGGCGCAATCGTCGCCGTGGCGATCGCCGGTGGGCGACGATCGGCCGGTGTGCTCGGACTCGTGGTGGCGGCCTGCGTGCCATGGCTGCTGGCCACCGTCGTCTCGGGGGTCGCGGCCGAACCTTCGGACCCGGCGGGTGTACCCGCCTTCGCCGCCCGCGCGGAACCCTGGCTGGCCACGGTGGGCAGTCTCGCCGGGCTGGGTGGGATCTGGAACGCAGACGCCGTCCCCGGTTCCCGCACCACCCCGCTGGCCGCGGTCGCGACCATCCTGCTGCTGGCCGTCGTCGCGTTCGGAATCCGCAGGGTGGCGGCCGCGGACGGCGACCCCGAACGCACCCGTGCCCGCCGCATCCTGCTCGTCCTCGCCGCGGCGGCGGTCGCGCTACCGGCCCTCGCCGCGACCCCGGCCGGTCTGGCTGTCATGGAATGGCTGGTCGTGCACATCCCCGGCGCCGGGCTGCTCCGCGATACACAGAAGTTCGTCGCGCTCGCCGTCCCCGGATACGCACTGTGCGCCGCGGCCGCCTGCTCGATTACGACCGGCCGCCGGTCCACCGATGACACAGCCGTGCAACGCGAGGATTCCCCTCATGTACCCGGTTCCGCCGGCCCGGCGCCCCTCTCCCCCGCCGACAGTTCGCCCGGAATCACTGTCGACCAGCCCCCTTCCGCATCCGGCGAGACGCGTCGGGACACCGGCAACGCCTCCCATGGACCGGCCCCGGACCGCACACCGGCCTCTGCCTCCACCGAACCACATGCGTCTACACCCGGCGGCGTAACCGGCTCCCGCCCCAGCGAAACCCCCGATCCCCATTCGGGCGACGACGCCGTCTGCCACTCCGGCGGTGCACAAGGCCGCACGAGCGGCGACACAACCGGCTTCCACACCGAGCACGCAGAAGGTTCCGATGCCGACCGTGCCCTCGCACCCGGCTCGGGTAGCGCGGCCGGCGAGACGGAAGCCGGCACGACGACTTCCGTCCCGGTCCCGGACACGCAGAACGCGGGCTTCCGCGCAGCCGACCGCCCCGGACCTGTGCGCGCATCGGTTGCGCTGGCCGTGCTCTTCATCGGGATGCTTCTCCTACCGCTACCCGACCTGGGCTGGGGTGCAGGCGGGCAGATGCGTGCCGTCCAGTACCCGGATTCCTGGGCCGAGGTGGCCGAACGTATCGACGGTCCCGGTGATATCGCGGTTCTACCCGGCGGAATGTTCCGGCGCTTTCCCAATTCCGGCACGGCGCCGGTGCTCGACCCGGCACCGCGAATGCTGCCGCGTGATGTTCTGCAAACCGGTGCGCTGCCGGTCCGCGGCGAGACCGTGAGCGGGGAGGGTTCGCGCGCGCAGACCGTGGAAGATCTACTGCTCGCGGGCGGCGATGCGGACGCACTCGCGCGACTGGGTGTCGGCTGGGTCCTCGTCGAGCGTGATTCGCCGGGCCCGCTGGGCGAATCCGCGACCACCCTCACCCAGCTCGATCAGGTATTCGACAGCGAGGAACTGCGTCTCTACCAGGTCCCGGACGTGGCAGCCCGGCCCGCGCCGGATCACCGAGCGCTGCTGATCGGCGCACATATCGTGTGGGCGCTACTGCTGGTGTCACCGCTGCTCGCGATGCTGCTCCCGCATATTTCGCGGCGACCGGCCCGCCGAACACTCGACTGAATTACTGCTCCGCCCGAAGCGAGTGAGTTCGAAGGCTTGGCGATACGTAGCTCGTTACCCTCCCAGGATCAGGAATACCGGCGCCGAGCGATCGGGTAACCGGTCGACCGGCTCGCAGCGGGCGCCCGCGGGCTCAGGCACCTACCTCGGTGATCCGCGCCGCGTGCTCGTCTCCCGGAGAAATCAGTCCGCTGACCCGCCGGCCCGCGGCGGCGGCCGCCAGTACTTCGTGCACGCCTGCGGCCGTATGTTCCCAGGAGAATTCCCGGGCCCGGGAACGCGCCTTCTCGCCCATGATGGTGCGGGCGGCCGCATCGTCGAGCAGTTCGCCGACGATGGTCGCCAGCTGGTCCGCATCGTCGGCAAGCAGTCCGGTCACCCCGTCGATAACGGAATCGGTGAGGCCCCGCGAGGAGCGATAACCGACGGTGGGTACCCCGTGCTGCGCGGCTTCGATCACCGCCAGCCCCCAGCCCTCCTTGCGGGACGGCAGCACATGCACCCAGGCGCGGGACAGCAGTTCGTGTTTACGGCCTTCACCGACATGTCCGTGGAAGGTCACCGCGTCGTCGATGCCGAGGGCCGCGGCCTGCTCCTTCAGCTTGTCCGCCCACCAACCGCCGCCGATCACATCGAGGTGCAGGGCGGGGATCCGGCCGCGCAGCCGCGCGACGGCGGTGAGCGCGTCCTCGATCTGTTTATGCGGTACCAGCCGCGACAGCACCACCACCCGCGGTTCGGGCGTGCGCACCGCCGCGGTTCCGGTGGCGACCCCGGCGGGAACGGGTTCGGCACCGTTGCGGACAACCGCGATCCGGGACCGGTCCACGCCCAGCGTCGCCAGCTCTTCGGCGGAGGGCAGCGAAACCGTCAGGTACTGGTCGTGGCGATGGATCCGCGGCGACAGCGACGATTCGATCCACCAGCCGATCCGCCCCACCAGCTTGCCGGCGACCGGCCACTGTTCCCGGTGCCCGTGATGTACCAGCACCACCGACGGCACCCCCGAGACCAGCCGGGCGAAGAACGGGATGCCGTTCTGCGTATCGATCACCGCGTCCGGTCGTAGGCCTTTCAGCGGGCCCAGGCCGAGCCGCCCGAACAGGATCGCGGCCAGCGCCCGGGGGTACACGGTGAACCGGCCCCCACCGCGGCTGATGTCGATACCGTCGAGCCGCTCACGTTTCGCCGCCCCGGGGTAGCGGGCTGTCCGCAGGGTCACCCGCACGCCACGGGCGGCCAGCTGGGCGCCTACCTGCTCCAGGTACCGTTCGCTGCCGCCGCCCTGCGGATGCCCGGTATCACGCCAGCAGAGTAGGAGTACTTCGCGCACGTCGGGGCTTCTCCGGTTGGTTCGGGTCCCGCGGACGGGACTGTCGCAGTGTTCCCGCGGACGGGACTGTCCGGTCGTCCCGCGGACGGGACAGGCATCGCGCTACACCCTAGCGCGCAGCACTCCCCGGTAGGTCGCCCCACCTGCATGTCTCATGCTTTTGCCAAGGTCGGGCCGGCTGCCGGGCAGTGCAGCGCAATGGTCACCGGTGGTCCCGGGCCCGGCGCCGCCGGAGATACTGTGGCCGGTCACAATATGCGAGACTCGGCATCGTGCTCGACGCCGAGAAACCCGCCATGGTCCGGATACCGCCCGCAGCGGCGGACCTCGCCCCCGCAGCGGCCGGTGTTCCCGGCCCCCGGGCGGCGGAACCGGCCGTGGCGGGGCAGTCACGGAAACGGTTCCGTTTCGCCCGGCGCGCCACCCTGGGCCGCTCGGTACGACTGCTGCGCAGTTTCCGATTCGAACAGACCGACCCCGCCCGCTTCTACGGCGGTATCGCCACCGACAGCGTGCATCTGCTCGGCGATTTCCACGCCGATCTCACCGGCCGTGATCTGGCCGGAACGACCGTGCTGGACGTCGGCGGCGGTCCCGGCTACTTCGCCGACGAATTCGACCGGGCCGGTGCCCGGTACATCCCGGTCGAACCCGACCCCTCCGAAATGCATGCCGCGGGTATCTCGGTTCCGGCGGCGGTGCGCGGCTCCGGCATGGCGCTACCGTTCCGCGACGATGCCGTCGATATCTGTTTCTCGTCGAATGTGGCCGAACATATCCCGGACCCGTGGCGGATGGCCGACGAAATGGTGCGGGTGACCAAACCCGGCGGGATCATCGTGCTGTCCTACACCGTATGGCTGGGGCCGTTCGGCGGTCACGAAACCGGGCCCTGGCACTACTTCGGTGGCGAGTACGCCGCGCGCCGGTACCGCCGGAAGAACGGCAGGGAGCCGAAGAACCGTTTCGGGGTGTCGCTGTTCGCGGTGCCCGCGCGCGACGGTGTGCGCTGGTCAGAGCGCACCTCCGCGACCGTGCATGCGGTGTTCCCCCGCTATCACCCGCGTTGGGCCTGGTGGCTGGTCCGGGTTCCCGGACTGCGGGAGCTACTCGTCAGCAATCTGGTGGTGGTCGCCGAAAAGCCCGGCGAGACACCACGGCCCGACTAGAGCGCGAGTTGCGGGCGGCGCCGGCCGATCCGGTCGCGCCAGCCGTTGCGGACCACGGGTTCGGCCCGGGTCCAGGGCGATTCCTGGATGGCGAGCCCGACGGTTTCGAGTGTCGTGAGCCCGACCTGATCGGCCAATCCCCCGACCACCGCCACCGCTTCGGCCGCCTGTATTGCGGCCATTGCCTGTTCGGTGGTCAGGGTCCGTCCCGGTAGGAACGAGACGACCCAGCCGCCGCTGCCAACGCTTTTCGCTTGATGGTCGGTCTGGTCGCTGGTCATCAACGCCCGGCCGATCACTTGCACCGCCATGAACGCACTCCCGATTGTGGGTCTTCGGTTCGATGAATGGAGCGAGCTGATACCTGGCTAACATCATGCGCGATCCAGCAACAAATCGCAATAGTGCGTTCGATGAAATACGAACCGAGAGGAAAGAATTCGGCGCGAGGCCGGCGAGCGGCGCACGCAAGAAGGCACGGACCAGCACCGGGACCCGTTCGAGTCCGGCTGCCGCGCAGCACAAACCCTGCCACAGTCGGGCAGCCGGTAACGCGGAATACGTGAAACAGACCCCATGACAGAACTTCCCGGGCACCCCCGGGAAACCCCCTGGCGAGCAAACTATTCGGTAACCAGCAATGCGCGCAGAATCTGGCCACCGTCCGGCGACCCGTCGGCCGCGTCGACCACTTCCACCTGCCACCCCTCCGGCAGCGCCGACTGCAACCGGCCGGCCGCCCGATGCAGTGGGGTGCTCACCGGAACATCATCACTGGACTGCGGGGACAGCTGCCCTTCGGCCATTTCCAACCACCTCTCGCGGAGTGATCGGCTCGGGCCGTGGATCGTGCAAAGGCGGGGGCCGATCAGGAGCGGGACAGTCCGGCAATCAGCATTACGTGAGCATGGAATTCGATACACCCCCAGAATAAGGCAAAACCCCCCATACCACCCGCTGCCGCACCGACGCACCCCCACCCGCCTGCCTCGAGAATCCCCGCCCGCCCCATATCGCATCAAGTAACGGCACCTCGAATAAGGCCGGAGTCGCCCGATGCGCCGCCACGACGGGCCCGCCCGCACGGAGCCCACAACGCTCCACACCTCGCAGGCCGCACGACCCGGCCACATTCACACGGGACAAGCACCGAACAAACGAACCCCTGGACCCGAGCGCAACAACCATCAACGACACCGCAACGCCCAAAACCCGGATGGTGTCGAACGACCCGGGTTCTACGCACACCCCATTTTCAGACCCATGGGTGGGGCCCGCCCGGTTCTGGAGCGACGGAGCGGGGGAGCGAAGCGGAGGAGCGGAGGAGTGAAGAACCGGGCCCGAAAGGGCCCCACCCTCGAGCCGCGGAGCGGCTCCAAAATTACAGCCCGCCCTCAGCGAATCGTCTACACCGAGTACAGAATCAACGAGTGCCCCGCCCCCGAGGCACGGAGCGGCTCCCAAACTGCACCCCGCCCTCGGCGGATCGTCTACACCGAGGGCAAAGTCAACGGACACCCACCCCGAGACACAGAGCGGCCAAAAACTTGCACCCCGCCCTCCGCGCATCGTCCACACCGAGGGCAAAGTCAACGGACACCCCGCCCCAGACACAGAGCGAATCACAGCCCACCCACAGCGGATCATCATCGCCCGAAAGTGGAGTCAACAGTGCCGGGCCGAAGGTAGAGCGCCGCAATTCACAGCGCTCACCCCCGAGCCTCCGATATCACTGAATACGCTGTTTCAGCGCCTCGAACTCGTCGCGCACACCGGAAGGCAGTTTGTCGCCGACGAATTCGAACCACTCTTCGATGAGCGGGATCTCCGCCCGCCACTCGTCGGCATCCACCGCCAGCGCCGCGTCGACATCGGCCGGGTCCACGTCCAGGCCCGCCAGATCCATCTGGGCGGCCGTCGGCACATTGCCGATCGGGGTGCTCTCCGCCGCAGCCGTGCCCTCGATCCGGCCGACGACCCATTCCAGGACGCGGGAGTTCTCGCCGAAGCCCGGCCACAGGAACCGGCCGTCGTCACCGCGGCGGAACCAGTTCACGTAGAAGATCTTCGGCAGTTTCCCGGCGTCGGCGTTCTTACCGACGTTGATCCAGTGCGCCATGTAATCGCCGACGTGGTAGCCCATGAACGGCAGCATGGCCATCGGGTCGCGGCGCACGGTGCCGACCTTGCCTTCGGCGGCGGCGGTCTGCTCCGAGGACAGGGTGGCGCCCATGAACACACCGTGCTGCCAGTCGAAGGATTCGGTGACCAGCGGGACCGTGGTCTTGCGGCGCCCGCCGAACAGGATCGCCGAAATCGGCACGCCCTGCGGGTCGTCCCATTCGGCGGCCAGGGTCGGGCACTGCGACATCGGGGTGCAGTACCGCGAGTTGGGGTGCGCGGCCAGCGTTTCGGTTTCCCGCAGGTACCAGTCGTTGCCCTTCCAGTCGATCAGGTGGTCGGGCTCGCCTTCGAGACCTTCCCACCACACATCGTTGTCGTCGGTGTGGGCGACGTTGGTGTAGACGGTGTTACCGGCTTCCAGCGTTTCGATCGCGTTCGGGTTGGAGGAGCGGTTGGTGCCCGGGGCGACGCCGAAGAAACCGAACTCCGGGTTCACCGCGTACAGCCGGCCGTCCTTGCCGAACCGCATCCAGGCGATATCGTCACCCAGGGTTTCGGCGCGCCAGCCCGGGACCGTCGGCTGGATCATCGCGAGGTTGGTCTTACCGCAGGCGCTGGGGAACGCGGCGGCCACGTAGTACGCCTTGTCCTCGGGCGAGATCAGCTTGAGGATGAGCATATGCTCGGCGAGCCAGCCCTCGTCGTGGGCCATGGCCGAGGCGATACGCAGCGAGTAGCACTTCTTGCCGAGCAGCGCGTTACCGCCGTAGCCGGAGCCGTAGCTCCAGATCTCGCGGTCCTCGGGGAAGTGGGTGATGTATTTGGTGTCGTTGCACGGCCACGGGACATCGGCCTGGCCCTCGGCCAGCGGCGCGCCCACCGAATGCAGCGCCTTGACGAACGGCCGATCCGTGCCCAGCAGATCGAGCGCCGCCTGACCCATGCGGGTCATCACCCGCATGGAGACCACGACGTATTCCGAATCGGTGATCTCGACGCCCAGCTTGGGGTCCTCGGCACCGAGCGGACCCATGCAGAACGGCACCACGTACATGGTGCGGCCTTTCATCGAGCCGCGGTACAGCTCGGTCATGGTGGCGCGCATCTCGGTGGGGTCGACCCAGTTGTTGGTCGGGCCGGCATCCGATTCGGATTTGGAACAGATGTAGGTGCGCGATTCGACCCGGGCCACGTCCGAGGGGTCGGATAACGCGAGGAACGAGTTCGGCTTCTTCTTCTCGTCCAGCTTCTTGAAGGTGCCCGCCTCGACGAGCTGGGTGGTGAGCCGGTCCCATTCGGCGTCGGAACCGTCCGCCCACACGACTCGCTCCGGCTGAGTCAGTTCGGCGACCTCCTGAACCCAGGCGAGCAGTTCGCTGTGTTCGGTCGGCGCGGTGCCGTCGGATCCACGAAGACCGGGAATGGTCGCTGAGGTCATGAAAACTCTCCTGAAATGGGCGGCAACAGCTGCTTCCGCCCTGGCCCTCGGGCCCGTGACCAGCGCGAAAACACCTAGCGCCACCATTGGCGGGTGAGGCGCCCGCTACGGCCCGCTGTACCCACCACCGGGTATCCGGGGGTGTGTACCAGGACCAAGCGGACGCCCAGGTTCCTGTCTAGAGGTTAACGCGGTATTGCGGCCCCTATGGAAGCGGGTTGCCTATCAATAGGGGTGGACAAACTAATTTCCGGAATCCGGCGTCCATTGCTCGAGTATCTGCCGGTCACGCGCACAGGCGGCGAGCCGGCCGGGCTGTCCGGAGGTGGCCCGGCGCAGCGCGGTTTCGAGCTCGGCGACGCGCCGGTCCACCGCGAGCATCCGGTCCGCGGCGGACCGGACCATTTCGTCGGAAAGTTCCGTTTCGGCCTCCACCAGGGCGGTCACGGCACGCTGCTCGAGCTGGGCCTTCACATTCGCGATGGCGTCCACGACCCATTGCCGCAGGTGATCCCGGTCGGCGAGCTGGCGGCGGGCCCGCACCACCCAGGCCGCCGCGCCGGCTCCGAGTAGCAGGGTCACCGGGATCGTGGCCACGTCCAGGGCAGGCACCAGCGCCAGCGGCGAGACGAGCAGGCGTCCCAGACCGACCCCTGCCGACGCGCCGACAACGATCATGAGGTGATCTTCGACACCCCGGCCGCGGGGTTGCGGATCCGGGCCGAGTGTGGGTGCCGGATCGTGCCGGTAATCCGGGGCCCGGTCCGGTGCGCCGGGTCCGGCGGCGGCCGCGCGCGCCCGCAACTCGGTGAGCCGGGCGGCGATATCGCGGTCGACCGTATCGGTGAGCGCCGCCACCGCGGCGCGCAGACGCTCCGGGAAACTGGCCCGCCCCGCCCGGTCCAGGCGATCGAGTTCGGTGCGGGCTTCGGCGTGCAGCGCACGCACCCGGTGCCCGACCTGGGTCAGCAGGTCCATTCGCGCCAAGTTGAGCTGGGCGCGCAACGTGGATACCGCGACCGCCCGCCCGCCGTCGCGTTCGGCGAGCAGCCGCGCGCGTTCGGTACGCAGCATTTCGGCTTCGCTGCCGGCGGCGAGCAGCGCCTCCTCCTGCGCGATCCGGTCGAGGGTCTGGGCCAGCACCTGGGTTGCCGCGGCGGACCGACGGGTGTCCACGGTGGCGGTATCGGTGGTGAGTGCCGCCAGCCGGGCGTGCAGCGCGGCGAGGCCGGACCGGTCCAGCAGGGCCGAATCCGCGGCCGTGCGGGCGGCGAGCGCCAGCCGGGCGGAAACCGGCACGATCTCGCAGTCGAGCCCGGCAGCGGTGAGAAGTTCGGCGCTACGGTCGCGGACCAGCTGCCAGTCGAGATGGGCGTGGGTGCCGTTCAGGACGAGCAGTACCCGGCTGCCGGCCGCACGGAGCCGGCGCACGAGGTCGAGTTCGGTGGCACCGATCACCACACCGGCATCCAGGACCAGCACGGTGATCGAGCCCGAGGCAGCGCCGGCGGGGTCGGCCGACGGCGTGCTCAGTTCTATCCGGGGTTGGAAACGGGCGAGTTCGGTGCGCAGCAGGGTGGTGTTCGCGTCGTCGGGGCCCAGCAGCCGGACCTCCGCGTTGTTCCCGGCGACGGTCATGGTGTCGAGCAGCGCCATCCCCTGGGGGTTCCAGCGGCGCACCACGGCGGCGACCGGTTCGGGGAACGCCGCACCGTGCGGGGTGGCAGCCGCGGCGGTAGCGCCGGCTCCCGGACCGAGGTCGGTATCCGACCCCGGATCAGAGTCCGACACTGCTCATCCGTTCCCATACCCGGACGTAGCCGTTGTGTACGCGTACCGCGGCGCGCCGGGCGGCCGGTGACAGATCACTGGCGACCACCGCACGCCAACGGATGGCGCGAGCGAGAGCATCGTCGGCGTCCTCGGGTTCGAAACGGGGATAACCGGCCGCCAGATGCGATACCGCGGGATCGACCAGCCCACCACACAGGCCCAGCCATCTCGCCTCGTCGGTATCCAGGTATTCGGTGATCAGCGCACGCGCCCGGCTGCTGCCCTGCGGGACAGCCCGCGCCGCCAGCCGGGTCAGTTCGTCGACCAGCGCGCCGGCCCGCCGGGACAGCGCCTGTTGATAGCGCAGCCCGAGCAGCCGGGCCACGGGTTCGATCCCGCTCACCGTGTTCAGGATCTGCAGTACCGTCTGCGGTGCGAGGTCCGGTTCGCGTTCCAGCGCCGCCAGCACACAGGCGGCCCCGTACAGATCCCAGCGTTCGAGCAGGTCCGCCCGCTCGGCGGTATCGGGACCCGCGGCCGGGGAGACGAACGCCTCCGCCGATACCGCCGACAGGGAACGGTTACCGGCGTGCCGGCGCAGCAACGCCAGATCGGTCTCGCGCAGCGCGCCGGCGACCGTTCGCGCGGCCAGGCTTCCGACGATCGGGAAGGCCGGGAGCCCGAATGCCCGGGAAAACTGTTCCGCGGCCGCGACCGCATCGGCCCAGCCGGTGCCGATCGCGTCGGCTTTGTTCACGACCACCAGCGTGCGCTCCGGCGGTAGCGACCCCAGGATCCGCCGGTCCCCCGGCGACGGGGTACTGGCCAGGACATAGATGATGATGTCGGCGTCGAGCACGGGGTCGGGGAATCCGGGTTCGTCGACCGGCGCGGTCTCGGCTCCGTGTTGCAGACCCAGCGCCTCGGCCACCGTGGTACGCCCGGACCGGGCGCGACCCGCCACCTGCGCCCGCGGGAGCGACCGCCAGCGCTGCACCGCTGCCTCGATCCCGTTCGCGACACCGGTGTCCACTCCGTCGCCCATTCGCAACGTCGAAATCATCCGCTCGAGCGGATCCGCTGCCCCCGCCTCCCGCATGTACCTGTCCGATCTTTCGACTGTCACCGTTCGCACCCCCTGTTCCGGTGCGCATTCTGTCAGAAGAGCGCCCACAGCGCGCCGGGCGCGGGCCGACAGCATCCCCGAGCAGCCCAACGAGCCACCGGCCGTGCGCGAACAGGATCCGGGCTCGCCGGAAAGCATCGACTACCCGCGAGTAGCGCCGCGCTCGGTCCGGTTCGGACGATCCCGGACCATGTTGGACAATAGGGACGTGAACGACGCCGTCCGCCCCGCCGACCCGACTCCGCCCGCTTCGTCCAGCACGACGGACGGGACCGGGCCCCGGACGCGACCGCGCACCGGATCCCGGCTCTACCCACGGGTCACCAGTTTCCGGTCCCGGCGTGGTGCACTCACCCCCAATCAGCAGAAATCCTGGGATCGCACCTGGCCGCTGATCGGCCGCGAGGTGGCCGACGAACCGCTCGACGCCGACACCTGGTTCGGGCGTCCGGCGCCGCTGGTCATCGAGATCGGCTGCGGAACCGGTACCGCGACCGCCGAGATGGCACAGGCCGAACCGCATCTGAACCTGATCGGTATCGAGGTCTACCAGCCGGGCTTGGCGCAGCTCGTCCAGCGGATCGAACGCGACGAGATCGGTAATATCCGGCTGCTGCGCGGCGATGCGGTAGACGTGCTGGAGAACATGATTGCTCCCGGATCGCTGACCGGGGTGCGGGTGTTCTTCCCGGACCCGTGGCCGAAGGCGCGCCACCACAAGCGCCGGCTGTTGCAGCCGGCCACCGTCGCGCTCATCGCCGACCGGCTGCGGCCGGGCGGAGTACTGCACGTAGCGACCGACCACGCCGATTACGCCGAGCACATCGCGGCGGTCGGCGCGGAAGAACCCCTGCTCGTCGGCTTGAACGAGACCACCGGCGGAGTGAGCGCGCAGCATCGCGAATCGGCGCCGATCGGATTCGAACGCCCCGTCACCAAGTTCGAGAGCAAGGCACATCGGGCCGGAAGTGCGATCAACGAGTTCATATGGGGCAAGATCGAATGATGAGCGTCAGTGAGATGGCCCCGTCCGGCGGCGAGGTTGCCGAAAGTCTGCACGAACCCGGTGCCGAAGCCACCGGGCCCGACCCGGACAGACTCCGGCGCGTGCTGCTGGTCTGGGACGCCCCCAACCTGGACATGGGTCTGGGCGCGATCCTCGGTGGCCGTCCCACTGCCGCCTACCGTCCCCGGTTCGACGCGCTGGGCCGCTGGTTACTCGCCCGCACCGCCGAATTGTCCGCCGGTGAGAAACAACGGGTGGAGCCGGAAGCGACGGTGTTCACCAATATCGCCCCCGGCACCGCCGATGTGGTCCGGCCGTGGGTGGAAGCCCTACGCAACGTCGGTTACGCCGTCTTCGCCAAACCCAAGATCGACGAAGATTCCGATGTCGACTCCGATATGCTCGGCCATATCGCGCAACGCACCCGCGGCGCGGGTCTGGCCGGAATCATCGTGGCCTCGGCAGACGGCCAGGCGTTCCGCGAACCACTCGAACAACTCGCCGCCGACGGAATCCCGGTTCAGGTACTCGGCTTCCGCGAGCACGCGAGTTGGGCCGTAACATCCGATACTCTCGAATTCGTCGACCTCGAGGACATCCCGGGTGTGTTCCGTGAACCGCTCCCACGGGTGAGCCTCGACTCGTTGCCCGACGAGGGTGCCTGGCTGCAGCCGTTCCGGCCGCTGTCGGCGCTGCTCACCTCTCGCCCCGCACAAGGAGTCGCTTAAAGTGTTCACCCGCTGGGGCGATCTGGTCTACCGGCTGCGTTTCGCCGTTATCGGAGTCGTTGTTGCAGGGATGCTGGGTCTGGGTGCCTACGGTCTCGGGCTGGCTGATCACCTGACCTCCAGCGGTTTGTTCGATCCGAATTCGGAATCGGTGAAGGCGGCCGAGATCTCCGACGAGGCCTTCGGCCGCGATCACAACGCCGATGTGCTGGTGCTCTACACGGCACCGGAGGGTCAGACCATCGATTCCGACCCTGCGTTCCGGGACAAGATCGTCGACAGTCTCAACCGGCTGCCGCGCGAACACCCCGACCAGATCGCGAAGGTCAACGGCGCCTACTGGAAGACCGAGACCGGTGAGGCCCAGCCGTCGGTCTTCGGTTCCAAGGACAAGACCAAAACCTTCGCCTCCGTCGCGATCGTCGGCGACAACGACGACGAGATGGTGCGCAACTACCGCGCCGTCCAGGATGCTTTCTTCATCGACGGGGTCGACGTGCAGGTCGCCGGCCTGCAACCGGTGGCGGGCACGCTCAACGACACCATGGCGCACGATACGAAGCGGATGGAGCTTCTCGCCATCCCGGCGGTCGGCATCCTGCTGTTCTTCATCTTCGGCGGCGTGGTCGCCGCCGCGCTCCCGCTGATCATCGGCGGTCTGACCATTATCGCCGCGAACGGCATCCTCACGGGGGTGGCGCAGCTCACCGACGTGAACACTTTCGTCGGTGCCGTGGTCTCGATGATCGGCCTGGGCTTGGCCATCGACTACGGGTTGTTCATCGTCAGCAGATTCCGGGAAGAACTGGCGGAGGGGTACGACACCCGGGCCGCTGTCCGGCGTTCGGTGATGACCGCCGGGCGAACGGTCGTGTTCTCCGCGACCATGATCATCGCCAGCCTCGGCGGTCTCCTGCTGTTCCCCCAGGGCTTCCTGAAATCGATGGCTTACGGAACCATCGCCACCGTCGCGTTGGCCGCGCTCGGCTCCATCACCCTGCTCCCCGCCATGCTCGGCGTACTGGGGCGGCGGGTGGACATGCTGAGCTTCAAGAAGATGCGCAAGACCAAATCCGCGGAAGAGGTCGAGGCGAGCTTCTGGGGCCGCGCCACCACCTGGGTCATGCAGCATCCCCTCAAGATCGCCATCCCGATCTGCGTCGGGCTGCTGCTGCTGATCATCCCGGTGAAGAACCTGGCCTTCGGCGGGATGAGCGAGAAGTATCTGCCGCCGGACAACGACGTACGGGTCGCGCAGGAGGAGTTCGACCAGACCTTCCCGCTGCGCCAATCCGACCCGATTCAGCTGATCTTCCTCGGCGAGGACACCTCCGCTATCGGCAAACTGCTGAAGCAGGCCGATAAAGCGCCGGGCCTGGCCGATGCCGCCGGCTTCGCCGTACCGTCGCAATCCGAGAGCCAGCCGAACGTGTTCCGCACGGAGGCGACGCTTCTCGACTCCGACAACTACCGGCCGACCGTGGACTATCTGCGGGCGATCGACGTACCGGACGATGTGACGATGCTGGTCGGCGGGCAGCCGACCCTCCAGGGCGACAGTATCGACGCCCTGGTCGACCGGATACCCCTGATGATCGCCGTGGTACTGCTGGTCACGACGGTGCTGATGTTCTTGACCTTCGGCTCGCTGGTGCTGCCCATCAAGGCGGCATTGATGAGCGTGCTCGGTCTCGGCTCCACCCTGGGCATCCTGACCTGGATATTCATCGACGGCCACGGTGCGGACCTGCTGAACTTCACCCCGCAGCCGATCATGTCCCCGGTGCTGGTGCTGATCATCGCGATCATCTACGGCCTGTCCACCGACTACGAGGTGTTCCTACTGTCCCGGATGGTCGAAGCGCGCGCCCAGGGCGCCTCGACCACCGAAGCCGTGCGGATCGGCACCGCGCACACCGGGCGCATCATCACCGCCGCCGCCCTCATCCTGCTGGTGGTGACCGGCGCATTCGCGTTCTCCGATCTGGTGATGATGCAGTACATCGCCTACGGCATGATCGCCGCGCTCATCATCGACGCCACCGTCCTGCGCATGCTGCTGGTCCCCGCCACCATGAAACTGCTGGGCGACGACTGCTGGTGGGCACCGGCCTGGATGAAACGGATCCAGCAGAAGATCGGGCTCGGCGAGCCGATCCTGGACGACGAACGCCCCGGCGCGGGCGATGTGGTGGACCTGGTCAAAACCACGCCGGTCACCGATCCCGTCACCATGCAGATGCCTGCGCTCGCGTCGGACAAACAACGTAAGACGCCGGTGCTCAAACGCAGCCGCGAGGAGATCGAGGCGGCCGCACCCACCGCGCATATGAGCGCGGTGCCCAAGAGTGCGCGCAAGGGCGCCGACAAACCGGCACCGGCCGGTTCCACACCGACCGCGCCGAAACAATCGATGCCCACCCC
>NZ_JARWNW010000311.1 GCF_029868325.1 Nocardia carnea
CCGGATGACAGGTCGGCCAGAGTCTTTCGGGGCCCGCGCCATGAGCAATGCCGTCCTGCCTACCGGTGCCCGCCCACCGGCCGGGGGGGGGGCCCGTTGTGGTGCACGGGGGAGGGCAGGACGCGCCCGAGTATTTATTTAATTTCGGCCGGGCTTCTGGGGGCTCCCGGTCTACCTTTTCGGGCGCCCCCCCCGGGGGGGTGGGTGGCACCGGTAGGCAGGACGGCATTGCTCATGGCGCGGGCCCCGAAAGACTCTGGCCGACCTGTCATCCGGTGGCGTGGGCATCAGTGACTGCGGCGAACGGCGGTACGCGTCTGGCTGTGACCGCGCAACGATAGTAGTGAGACCCCGGATAATGGTCTGGGCGCGGGCGCAGGTTTCGTACAGCATCCGCCACAGCGTCTTCTCGCGCAGGTGGAGGAAGAACTGCTCCAGGTCGACATCGAAGACCTCGACCTCGCCGGCCGCACCGCGGCGGTGAAGTCCAAGGGCGCCAAACCCCGCATCCGCCGACGCGGCGCCACCCACCACGAACACGTCCCCGAAAACGTGTACTGGGACGCCGGCACCGCCCGCCTGCTTCCCCGGCTCATCCGCGACCGCACCCGCGGCCCCGTGTTCGTGACCCACCGCCGACCGGGACCCGGCAAGTACCTCGCCGACCGCGACGTCTGCCCCGACACCGGCCTCGCCCGGCTGTCCTACGACCAGGCCCGCGACCTACTCGACGCCAGCCACCGCCATCGACAGGCCCGGAACCGGCTGGGACCTTCACGAACTACGCCATTCCGGCCTGACCCACCTCGGAGAATCCGGGGCCGGCCTGCTGGAACTGATGGCCAAGTCCCGGCACCGCAAAGCCGAGAACCTGCGCCGCTACTTCAAACCGTCCCCACAGGCGATGCGCGAGCTGACCTCGATCCTGGGCCCGGGAGCCGAGTGTCGACGCTGACCAGCAGCTACGCTGTATCCGTGGTTTTTCGGCGGTTACTACCGGAACCCCAATCGGGCGGTCACCGCCGACGTCCGGCACCTCGAACAGGGCATCCGGGCTGTGCGTTTGCGGGACCGGCGAGGGCTCGGTCAGTTCGCTGCCGAGCCATCCTCGTCGAGGCTTCGGGGCAGGTCCGCCAGGGTGTGCAGGGCACTGAGGAATACCTGGCGGTCAGCGGGCGAGAGGTGTTGCAGCACCAGCTGTTCCTCGCGGGACTGGATCTCGGTTCGAGCCTGCGCGACGATCCGGTGGCCCTCGGCGGTGAGTTCCAGTAAGCGGGCTCGCCGGTCGGCCGGGTCGGGGTATCGATGCAGCAGGCCGCGGTCCTGGAGGTCGTCGAGGACAGCGATGATGCGGGTTTTGTCCGCGCCTATTTCCTGGGCGAGTACACCCTGGCCCCGGGCCGGTCCGCGACTGAGGGCGACCAGGACGCTGTAGGCCCACATGGTCAGGCCGTACGACTCGAGGACCGGGCGTTCCATGGCGATCAGCGTGCGGGTCAGCGGAGCGAGCATTGCCGCCAGGTCCGGACGGTCCGTTGATCCCATGGGTCGAATTTACCGGGGCCGGGAGCCCCTACCGCGTAACGGCATCTGTGCACGAGTGAGGTCGGGGCGGTGGTTCACTTGAAAATAATAAGCATGGACAGATGATATGCGGGTGCTTACTATTGGGATATGACTATCGAAGACCTTCGCGAGCCTGACCGCACCGCGGTGCTCGCCACCGTGAAAACAGCCGAACTCGTGACCCCGGACCTGCTCGGCCGCGCGACCCCCTGCGCCGCCTGGAACGTCGGGGAACTGCTGGCCCATATGGCCGCCCAGCATCGCGGTTTCGCCGCCGCGGCACGTGGCGACGGAGCCGATCTCGCCCTGTGGCATCCGCGCCCGCCCGGGCCGCATACGAGCGAGGAATACGCCGAATCCGCCGAGGAGGTCTTGGCCGCCTTTGCACCGGACGATGTGCCGCAGCGCCTGTTCGCCATGCCGGAATTCGGTCCCGGTGTCACCGTGCCCGGGCACCAGGCCATCGGCTTCCATCTGGTCGACTATGTGGTCCACGGCTGGGACCTCGCCCGTGCTGTCGGGCAGGACTACGAACTCGACCCGGCGTGCGCCGAACCGGTGGTGCGGATCGTCGGGCAGATTCCCGACGGACCGGAGCGTGACAGCCCGGAAGCACCGTTCGCGCACGCGCTCCCGGATCCGGGCACCGGTTCCGCGCTCGACCGAATCCTGCGCATGCTCGGCCGTTCCCCGAAATGGCCCGAATCGAACTGAGCCGGGGAGATGGGCGCCCGGGGGGAGCTGAACGGCTTGTCGCCGCAGCGGTGAGCCCGGCCCTCGATCAGCCCACTGGGACCATTTCATCGCAGATCGCGTGGTACCGCTGATCGTGGTGCCGTTGCTCGCGGGTTGCTGTTCTGCAGTCTGCGCGATCCGGGCATTCCGCACGAAGACGTACCGTCCGCTGCAAAGGTCTGAGAGCGGGCTCGCCGGCCGACGGATCTACTCGCGCGCAGGTGCGGTCTCCGTGGAATGTGCGGCATTGCTTCTGTGCCCAGGTCGGCGAGCAGGCGTAGCCGAGTTTGCCGTTGCGGTCCGCCGCGAAGTCCTGAGAGCGTGCGCGCGGGCCGAGCGGGAACTACTCGCGCACCGGAGCGGTCTCCGTGGAACGTGCGCTGTTGTCCGCATCGAGGCCGGCGAGCAGGCGCAGCCCATCCTCGGCGGGGCTGCCCGGGACCGCGGACAGGACCAGCAGCTCCAGACCCGATTCGTCCGGTAGGGCGAAGTTCTCCTGGTGCAGTTCCAGGAGTCCGACCAGCGGATGCCGGTAGGCCTTGCGCCCGTGGGTGCGGGCACGTACATCGGCCCGGGCCCAGAGGCGGCGGAAACGTTCGCTGCCCATCGCGAGTTCGCCGATGAGCGAGACCAGCTGTGGGTCGTCGGGGTATTTCCCCGCGGCCAGGCGCAGGTGCCCGACCGCGTCGAGGGTGCAGGTCTCCCAGTCCGCGTACAGGCCGCGGTCGGCTTCCTCCAGGAAGATGTGCCGGGCGGTGTTGAGCCCGGGGATCGGCCGGCCGTAGAGCAGTCCGGCCAGGCGGTTGCCGGCGAGCACGTCCAGGCGGTGGTTCATGATCAGCGCGGGTGCGCCGGCGACCAGGTCCAGCACTCGCAGCACCTCCGGCCGGACCTGTCCGCCCGGCGTCCTCGCGCGGCGGCGGCGCTGCCGGGCGAGCCGGTAGAGATGGCCGCGTTCGGTGTCGTCGAGACCGAGAACGCGGGCGAGCGCATCGAGAACCTGCTCGGAAGGCTGGGTGGCGCGCCCCTGCTCCAGGCGCACGTAATAGTCGACGCTCACACCGGACAGATGCGCCACTTCTTCCCGGCGCAGCCCCTCGACCCGGCGCGGCCTGTCGGTGGGGATGCCGACGGCGGCCGGGTCGACCCGGGACCGCCGGGTCCGCAGGAAGCCCGCGAGATCGTCCATACCCCCAGTATGGCCGCGCCGGAGCCGGCGAAGGTGGCCCTGCCGTTACCAGGAAGCCCGGTCCGGTGGAAGAAACGCCCCTGACCGCCGGGCGCCGCGAAGCCCAGGATCGAAGACATCCGATCCGAAGGAGTTCCGATGAAGACGCTGATCGTCTACGCCCACCCCGAACCGGAGTCGCTCAACGGCGCACTCAGAGACCTCGCGGTGAGCACGCTGGAAAAGGCGGGGCACGAGGTCCGGGTGAGCGATCTGTACGCGATGGACTGGAAGGCGGTGGTGGATGCCGCGGACTACGGCCCCGCCGCCTCGGCCCCGCTGCGAGTCGTGCGCGATTCGGGCCGGGCCTTCGACAGCGGGGACCTCACCCCGGACGTCCGCGCCGAACAGGAGAAACTGCTGTGGGCCGAGATGATCGTCTTCCAGTTCCCGCTGTGGTGGTACTCGATGCCCGCCATCCTCAAGGGCTGGGTGGATCGCGTATTCACCCAGCACTTCGCGTACGGCGTCGGCGAGCACAGCGACACCAAATACGGCGAACGCTACGGCGAAGGCACCCTCGCGGGCCGCAAGGCGCTGCTGTCGGTGACCATCGGCGGCCAGGAATCGCACTACTCCGCCCGCGGGGTCAACGGCCCGATCGAGGATCTGCTGTTCCCCATCCACCACGGCATCCTCTACTACCCGGGTATCGAGGTGCTCCCGCCGTTCGTCTCGTACGGCGCCGACCGGATGACCGCGGCCGACTACCGCGACGTGGCCAAGGCGTGGGAGCAGCGCCTGCTCACCCTGGACTCCACCGAGCCGATCCCGTTCCGGCGGCAGAACTACGGTGACTACGAGATGCCCTCGCTGCAACTGAGAAAGGGACTCGAACCCGCGGGTCGCACCGGCTTCGGTTTGCATGTACGTGGCTGATCGTGGTCGAGGCGGAGACCAGGTAAGCGATGCCCTCGCCGGCGCTGCCTTTCACCGGGGACGGCCGAGCGAGCCGGATCAGGCCGGCCCGACGGCGGCGCGGATGGCGGGGTCGAGAAGGCCGAGGTCACTGCCGAGGCGGTCGGCGAGGTCGCGGGCCACCGCGACATCCTTGCGGAGGAAATCGCCGACCGATTCGGAGAATGCCGCGACCGACCCCTTGGCGGCAACGCTGAGGACAGCCCGGCTGGAACTACTCGCGTGGGGGAGTGCCGCAAGCACTTCCGATTCGGCGAGACCCAGCTGCCCGGCGAACCGGACGGCCTCGGTGACCAGGCCGATCTGGGCCGCGAACAGCGCGTTGTTCACGAGTTTGACCCGCTGGCCGTTGCCGAGCGCACCGACCGCCAGCACCGGATCGGCGTAGGCCGACAGCACGGGGCGGGCCCGCTCGACCGCTTCCGGTTCGCCACCGAGGAAAACGGTGAGCGCACCGTCGGCGATATTGTGCGGGCCGCCGCTGACCGGCGCGTCGACCACCCGGCCGCCGGCCGCAGCGATCGCGGTCGCGGTATCGGGGCTGCCGGTGGTGTGCAGGATCAGTACCGAATCGCGCGGCATGGTGTCGAGCAGACCGCTGCCGAGGCAGACCTCGCGTACCTGGTCGTCGGTGAAAACACAGATCACCACGGCCTCCGCGTTCTCACCCGCCTCGGCCGCCGAGCCGACGGTGGTCGCGCCGGCGGCGGTGATCGCCTCGCGGCCGGCGGGGTTGCGGCCGACCGCGCGCACACTGTGCCCGGCGGCCACGAGGCGCCGGATCATGGGGACGCCCATCCGGCCGGCGCCGACGAATCCGATACGCACTCGGTTTCTCCTTCGATCGTGGGCGCCGGATCTTCCCGGCGCCCGAGCGGCCCTCGGACCACCCCGCCGCGCAGGCAATCGTGGCCATCCGGAACGACGGTTCAGCGCGGTTTGCCCATGAGGCCAAGGGTCGCGTCGGCGGTATCGAGTACCGCGCCGGGCGTGATACCGGCGGCCTCGGCGAGTTCGCTGATCAACCGGACATCCTTGCGCAGCAGGTCCCCGGCATGGGCCGCGATCTGATCCAGTGATCCACCGCCGGCCAGGATCCGGCCCAGCGCGAAACTGTTCCCGCTGCCGTTGCCGATCACCTCGCCGAGCCGCTGCGGGCTCACCCCCAGCTGTTCGCCGAGTTCCAGGGTGCTCACGGCGGTGGCCATATGCGCGGTGAAGAGCAGGTTGTTCAGCAGTTTGGTGGTCTGGCCGGCGCCGATATCACCGAGGTGTACCACCGGATTCGCGTAGGTGCCGAACACCGGCAGGCAGCGTTGCAGGGTTTCGGCGTCCCCACCGGCCATCACCAGCAATCGCCCCGCCTCGACCGCCGGCGCGCCACCACTCACCGGCGCGTCGATCAGAGAAATACCCTGCTCGGCAGCGTTTTCGGCGAGAGCGCGGCAGGTGTCGGGATGGACGGTGCTGTGGATGGCGATCACGGGCCGCTCGGTACGTCCGGCCGCCGAGGCGGCGAATCCGGCGAAGATACCGTCCTCGCGCTCCAGAACTTCCCGCACATCCGCGTCACCGACGACGCACAGGCACACCAGATCGCTGTCTGCGGCCAGCGCGGCCGGGCTTTCGGCGACCTTCGCCGCGGTATCGGCATACGGTTCGACCGATACCGCCCGGCGCGCCCACAGCGTGGTCGGGTAGCCGCCTTCGACGATCCGGCGGGCCATCGGCCCGCCCTGGCTCCCCAGTCCGATGAATCCGACGCGCATACGATTCTCCCTTCGCGCGTTCAGGAATCGGCGCTCGCCGAATCCGGTTGTCCGGCGTTCGGCCGCCAGAACACGGCCAGTAGCGCGGCGGTCCCGAGCACGCCGACGAGGAGTGCGATCAGCCCACCGGCCCAGCCGGTGATCTCGATACCGGCGGCATGATCCACCGACAGCCACCCCGGGCCCAGAATGCCCATCACCACGCAGACCACCGCGAGCACCAGCACGTATTCGTAGCCGTCGCGCATCACGAAGAATCCGTTCTTCCGGTGCGCCAGCAGGGCGGCCACCAGCATCACCGAGATCACCGCCGCGGCGGCCAGCGGGGTGAGCAGTCCGAGGATCAGCAGCACACCGGCCCCGATTTCGGTGATGACGCTCAGCCACGCTTGCAGTACACCGTTGCGCAGCCCGAGGCTGCTGAACCAGCGCGCGGTACCGGCGATCTTGCCGCCCCCGATCCAGTGATTGACCCCGTGCGCGATCATGGTCGCCCCCACGACCAGCCGTAGCAGCAACAATGCGATATCGGTGACGTCCATCGGTTACCTTTCCGGCGCCGCGGCGCCGCCGTCGAATTGCAGGGTGGGCCCGGAGAATTCGCCGGCCTGCCGGGCGAGGAGGCATTCCTCGGCGAAAGCGAGCACGGACAGATGGTAGGCCGGTGCCGTATGGCCGAGGCTTATGTTGTGCCCGGTATTCGGCTGCCGGTTCACCACCACCCGGCCGGCGGCGGTGAACAAGGACCCCACCGCGGTCATTTCCTCCGGATCATTACGCCATACGCGTTCGTGTTCGCCGAGGGTATAGCGCACCGGGATACGGATATCCGGTGCGAGCCCGAGGAATTCCCGGGCGGCCCACTCGTTGAGGGCCTTCACTTCGAGGGCCGATCCACGTGCGGACACGCTACCCCCGCCGAGGACGTCCGGGGCGTAGAGCCGCGAAGGACTCCAGATCAGCTTCCCCACTCCTGGCGGTCGCTTACCCGGTTCCCGGCGCGCACCCCAGAGCAGTTCATGGGCCACCGGCTGGTGCTGTCGCCCGGTCCCGGCCAGCTCCAGCCCCAGCAGGCCCGCGCCACGGTCGGCCGCCGCCATCCGGACGGCCAGCTCGCACCCCGCCGAATGCGCGAGCAGGAAAACCCCCGCGCCACGCGGTAATCCGTCGAGCAGCGTATCGATCGCGCCGTACATCAGATCCACCCGCCGGCGCGGATCCGCCAGCCGGTCGGCATAGGGGCCCGAGCTCCGGAACCCTGGCCGGTCCAGCGCGAGCATGGTGTACCCGAGACGCTGCCCGGTGCGCAGCAGCGAGAACTCCGGATGTCCTGGGCAGTCGAAATACCGGGAGTCGACCGCACCTCCGTGCACGGCGACCACCACCGCCCGCGGCGCGGGCGCTTCGGCCAGCAGCCCGGACACCGGAATCCCGTGGACATCCCGTACTTCCGCGACGACAGGCAGCGGTCCCGTGGAATCGGCCGCGACGAGATCCGAATCGGTGAGGGTCATTCGTCGCCCGCCACCGCGATTTCCCGGCAACTCCGCGCACATACCTTCCGAATGGGTGCGGGCACCGGCGCCCGGACGGTTTCGGATCGGGTTTCGTGTGCTGCGCGGATCAACTCGCCGCGCGTCCGGAAAACCGGCATATTCCCGAACAGGTCTGCACAGCGGCCGTCCGGGACCGACCTCCGCGGGGACGCCGGCGGCGTGATCTCTCGAGGTTTGTTCACCGGGGCGACTGCACTCGATACCGGTGCTGCTGCCCGAAGACGACGTGGTGCGCGGGGAATTCGCAATGCCCGAGGTCCAACCGGTGCTGGTCCGGGGGCAAAGGCGGTCCGTGCCGATGCGCTCATCACGAGGCGCTCCGCAATAACATGGCCCCGCCCGGAGTCAGCCCGCCGCTGGATACCACCGCGACCCGCGCATCCCGGACCTGGCGCTCCCCGGCGGTCCCGCGCAACTGCACGATCGCCTCGTGCAGCAGTCCCATCCCGTGGGTGCGGCCGTGTGACAGCTGCCCGCCGTGGGTGTTCAGCGGCAGGATCCCGTCGCGGGCGATGTTCTTCCCGCCGTCCAGGAAATCCTTGGCCTCGCCGATTTTGCAGAATCCCAGTGCCTCGATCCAGGACACGCAGTTGATGGTGAACCCGTCGTACAGTTCGGCCACATCGACATCGTCGGGCCGCAGATCGGTGCGGGTCCACAGGTGCGCGGCCGGGCCGAGTACCTGCGGTTCGTGCGTGAGGGTGCTCTGATCCCATTCGATCCGCTCGATGATCTGGGTGCCCACGGCCTCGACCTCGATTCCGGGTACCGGCAGGTCCGCGGCGGCGTCGCGGGCCGAGACGATCACCGCGACCGCACCGTCGCACGGCACATCGCAGTCGTAGAGACCGAACGGCGTGGTGATCGGCCGGGCATCGAGATAGTCGTCCATGGTCATCGGCTCGCGGTAGACGGCGCTCGGATTCAGTGCGGCGTTCGCCCGCTGGTTCAACGCGACCCAGCCCAATGTCTCGCGGGTGGTGCCGTACTCGTGGAAATGCCGCTGTGCCTTCTGCGCCAGCGTATGCGCGGCGGAGGTGGATCCGAAGGGATGCATCCAGCTGGAGGTGCGGCCGCCGCCGGACACCGGGATGGTGCCGCGTTTCATCAGCTCGTTGAAGGTGGCCTCCCATACCGTGCGATAGCACAGCACGTGGGTGGCCAGCCCGGCGTGCACGGCGAGCATGGCCGCGATCACCGAACCACCGGGCCCGAAGGTTTCGATCCCGCCGTTGTGCCAGGTGGGCCGGATCCCCAGCGCCGATTCCAGCGCGGTGACCCCGCCCTCCCCGAAACCGCCCAGGTTGCCGCCGCCCGGATACGAGGACAGGCCGTCGATATCGTCGAGGGTCAGTCCGGCATCGGCGACCGCCCGCTCGCAGGCGTCGACGGTGAGCTCGAGCGGTGGCCGCATCAGCCGCCGCCCGATATCCGACATCCCGATTCCGGTGAGAACGACACTGTCCTCGAACTTGTCGCGGCGCAGCATCGGGGTCACCCGCTGACCGAAATCGGCCGGTGCGATCTCGTCGACCGGCAGCGGCGCCGGTTCCGGTTGATGCGCGGCCGGCCGGAACAGCGGTAGCCAGACGTCGTCGTCCTGCTGGAAGACCACCTCGAGCCGCATACCGAGGTGCAGTTCATCCGGATCGCATTCGACGATATTGGTGGTGAGCCGGACCCGGGGGTCGTCGGCGAGCGCCACCGTCGCCACCACATACGAGGGCGGCAGGCCCGGTGTGGCAAACCGATGGTTGACCGTGAAGGAAGCAAGTGTCGCCGTACCCGAAACCACGCGCGGGGCGAGTTCGCGACCCCGGCAGTACCGGCAGATCGGCTGAGGCGGGTGGATCAGCGCCGAACACGCCCGGCACTCCTGGATCCGCAGCTGCCCGTCGGCGCCGGAGGTCCAGAAGAACTCGGTGTCCAGGGACAGCAGCGGGAGCGGCCGCCCCGAACGTGGTGCCGGATCGTCACCGTTCGTCGATGCCATATCGCCTCCTCGTATGACCGGTGCGCGGCGCTTCCGGCCGGTGATCTCCTCGTTGTGCCGTGACCGCGGCGGGTGGCCGGCTGCCACCCGCCGCGGTCACGAAGAATCCGTTGTGGTGCCCTCGGTGTCAGATCTGGGCGGCGTCCTTCCGGACGGTGACGGGTTCGGCGAGTCGCTGTTCATCGCAGACCGTCTGCAACTTCTCCAGGGTTTCCGCCAGCCCCGGACCGAGCGGCTCGCCCGGAGTGAACGTGGCCGGAAGATGACGCATGCCCTGAATGACCGCGATCGTCTCGTAGTGCACGGTTTCCTCCGGGATGCAGCGGAAATCCGGTATCCGGTCCAGCACCGCCAGCAGCATCCGCTTGTACACCGCGCGGGCCACATTCGATCCGATACAACGGTGGATACCGAGTCCGAAACTGAAGTGCCGATTGCCCTTCCGGTCCAGGACGACGGTCTCGGGCCGGTCGAATACCGCCGGGTCGCGGTTGGCCATCGCCCAGGACAGCCACAGCCGGTCCCCTTCGGCGAACCGGGCACCGGCCAGTTCGATATCGGTGTTGAGGGTCCGGCCGTCGCCCGGTGCGGGGGTGAAGTAGCGCAGGAACTCCTCGGTCGCCGAATCGAGCAATTCGTCGCGTTCCCGGCTCAGAGTTTCGCGTTCGGCGGGATGGTCGGACAACCATTCCAGCGAATGCGCGGTGAGTGCGGTGGTCGTGTCGAAACCGCCCCCGATCAGCAGCCCGAGCATGCCCAGGATCTCGATATCGGAGAGCGGTTCGCCGCCGAGTGTCGCCTCGGTGGCCAGCGCGTGGACCAGACCCGGCCGCGGGTGCTCCCGGATCTCGACCAGGTTGGTGTACATATCCAGGCCCATTTCCTGGTGCAACCGGTGCACCCGCTCGTACTCCGGGGAGTCCGGCGGGGTGTAGACCGTGGCATGGGCGGGCTCGCTGTAGACCGCCCAGTTGCGCAGTGGTATGCCCAGCATCGCCAGGGTCAGGACCGCGGGGACGATATTGGCGAGATCGTCGACGAAATCGATACGCCCGGTGGCGATCTTCTCGTCGAGAGCGGCCCGTACGAGTTCGTCGACGAACGGGATCCAGCGCTGTACGGCGGCGGGGGAGAGATAGGGATTGAGCACCGAACGTAATTCGCGATGTTCGGGATCGTCCATCTCCAGGATGCCGTTGCGGATGGCGGATTCGTTGGCCGACGGGATCGTGATGCCCTGGTACCCGCGGCGCACCCCCTCGACATCGCGGTCGTTGGAGACATACGGGCAGCGGGCGAGTTCGAAGACTTCCCGGTTGCCCGCCGCCACCCAGTAACCGTCGTGGTTGTCGGTCCAGGCGATCGGGCAGTGCCGGTGCATATGCTCGGTGATCGCCTGGAACGATTCCCGGTAGCCGGGTGCGTAGCGGTCGTAAGGGAAATGGGGCCGGCGACGGCCGGTGGATTCGGTGGCGGACATCGGATGCCCCCTCGTCTTGCTCGGTCTATTCGGTGAGCGTGATGGCGCGCTCGGGGCAGGAGTGCACCGCTTCGCGCACCTGATCCTCTTGATCGTGGGCTACATTTTCGTCCACCGGTGACGAGTGGCCGTCGATTTCGCTGAGTTCGAACGCTTTCGGGGCGATCATCGAGCAGAGGGTATGCCCCTGGCAGCGTTCCTGATCGACATGGACCTTCACGGTTGTCACTTCCCTTCGAGTGCGGTCGGCGGATTCTTCAGGGCTGATTCAGGTGTTTCGTCCGCCGTTGACGCCGATGATCTGGCCGGTGATGTAGCCGGCCTCTTCGGAGATCAGGAAAGCGCAGGTGGCGGCGATATCCTCGGGTTTACCGATACGCCGCACGGGGGTGCGCTGAATATGGTCCTCGACGCTGCCGCCGAGCAGCCCGCGCTCCTCGGAGCCGCGCAGCATGGGGGTGTCGATGAAGCCCGGTGGGACCGCGTTGACGGTGATCCCGGACGGGCCGAGTTCCAGCGCCAGCGATTTGGTGAGCCCGTTGACCGCGGATTTCGACGAGACATAGTGCGTCATGAACGGCTGCCCCGAATGTGCGCTGGAGGAAGAGATGTTCACGATCCGCCCCCACCCGGCTTCGAGCATATCCGGCAGCACCGCTTGGATCGTATGGAAGACACCGTGCAGGTTGACTTCGATAACCCGCTGCCATTCCGCGAAATCGATGTTCTGGAAACGTTTGAATCCATCCACGCCGGCGGCATTGACCAGGACGGTGACCGGTCCCAGTTTCTCGCGGATGGCGCCCAGTGCTTCGGCGAGGCTTTCGGGGTCGGTGACATCGGCCCGGTAGGCGGAATCGTCGTCGGCGGAGGCATTGCGGTCCAGGGCCGCCACGTGGAAGCCGTCGCTGCGGAGCCGCTGCGCGATGGCCAGTCCGATGCCCGAGGCGCCGCCGGTGACAACTGCGGTTTTCACGCTTGCTCTCCTCCCTCGCGCCCACCGGCGCAAGAACATGCATTCCGAATACGAGAACCGTACTCTCGTAAAGATCGGCTGCGCAAGATCCGAGCGATCCGTGCAATCCGGCTGTGGGTCCGTCGCGGGCCCGATAGTTCCAGCTCATCGAATCGACCGCACGGACCCGCTCCCAAATGTACTATTCTCCTGAAACGAGAATGCTATTTCCACAATCTTCGAGGAGGCGGGATGTCAACGCAGGAAGAGGCGGTGACTGCCACCCAACGGCTGCTCATCGACGGGCAGCTGATCGAGGCCGGGCGCACCCTGGCCTCGCTCAATCCCGCGAACGGTGAAGTGGTCGGCCACGCGCCCGAAGCCGGTGTGGCCGAGGTCGACGCCGCTGTCGCCGCCGCCCGCCGCGCGTTCGACACCACCGACTGGTCGACGAATCACGTATTCCGAGCGCGCTGCCTGGAGCAGCTCTATCAGGCGCTGCAGGACAACGTGGAGGAACTGCGCGCCCTGATGATCGCGGAGGTCGGCGCAAGCTACATCCTCACCAAGGGCAACCAGCTCGAAACCCCGTTCGAGATCGTCAAGTACTACGCGGGACTGCTGAAGGACTACACCTGGACCGAGGACCTGGGGCCGGTCGAGATCCGCGGTGCCCAGCATCAGCGGTGGGTGGAGAAGGAAGGCGCCGGGGTCGTCGCGGCCATTGCCGCCTACAACTACCCCTACCAGCTGGCGTTCGCGAAACTCGCGCCGTCGCTGGCTGCCGGCTGCACGGTGGTACTGAAGGGTGCACCCGATACGCCGCTGATCACCCTCGCGCTCGGTGAACTCATCGCGCAGCACACCGATATCCCGGCCGGTGTGGTGAATATCCTCACCAGTTCCGAAGTGGCCGTCGGCGAACGGATGACCACGCATCCCGATGTGGACGTCGTATCGTTCACCGGTTCCACCCCGGTCGGCCGCAAGATCATGGCCGCCGCCAGCGCAACCCTGAAGAAGGTGTTCCTCGAGCTCGGCGGTAAATCCGCCGCGATCCTGCTCGACGACGCCGACTACAACATGGGCGCCATGTTCGCCGCGTTCAGCATCTGCTCGCACGCCGGCCAGGGCTGCGCCATCACCACCCGGCTGCTGGTGCCGCGCGCCGACCACGACAAGGTCGCCGAACTGGTCGCCGCGAACCTCGCGAACATCACCTACGGCGATCCGGCCGACCCGAAGAACTATATGGGCCCGCTGATCAGCGAACGCCAGCGCGACAAGGTGCACGGCCTGGTGGAACGCGCGGTCGCGGCCGGTGCCACCCTGGTGGCCGGCGGCGAGAAGGTGGACCCGGGCTACTTCTACAAGCCGACCCTGCTGGCGAACGTGGACCCCGACAGCGAGATCGCGCAGGAAGAAGTGTTCGGCCCGGTGCTGGCAATGATTCCGTACGACGATATCGACCACGCCGTCGCGATCGCCAACAACTCGATCTACGGTCTGTCCGGCGGTGTATTCGGTGCCGACGCCGAACGCGCCCGGTCGGTGGCGCGGCGGATCCGCACCGGAACCTTCAGCATCAACGGCGGCAACTACTTCCACCCCGACGCACCGTTCGGTGGCTACAAGCAGTCCGGTGTCGGCCGCGAAATGGGCGTCGTCGGGATGGAGGAATTCATGGAGCGTAAGACAATCGCCGAGGTGGTGGCCTCGTGAGCAAACCGCTGGAGGGGATCACGGTCCTCGAGGTCGCCATGTACGGCTTCGTACCGTCGGCGGGCGCGGTGCTCTCCGACTGGGGCGCGAACGTGATCAAGGTCGAGCACGCGGTCACCGGCGACCCGCAGCGCGGGCTGCGGCAGATCGGCAAGTTCAAGGTCGAGGGCGACCCGAACCCGAATATCGAGCACGCCAACCGCGGCAAACGCAGTATCGGCATCGATATGTCGGTCGAGGGCGGGCGTGAGGTGATCTATGAGCTGGCGAAGCAAGCAGATGTTTTTCTCACCAGTTTCCTGCCGTCGGCGCGGGCCAAATTCGGTATCGACGTCGACCATATCCGGGCCGTGAACCCGAAAATCGTGTACGCCCGGGGGAGCGCGCTGGGTCCGCGCGGTGTGGAATCCGATCGCGGCGGATACGATATGACGGCCTTCTGGTGCCGGGGCGGTGTGGCCGCCACCATCACTCCGGAAGGTACCGACGGGATGATTTCGCCGCCGGGTCCCGCCTTCGGCGACACCATCTCCGGCACCAATCTGGCGGGCGGTATCGCGGCGGCGCTGCTGAAACGGGAACGCACCGGGGAACCGTCGATCGTGGACGTCTCGTTGCTGGGTAGCGGTCTGTGGTCCCTCGGTCACACTGTGGCACTGTCGGTCTATCAGGACGAGCCGATGATCGCCCCGCCGCCCGGAACGCACGGCGCGATGGCGAATCCGCTGTCCGGCCTGTACAAAACGGCCGACGATCGCTACCTGTCGTTCGTCATGCTGCAACCGGGCAAGTTCTGGGCCGACGTCTGTCACCATATCGATCGCCCCGATATGGCCGAGGATCCCCGTTTCGCCGATGCGGCCTCGATCGCGGCGAACACCGATGCCGGGGTGGAGATCCTGCGCGAGGCGATCGCTGAGCGGACCCTCGCGGAATGGACGAAGAAGTTCGCGACACTCAAAGGTCCGTGGGCGCCGGTGCAGGATTCCCGTCAGGTTGCCGACGACCACCAGATCCGCTCCAACGAATACATCCTTCCCGCTGGAGAATTGGCGCTGGTCTCGAGTCCGGTGCAGTTCGATGTCACCGCACCGGAACTGCGGCCCGGCCCGGAGTTCGCCGCCCAGACCGAAGAGGTCCTGCTCGAACTCGGCTGGGACTGGGATCGCATCATCGAGTTGAAGACCAGCGGAGCCGTGGCCTGATCCGGGCCACCGTACGATGACGTGGTGCCGGGCGCGAACTCGGCACCACGTCGGCCCGCCCGGATCAGTCCGGGGCGCGTTCCGGCGCCAGTGCGGGGCCGCTGATCGCGCATTGCGGTAGGCAGTCGACGGAGTCGAGGGTGGGTGCGCGCCGGGGTGGGCGCAGCAGCACCGCGGCCGAGAGCGCCCCGGTGAGCAGTAATCCGGCGCAGATCCACATGGCGACCGCGAAGCCCGAATCGAAGGCCGCGGGGTCGTCCAGCGCACCGGAGATACCGGCGAGACCGGGTAATGCCGCCACGGCGACCAGCTGCGCCGTCCGGGCGACCGCATTGTTCACGCCGGAGGCGATACCCGCCTCGGCCGTCGATACCGCCCCCAGTACGGCCCCGGTCAGCGGCGAGACCAGCACCGAGAGTCCCAGTCCGAAGACCAGCACTCCGGGCAGCACATCCACCACGTAGGCCGCGTCCGGGCCGATCCGCAGCAGCAACACCAGTCCGGTTGCCGCGATGAGCGGTCCGAGTGTCATGGGCAGGCGAGGTCCGTGCCGCTGGGCCCAACGGCCGGCCGGGGCCGAGAGCAGCAGCATCAGGAGGGTTACCGGAACGGTCGCGGCGCCCGACAGCAGCGGTGAGTATCCGGCCACCAGTTGAAGCTGGAGAACCAGCAGGAAAAACACCCCACCGAGCGCGGCATAGACCGCCAGCGTGACGAGGTTGGCCGCGGTGAAGACACGAGAGGCGAACAACGAGGGCGGGACGAGCGGGTGGTCGCTGCGCACCTCGATCAGCACGAACACCGCCAGCAGCAGCGCGCCCGCGCCCACCAGCAGCGGGACAGTATCGATCAGCCCGAGGGTCAGCGCGCCGAGCGCGACCGCGATCACCAGCGCGCCGGGGATATCGAGCCGGGGCGCTGCCTCCGGGTCCCGGCTTTCCGGCACATGCCGCCGGGAGACCAGAACCACCACCAGTACCAGTGGCACGTTGATGAAGAAGATCGACCGCCAGCCCGCCGCGTCGATCAGCCAGCCACCGAGGAAAGGCCCGAGCGCGCCCGCCACCCCGCCGAACCCCGACCACAGCCCGATCGCCGCGCCCCGATCGCGGTCATCGATGGACGCGGAGATCAACGCGAGACTTCCCGGTGTGAGCATTGCGCCGGCCACGCCCTGCAGCACTCGGGCGGCCACCAGCATCTCGACACTCACCGCAGCACCGCACAGCAGGGACGTCAGGGCGAAACCTATGGCGCCGGCCACGAACACCTTGCGCCGGCCGAACCGGTCGCCGAAGGAACCGCCGAGCAGAATGAACGAGGCCAGCGTCAGGGTGTAGCCGTTCAGTGTCCACTGGAGCCCGGCGACATCGGTTGCCAGTGCCTCGCCGATGCGGGGCAGGGCGATATTGACGACCGTAGCGTCGAGCGACGCCACCGACGAACCGAGAACTGTGGCCAGCACGATCCACCGGCCGGAGGCCGACCGGAGCCGCGGCAGCTCAGCGGTACTCACCTGAGTGAAGATAGGTGCTCACGCGGGTTCGGCGCGTTCGACACCCGGCGTAGGGCCCGCGAGACCACCGGCGAACCGGCACCGGCGGGGGAGTCGCCGGCCCGGATTACGGCCGCCGGTGCCCGGCCGGCTCGACCAACCGCCGGGGCACGAGGAAAGCACGCGAGCAGCGGCGAGGCGAGTGGCCGGGCCGGCCCTAGGCTGCCTGCGGAACGGTTTTCCGGCGGCGCAGTGGCTGCCGCGGCCGGGCGACGAGCGCGTTGCTCAGCGGTGTGCGCAGGGCGACCTCGACCACCAGGAGGCTGGCGGCCAGCACTATGACTGTGAGGACCGCCGAGCGGAGGTGCGGAACGGGATCGAGCATCCGATCCACCGGCAGTACCCGGTACACCACGTCGATCATCATCGGATGCACGGCGAAAACGCCGAACGCGCGCAGTGCGCCATAGCTGACGATCCGTGCGACCGGACCGTCGCCGCTGCCGCGGCGATCGTTCCAGGCCATACCCACGAGATACAGCAGCACCAGGGCTCCGACGAACAGCGGCAGGAACTGCGGGTTCCACGGCGAGGAGTGGCGCGTGGAGTCGATACCGGCGTCCGCATCCCGCAGATGCCCCACCAGGCCGTACGCACAACCGAGCACGGCCACGCCGACGACGACGGGCAGATTCGCGCGGATCCAGGCATCGACCCGCTCGAAATGCACCGCGAGCAAGGCGCCGATCACCGCGAACAGCGCGTACATCGGGAAGGCCTTCCACAGGTGCACCTGGGGACTCCAGCCGAGCACCGCGGTCGCGCCGGGCCAGTCGAAGAACATGAATATGCCCAGTTGCAGTGTGACGGCGGCGGCGAGCAATTCCAGGTGATGACCCGCGGTGCGGTGGACCAGCCATTGGAGTACTGGGAACAGTAGATAGATCTGCATGGAGATGAGCAGGAAGTACAGGTGATACCGGCCGTCGCCGGTGAGGATGCTGCCCACCGAATCCCGGGCCAGTTCCCCGGCGCCGGGCATCGGGGTGGAATCGTCCCACCAGACCAGGAACACCGTGTAGAGCACCGACCACACCAGATACGGCAGAACGACCTGACCGAAGCGTCGCCGCCAGAAGGCGCCGGGGGATACCTTGCGACCGGAATAGCCCAGGAAGAGGACGAAAACGGTGATCGCGACGAACCCGTACCGAGTGGTGTGCCCCACAGTGGCCATCACTCCGCTGCCGCCGGCGACATCGGGAGTGGTGCCGTGCGTGTGGGTGGCGACGACCAGGGTGAACAGGGCGACCCGCATGAAATCGGCGGTGTGATTGTACGGGCGGGTTGTCGGTGGCGGTGCCTGCGTTGTGTGTGCGTCCGTCCTTGCCAGCGTGTCGACCACGAAAAACCCTTACCCATGCTTATGAAACGCGACCTGTCTACCGCATCGGTGTACCCACCGACAAACCCGGTCCGCCCTGCGGCCGTCGAGTTCCATGGTGCCCGTCGGGCCGCTCGCCCCGGGCGGAGCCGCACGCGACCGGGGGGCCGTGCCCGTCGGTGAAGGGCATCCCTGTTGTGTTTCGCGGCGGAGAGAGAGTGGCTCACGGGATCGCCGTCGACACCTCCTGCGGAGGCACTGTAGGGCAGCGGCGGGGCCGGCGGCCACCGCGGGGGTCCGGGCCCGTTATCGGTGTTCGATACAGTGGAGAACAGGTGAACAGGGAGGGCGCACGGCCGGCGGACGGCAGGGCCCGGCTGCATCCGAGGCAGGGGCCTGGCCGCCGGATGGACCGATCGGCTCCGACGGGTAAGGGAACGGTTGGTCATGGCTGCGTCGCATTCGCCCGGACTCACGCCTCGGCCGGCCGGAACCCCCGGGTGTCGCGGTCCGGTGGCCGGCGAGGCAACCGCGGTATCGGCCGCGGCCCGGTCCGGTACGAAGCCGGCCGCGGGCACCGCCTATCGCGCGGATCTGGACGGTCTGCGCGGAATGGCGATCGCGCTGGTGGTGGTGTTCCACATCTGGATGGGCCGGGTATCCGGCGGGGTGGACGTCTTCCTGGTGTTGTCCGGCTTCTTCTTCACCGGTTTGCTGCTGCGCCGGGCCGGCAGCACCGGGTCGGTAGGGGTGTGGTCCACCGTGCGCCGGACCCTGCGGCGTCTGCTGCCGGCGCTGGTCGTGGTGCTCGTCGCGGTCCTCGGCGCTGCCGTGGTGTTGCGTCCCTATACGCAATGGGCGGATATCGCCGACCAGACCCTGTCCTCGCTGTTCTACTACCAGAACTGGCAGCTCGCGTGGACGTGGTCGGACTATCTGGCCGCGGACCCGTCGGTGAGCCCGCTACAGCATCTGTGGTCGATGTCGGTGCAGGGGCAGTACTACGCGGCTGCGCTGCTCGTCGTAGCGGTGGTGACCGCGGTATGCCGGTACCTGGGATATCAGGGGCGGATCCGGGCGGTACTGGGGGTTGTCATCACCGTGGCCGCGGCCGCGTCGTTCGTGTACGCGGCGCACGGTACGGCCACCTATCAGGGCTGGAACTACTACGACAGCTTCGCCCGGGCGTGGGAGTTGCTGGCCGGCGCGGGCCTGGTGCTCTTCGCGTCGAGCCGGTCACCGGCGCGACCGTTACGGCAGGTACTGGCCTGGTCGGGACTGGCCGGGGTCGTGGGCTGCGGCTGGCTGATCGTCGACGGCGCAAACCGCTTTCCGGGCCCGGCAGCGCTGCTACCTGTCGGCGCCTGTCTGGCGCTCATCCTGTCCGGTACCGGCCTGGCCCCCGCGGACCGGCCGTGGCCGAACCGGGTCCTGGCCACCCCGGTGGCACGCCGGCTCGGCGATATCGCCTACCCCCTGTACCTGTGGCACTGGCCGATTCTGATCTTCTACCTGGCCTACCGCGATCAGCCGCGGGCGGGTCTGGCCGGTGGGGTCGCGATCATCGTGTTGTCGGTGGTGCTGGCCTGGTGCACGCATCGCTGGGTCGAACAGCCGCTCCGGCTGCGCTCCGGAGCCGGTCCCGCGGCGGGTGAGGTGTCCGCGCGGTACCGGCGGGTGGCGGGCGTGGCGGTATCGGCGGTAGCGGTTGCGATGGTCGCGGTAACAGTCGCCTGGCAGGTCCTCGTCGTGGGGCAGGCGAGGGTGCCGAATGCTCTCGACCCCGTCCGCTATCCCGGTGCGGAAGCGCTCGCGTCGGGTGCACCTGTTCCGGAGGCCCGGGTACGTCCGAGCCCCTTGGAGGTCTCGGCGGATCTGCCGCCCTCGACGATGGACGGCTGTATCGCCGATTGGGACACGCGTGATGTTGTGACCTGCACCTACGGCGACCCGGACGCGGAACGAACGCTGGCCATGGCGGGGAGTTCGCATGTGGAGCACTGGTTGCCGGCCCTGCAGGTCCTCGCCGAACAACACAATTTCCGAATCCGGACCTACCTCAAGATGGGCTGCGCACTGACACTCGCAGAAGATGCCACCTACAAAGGTGAGGCCATCCCGGACTGCCGCGACTGGTCCCGGGATGTCATCGACCGGCTGGGAACCGACCGGCCCGACTGGGTGTTCACCATCGGCACGCATCCGCGTCTGGAAAGCGGTGACGAAACCCCGCCCGGTTATCCCGACGTCTGGGCGGCGCTGGCCGATCAGGGCCTGAATGTGATCGCGATCCGCGATACTCCGTGGCTGCGCCGCGACGGCGGCGTCCCGTATCGGGCCGGTGACTGTCTAGCCTTCGGCGGGACGGCGGCCGGTTGCGGGATGCACCGTATCGATGCCCTGGACGAGATCAATCCCGCCCTCGAGCCTGCATCGTACTTTCCGAATGTATTCCCCATCGACCTCAGCGGCGCCGTCTGTACCGATGACCTGTGCCCGGTCGTCGTAGGAAATATTCTCGCGTACCACGACGAACACCATCTGAGCGCGACCTTCTCTCGCTCCCTGGCCGGCCCACTCGGGCGCGCGTTGCATCCCCTGCTGGGATGGTGGTGACGGCGCCCGGATGAACCGTGCGGATCAGCTGTTTTCGCAACCGATTCCATTGCCGTCGCGGTCCAGGTCGTATTCGTCGGGACCGATCACTCGAACCTGCCCGGTGTACTCGGGCCCGTTACCACTGCCGCCCGCGCAGTCGACGTCGCTGGTGATGGGGACGCAGGGCTCGTAGGAGGAGTGGCATTCCGCAGGCTGGGCTGCGGCGGGCTGGGCGGCGACGACGGTTCCGGCGGCAGCGAAGGCGAGTGCGGTCGAGCCCAGCAAGGCGAGTGTTCTCATGGCGTCTTCTTTCAGAGGGGTTGACGAACGGCAGAAGTTTCGCACGGAAGTGTGCTCCGAGACTCTATTTAGACGGAAAAGAGACCTATAAAATAAGCTGTTATCGAATGCTTACGGTTTTGCTCGGTCGTCGCTCTTGTGGGGAACCGGTGCGCGGGTGAGGGTGTTGTTCCGGCGAAGTTCCCGATGATCTGGAGGTCGGCCCATGGAAACACCGCAGGTCAACGAACTATTCGATCCCGCGACGGAGTTCGGTGCCCGGGTTGCTGCGCGCCTGGCGCATGAGGAGATCATCTGGCTGACCACCGTCGGCCCGACCGGCACCCCGCAACCGAACCCGGTGTGGTTCCACTGGCAGGCGGGATCCTTTCTCATCTTCAGTCAGCCCGACCGGCCGAAGCTGCGTAATATCGCCCGCGACCACCGGGTTGCGCTGCATTTCAACAGCACCGGATCCGGCGGCGATATCGTCGTTTTCGGCGGTTCCGCCCGGCTCGAACTGACAACCGACCCGGAGGAGGTCGCCGCCTACCTCGAGAAGTACCGGGACGGGCTGGCGGGCCTGGCGATGACAGCCGAGCAGTTCCGCGCCGAGTATTCGGTGCCGATCCGGGTGATCCCCGACCGGCTCCGAGGTTTCTGACCCTCATGGCGCCGCGGCTCGCAGTGGCACAACGCACTACCCGCCGGCTTGCGGTCGATTCGCTACATCAATAATGTTCCGACACAGGAGATGTCCCAACTGAGACAACTTCTGATCTGTTGTTGTTGCTTTCATTGGAGTTCCAAGGCATTGGCCAAGTCCCTCCCGTCGCCCGGAACCGGCACTGCCGGCTGCCCGTACTCCGCCCCCGCCCGGACCGGTGCACCGCAGCGCGTCGCCCTGTATACCGAGGAGTACGCCGCCGATCCGCATCGTTCGTTCACTCAGATGCGTCGTCGGCATGAAACCCTCGCACCAGTGGAGCTGGCGCCCGGTATTCCGGCCACCCTGGTGATCGGATACCACACCGCCATCCGGATCTTCAACGACCCCGAACACTTTCCGGCCGATGCGCGTGCCTGGGAGAAGACCGTCCCGGCCGACCACCCGCTCATGCCCATGATGGCGTGGCGGCCCAATGTGATGCGCAGTACCGGACGGGAGCATGCCCGGTACCGGCAGGCGATTACAGCCGCACTCGACGGGGTCGATCTGTTCTCCATGCACCAGAACGTCGAAGCGGTTGCCACCCCGCTGATCAACGACTTCTGTCTGGACGGCAAAGCCGAACTCATCGGTCAGTACGCCTTTCCGCTGACCTTCCAGGTGCTCAACGCCATGCTGGGTTGCCCGCCGGATATCGGGCAGTACATCGCTGCCGGTATGGCTGCCATGTTCGAAGGTGGTTCCGCCGCCACCGAAGCGGACGCCCAGATCAACGAAGGGCTTCTGGAGCTGGTCGCACTCAAGCGCGCCGAACCCGGACGTGACGTCACCTCCCGGCTGCTGGCCCACTCGGCGCAGCTGCAGGATTCGGAGATGGTGCACCAGTTGGCCGTGTTGTACGGGGCGGGTATCGAGCCACTGACCAACCTGACGGTCAACACGCTGCTTCTCATGATCACCGACCCGCGGTTCACCGGCACATCGTCTTCCGGTGTGGCACCGACGACCCGGGACGCACTCAACGAGCTGCTGTACACCGACCCGCCGATGGCGAACTACTGTCTCAGCTATCCGCGGCAACCGATCATGCTCGACGGTGTTTGGCTACCCGCCGATCAGCCGGTCCTCATCGGAATGTCGGCCTGCAACAACGATCCGGCAATCCATGCGGGCGAGTACACCGACAACAACGCGCATCTGGCGTGGGGTTCGGGCCCGCATACCTGCCCGGCCCGCTCGATTGCCTATATGGTTGCCCAGAATGCGATCGATCAGCTGCTCGACGCGCTGCCCGAGGTGCAGCTCGCCTGCCGTCCCGAGGAACTGCGTTGGCGGCCAGGGCCTTTCCATCGCGCACTCTCATCGATGCCGGTGGTGTTTCCGCCGTCGCCACCGCTGGGTCCCTGAGGTTGCTGCGGTGTGGCCGGATGTGGCTGCGCCGTGGCTGATTCACGCCGACGCGAGCGTGCTGGGTCGCTACCCGACAACAGGGGTGCGTAAAATTTACGCAACGGCTACCGTTGCGTCGTAAGTATTCCTGGCATATGACAGGAGTGTTATAAAAGTGACAAGGATAACGCTGGGGTCTCGCGCTGCCAGCAGGGCTATCCTAGAATTCTTTGTGGCGCTAATGATTTCAGTTCAGTAAGACCGCTCCCTGTCCGCTCTCTTACCTACCACCGTCGAATCCCGTTGATTCGGCTACGCATCGGCAGCACTGTCGTTTTCGGACATGTTCGACTAGCCGGTGACATCTAGTAGCGCGCAGAACTTGCCGCATCGCCCCGAGGAGGATGTCGTGGCTCAGCCCGTTTTCCTGGACGTCAGGCCAAGTAAGGAACGCATATTAACCCGAGCATTCGAACTCGCGCAAGAGGATCCGGCATTGGCCGAACGTTTGATGCGTGTGAACGAAGTGGCCCGGGGAATCAGAACGGTGGAGGTCTGGGTTACCGACGCCTGTAACCTGCGGTGCAAGGGCTGCTGGTTCTTCGAACACGATATGGACAAGCAGAGCGTCGAAATCCGTGATCTGGGAACGATCCGCGCGTTCGCCGAAGATCTCCGCGACAACAAGAAGATCACCAGCACACTGTTGATCGGCGGCGAACCGGCACTCGTCCTGGACCGCGTGCGCGTATTCGCGGAGACGATTCGCAATGTCACGGTGGTGACGAACGGGACGCGGCCGATTCCGTACGACGGGCTGGAAGATCTCGCCATCGCGGTATCGCTGTGGGGCGGAGGGCCGGTCGACGACGAGTTGCGCGGTTACGGAGTCAACGGCCGGCGGATCACCGGATTGTTCGACAAGGCGTTGCGCACGTATACCGGTGACCCGCGGGCCACCTGGGTCTACACGCTCAGCGAAGCCGGAATGCCTTACCTCGAAAGAACTGTCGAGGCCATCGCCGAAAACGGTAACCAGATCAACTTCGGTTACTACAGCGACAACGGCACAGATCCCACCGCCCGGCTGCACAACGAAGAACGGGCCATCGAGGAAATGACCCGGATGCGCGAAACCTACCCCGATACCGTTATCGGCGACCCGTATTACTTCCGAACGCTGGTCACGGGGCGCACGCATTGGGGGACCTTCGGCGCCGAAACCTGCCCCAGCATCAGCAACGATCATCCCGCGCACGCCAAGCGTCTGACCGAGGGGCATCCGATCGTCGGGCGGTTCAACGCGTACCGAACCGACCAGAGCGTCCAGTACTGTGCCACCACCGGGGACTGTGACAACTGCCGGGACAGTCAGGCCGTATGGAGCTGGTTGCTCGTCAATATGCACCGTTTCCTGGGCGATCTGGACCACCTGAACACCTGGGTGAATCTGGCCGAGAACTTCTACCGCCAGTACTACTGGTCCAGTTATCACCCCGCCCGGCAGGTGACCGCCCAGCCGGTGGTCGGCGCATAGGGGCGGGTAGCGACCGATCATGGCAGCACTGTCTCTGGAAAAGGCACGGCTCTTCTCCGATGTCCTTCGTGGCGACCCGGGTGCGCGGATCCTCTGGGCCCGCCCCGGGGCCGATCGGCACAAGGAATACGAGAAGGTCCGTGCCCGGGGCGCGCTGGCCACCAGTCGCCGTGGCCTGCTGTTCACCGCCTCACACGGACTGTGTCACCAGGTTCTCACCAGCAGCGACTTCGGGCCGGCGCCGATCGGTGCGTCGGCACGCAGGCGCAATGCCACCGGCGATGTCACGCTCGTCCATCCGGTCGACGACTCCTTTCTGAAGCTGGAACCACCTCGGCACACGGAATTGCGGTCCCTGGCGGCGCCGACGTTCCACCGGCGCGAACTCGCCGATCTCACGCCCCGGATCGAAAAGAGTGTCGAGCACTGCCTGAACGAGCTTCCGCGCGGCGGTGTGACCGACCTGGTGACGAACTATGCCGAAGCCGTGCCGATGGCGATGATCTCGCATATTCTCGGCCTGCCGCAGACGGATGCCCCGCGCTTCGCCGCCTGGGGCAACGTTCTCGCCTCATTGCTGGACGGGGCCAGAACAGCGCAGGAACGGGAGCGTTCCCGAGCGCTCGTCACCGAGATGACAGCGTATTTCAAGGATCGTCTGGAGCAGGCCGAACCGCGGAGTGCCGGCCTCATCGCCGGTCTGGCACAGCAATGCCCGGCACAGCTGACCCTGCGCGAGGCCATTGCCACCTGCAGCATGCTGCTGGTCGGCGGTTTCGGCACCACCACACATCTACTGGGAAACGCTCTGCATATGCTGCTACGGGAGCCCGGCCTCCATCCGGCCGACGGTGATTACACAGCGGTGATCGAAGAATCGCTGCGTTACGACACTCCCGTCCAATACGTCGTCCGAGTCGCGAAAACCGATACCCGGCTGGCCGATCGAACCATCACCGCCGGCACGCCGATCGTGGCGCTTCTCGCCGCCGCGAATCGCGATCCGGAGATCTTCACCGACCCACACGTATTCGACCCCCGCCGCCGGGAACCACACCGCCACCTCACTTTCGGTGCGGGAATCCACTTCTGTATCGGTGCCGCGCTGGCCCGTGCAGAAGCGGCCATCGCGGTCCGGCGTTTCTTCGAAAGGTTTCCGGACGCAAGCATCGCAGGTAAAACCGAGCCCTTGCAATCGCGCGCACTCCACGGGTTGCGCGGGCTGCCCGTCGTCCTCGAGAGCTGATCACATCCGCTCGGTGTCGTGCAGGTAGTGCCCGAGCAGACCGGCTGCCACCAGCATCGCGACCCCACGCGCGGTGAGTGCGCGCTGCCAGTCGTCGAGCGCGGCGGCAAGGGCAGCTGTGCCACCGGCCGTGCGGATCTGCTCCACCACGGTGGCGATATGGGCGAGGCCGTAGCCGCCGCGCCGCAGCAGGTGGGCGAGTTCGGCGTCGCGGATATCGGGTGCGCGGAAGACCCGGTATCCGGTCACCGGGTCGCGCACCGGGGTGAGGATGCCGGCGGTTTCCCATTTGCGCAGGGTTGCGGGGGTGACGCGGAGATGGTGGGCGAGTTCACCGACAGTGCGGGTGGTGGCGGTGGCGTGGTCCGCGGTGGGGCCGGGCCCGGAGGTCAGATGACCGATCGCCTTACGCACCGTGTCGAGGGTTTCGCGGTCGCGCAGCAGCTGGTGGTGGCCGCGGTCGATGAGCTCCAGGGCGGTGTCGAGCCCGCCCTCGTGTACCTCGGTCATGATCCGTCCGGCGAGGGCGTGGCCGTATGCGGTGATCAGGGCGAGGTAGGCGCGCAGCGCCGCGCCGTGCGCTTCGGTGTAGATGCGGTAACCGCTGACGGTGCGTTCGGCGGCGGGAATGAACCCGTCGCGTTCGTAGTTCCGGACGGCCTGGGTGGAGAGTCCGTGCTCGCGGGCGAGGTCGGCCGGGCGAAGTCTGCTCACCTTTTTAGACTATATTCCACTGTCCCCAGGTAACTGATGGAGAAGTCTCAATCGATCTTTCAAAGATACGATCGAAGAAATGAACGTCGATACGGAAATCTTCGATATCGGTTCCACCGACCTGCTGGGATTCGGTGAACCGACCCACCTCGAACCCGCCTTTGCCTGGACCCGCAACGAGCTGTTCGCCGAGTTGGCGGGCCGCGGCTTCCGGTCGATAGCACTGGAAAGCGATCGCGTGGCCGCGCTCGTCGTCGACGACTACGTGCGACAGGGGGCCGGTACCCTGGACGAGGCCATGCGGGCAGGGTTCTCGCACGGCTTCGGTGAGCTGGAAGCCAACCGGCAGCTGGTTGCCTGGATGCGGGAATACAACGAGAACCGGCCGGCCGAAGACCGTCTGGCGTTCCACGGCTTCGACGGGTCGATGGAGACGATGAACGCACCGAGCCCGCGCCGGTATCTCGAATACGCCCGCGACTATCTGGGTCTCGACCATGACGTGGCCGGTCTCGCAGGTGCGGACGAACGCTGGCACCGCACGGAGGCAGTCATGGACCCGGGCGAATCTCCCGGTGCCACCCGCGAAGCCGACGATCTCCGGGTGCTCGCCGACGATATGCTCACCGAGCTCTACGCGCGGGCACCGGAACTGGTGGCGAAAACCTCGCAGACCCACTGGACCCGGGCCGAAACCCAGCTGACGGCCGGACTCGGGATGCTGCGGTACCACCGGCAGGCAGCGCAACCTGTCGAACAGCAAGCCCGCTGGACCCGCATGTGCGCCACCCGGGACGCACTCATGGCCCGGAACCTCCTGGATATCCGGCGGATCGAGAGCGGGCGGGGTGCGACCCTGGTGTTCGCGCACAACCTGCACCTGCAGCGCAATACGAGCCGGATGCGCCTGGGCGATATGGATCTGGAATGGTCGAGCGCCGGCGCCATCGCCGGATCGCTACCGGGTTCCCGGTACGCCGTCGTGATCGGCAGTCTGGGGCATGACGACAGCATCGGTATGCCGGAACCCGAAGGCAGCACCTACGAGGGTTTCCTACAGGGGCGGGTGGCTGGCCGGGGGTTCGTGGCGCCCACCGAAATCCCAGCCGCGACCACGCGCGTGGACCACACGCCGGCGCACGGCTATTTTCCGCTCGACCGCGAGACGGTCGAAGAGGCCGATGCGATCCTGCATATCCACGACGGCGCTACCCATCGAGGAGGGGCGCCGGCCCTGCGCCCGGCGATGGCACCGCAACTCCGATAAGGCTCCCTCGGCCGGTAATCGGTGGTCGGGCGCCTTCGAGTGTTCGGCAAGTCTCGGAACCGGCGGATCCTGTTCAGGGCTCCAGTTCCGAACCGATGCTGTGGAGTTCGCCCGCCACAGGTTCTGCCGATCTGCGGCAGCGGACGACACCACCGACGGCCGGTCCAGCTCCGGGCCGGCCTCCGGCGTCTTCAGCGGGCGAAGGTTGCGGCGTGGGCGGCGGCGGTCAACCGGACGAGATCGGCGGCATCGGTATCGCCGAGGACCGCGAACGCCGGGGCGATCAGCGCATCGGTGACCGATTCCGCCTGCTGCCAGCGGTCGCGGATATCGTCGGTGATCTCCTCGAAGGGTTCGGGCCAGCCGTACCAGCGGGCCTGCCCGGGGCCGTCGTTGAGCGGGGAGCCGGAGACCAGGACGGCTTGTAGCGGGGTGATGCCGGATGCGCGCACGGCCATCAGGTGCAGGCCGCCGCGGAGTTCACGCAGGACATGCGCGAGTTGCATGACTCGCGCGGCCGGATCGGCGGGCAGGGGCATTGCCCGCCAGCCGGCGAACAGGGGCGCCCCGGCGGGATCGGCCGCCGTGGCAACGGCTTCCATGAGGGTTGCGAGGCGCGCAGCATCCTCGAACGCGCCGAGTTTGCGCCGGCCGAAATCCTGGCAGGCCAGTGCGTAGCGCTGCGCTGCTTTCTCGGCGGGCATCGACACCGATTCCCACGCGGTGCGGATGGAATGCCCCGGGAAGAACCCGAACGCGGCGGTGACCACATCGGCATCCACCTCGCCGAGGACGCCGCCGCGGCCGCGGGTGTAGGGGCCGAAGAATTCGTCGATACCGGTTTCGGCGGCGTAGGTTCGTGCCTCCCGGGAAAACATGAACCCGCCGCCGAGTTCCTGGATATGTTTGTTCACCGTCGCGCCGACCGACATTCCGATTTCTCCTCGCTCTGTTTCCTCCAGTGACCGTATCGTGTTCTTACGCCGTACGGAAGGGTCGTTTGCAGGGGTCCGTGTCCGGCCGGGCCATCAATCCGGCTCGCCCGTTGCGTGCTCATGAATCGCCGCACTGTGCGCTCACGGCGATGCTCAGTCTGCCGGGTGCGCCGCTCTCCATCCGGGAATCCGGGCCATCGCGTGCGTTGCGGTTGTCCCGCGAGATGAACTCTGTAGTTCCGTGTGGTCGCCGCCCGGTGGCCGAGGGGCTCCATTCCGGCGCCCGCGTCGTGCCCGGCGAGCGCCCAGGAGTGTGCTCGCGAATTTGGTGCGCGATCTGCTTGCCGGTCGGTTGCCGCGGGTGCCGGGTGCTCGGCCGGGTATTCACCGTCGACATCAGCGGCGTCATCGAGGTGCGGGCGACGGGGCGGCGCGACCAGGTGTGCCGGTAGGTGTTCGGGGAGCCGCGGCCGACTGGGCCCGTGCGCCGGCGCCACGGTCGGACATTTGCACCGGCGGAACATAAGGGCCCCGGGCCGGTCCGAGTCAGACCAGGGCGCTTCTGTTCTGTGCGTAGGCGATGACATCCCCGGTGTAGGCCGGTAGCTCGCGGCCGGGGAAAAACCCCCGGAGGTGTTCGATGGCGTCGTCGAGTTCCGGGCCGGGCCCGCGGCCGGCGAGGAGGACGACGATCGTCTCCCAGGTGCCGATGTGTGGATCCGCGTGGGCAAGGAGTTCGTCGAGGTAGCGGTCCGGCTCGACCAGTTGCAGGGCGCGGCGTGCGCAGGTGTGGATGCGGCGGGGGAGTTCGGCGCGAACCGTATCGATATCCGATTGCAGGACATGGCCGTCGGGGGCGGATCGCAGGCTCCACGGCCCGGCCGGTTCGCCGGAGAGGTTCCCGGTGGTGAGCAGATCGGGGCCCGTGGCCTGTTCCAGCGGTATCGCGGGCAGGCCCAGCCGGGTGTTGCGCCAGTTCCCGAACTCCCACCACGCGGCCGGTGTGGCGGTCAGGTGCAGGTCGAATCGGAGCACCTGGTGCCCGTCGGTCCAGGTGCGGGACGCCCGGGTGCGGCCCACGGCGGCGACACCGCCCGGCTCGATACGTACCCAGCGCGGATCGCTGCCGTGGAATCCGTACGGCTCCAACAACTTCTGCGTTTCGCGCAGTAGACGGCGCAGCGCCGGATCGGGTCGGACCATCCCGGCAGAGTATCGAGTGGGTCCGACAGGTTCCCAATGCGCAGCTCACCGGGCCGGCTGCGGCGTGCCGCCGGTCTCGCGGGGCAGGTGGTATCGGGTGCCGGCGTCGACGCCGGTGTGGACAGGAGTTCCCTACCCGGACGAGCTCGCGTACTTGGCGGCGTAGCGGTCCGCGTATTCCTGGCGGGTGGTGGTGGACAGGTCGACATCGGCGCCCTTGGCGCGCAACGCGCCGACCGTCGCTTCTTCGCGGGTCTGATGGGCGAAGGGATCCCAGTTCAGGAAGCGGCAGGCGTTCTGCCAGGTGATCTTGTCGATATCGGAATCGTCGGCGCCGGCCTCCTCGAGTTCCTTCAGCACGAATTCCGGGGCACCCGGCCACAGCGAATCCGAATGCGGGTAGTCGCATTCCCAGGCGATATTGTCGATCCCGATCTCGTGGCGGAGCTTCAGCGAGGTCGGATCGGTGACGTAACAGGCCATGACATGCTCACGGAACACCTCGCTGGGCATCTTGCCGCCGAAATCGCGGCGCAGCCAGCGCTGGTTGGTGTAATGCCGGTCGGAGCGGTCCAGGAAGAACGGAATCCACCCGACACCGCCCTCGGACATCGCGACCTTCAGCTTCGGGTAGCTGCGGAAGGCCGGGCCCCACAGCAGATCCTGGACACCGATCAGCGAGATACTGGGCGCGAGGACCATCAGATTGTCGATCGGCGCGTCCGGGGCCAGTTTGAGCACGCCGAAACCCTGTCCGATGTGCAGGTTCATGACGGTGTCGTTATCGCAGAGCGCCTGGAACACCGGGCCCCAGTAGTCGATATCGTGGTAGCTGGGCAGGCCGTCGATATGCGGCAGTTCCGGCATCGTCACCGAACGACAGCCCTTCGTGGCGAGCCGGTTGATCTCGTCGACAGCCAGCTGTGGTTCCCACAGTGGCAGAATGCCGATCGGGATGAACCGGCCCGGGTAGGCACCCGCCCATTCCTCGATATGCCAGTCGTTGTAGGCGGAGATCATCGCGACGGTGATCTCGTCCATCCCGCCGCGGCTCAGATGGCCGGCGCTGAAGCCGGTGAAGGTAGGGAAGCACATGGAGCCCAGCACACCGTTGGCATCCATATCGCGGACCCGGTCATGGATGTCGTAGACCGCGGGCCGCATTTCGGCGTAGCCCGCGGGGTCGTAGCCCCACTCTTCGGGTGGCCAGGAGACGACCGCGTTGAGGCCGGTGACACCTGTCGGCCGGTCCCGGTAGATCCAGCGGTCGATGCCCTGGTCGTCCACGACGACCTTGGGGACGTACTCGGCGTATTTCTTCGGCACGTGGTTGTCGAACATATTGCGCGGCTCGACCACGTGGTCGTCGATGCTCACCAGGATCATGTCGTCGATATTCACCGGATTCCTCGCTGTTCATGGTCGACGCCGGGCGCGCCCGGGCTGGGAGAGTAAAAATCTCCGATTATGAGAATTGCGCTCTCGGTTGTGTTCGACGATACACCGCAGCCGGTGCCGGGTCGAGACGATCGGAGCGGATCGTGGAAGTGCTCGGGCGTGCTCAGCGCAGCTGGTCTTTCATCACCTTTCCGGTGGCGTTGAGCGGTAGTTCGTCGAGGAATACCACCGACCGCGGCACCTTGTAGCCGGCCATTCGCTCCTTGGCCCAGGCGATCAGATCGGCTTCGCGGACCGCTTCGCGCGCCACCACGAATGCCTTGCCCACCTGCCCCATGCGTTCGTCGGGTACCCCGATCACCGCGGCCTGGGCGACCGCCGGGTGCTCCAGCAGGAAGCCTTCGATTTCGGCCGGGTAGGCGTTGAATCCGCCGACGATGTACATATCCTTCTTGCGCCCGATAACTTTCAACCGGCCGCCGTCGTCGAGACTGCCCAGATCACCGGTGTGCAGCCAGCCGTCGGCGTCGATCGCCGCGGCGGTGCCTTCGGGATCGTCCAGGTAGCCCTGCATCACGCTGTACCCGCGGATGAGTACTTCCCCGTCGTCGGCGATACACAGTTCGATACCGTCGCAGGCGGTGCCCGCGGTGGTGGCGATCTGCTCGAAGGTGTCGCCGGGGCGGGACGCGGTGGCCGTACCCGCTTCGGTGAGCCCGTAGCCGGTCATGATCGACTGGAAGGGCAGCTCCTGGCGGATCCGGCGGATCAGGTCGACCGGGATATCGGCGGCCCCGGTGACCGCGGCCCGCAGCGACGAGATATCGCGTGTGCCCTCGTATTCGAGCAGGGAATGGTAGAGGGTCGGCGCGCCCGGAAGCATGGTGACCCGTTCCTTCTCCACCAGCTCGAGCACCGTGCCGACATCGAACACCGGCACCGGCAGCATGGTGGCGCCACGGATGAGCGAGGAGACGATTCCCGCCTTCAGCCCGAAGGTGTGGAAGAACGGGTTCACCATCAGATAGCGATCGCCCTCGCGGAGATCGGCGAGATCGCACCATTCCGCATAGAGCCGCAGCGTCTGCAGATGATTCATCATCACGCCCTTGGGGCGCCCCGTGGTGCCCGAGGTGTAGATGATGTCGGCGATATCGGTGCCGGCCACCTCGCGTTCGAACGGTGCGCCGCTGCCCAGGAAATCCGATTTCAAGTCGAAGACCGGCACTCCGGGCGGTGCGGGATAATCCCCGCCGAGGAAGCCCTTCTGCACGAGAAGCGCTTTGGCGCCGCTGCGGCGGATCACATCGGCCGCTTCCTCGGCTTTGAACCGGGTGTTCACCGGCACCAGCACGCCGCCCGCGGTCAACAGGCCGAGCGCGGCGATGATCCATTCGGCGGAATTGGGTGCCCAGATGGCCGCCCGGTCGCCCTTGCCGATCCCGGCTTCGGCGTATGCGCCCGCGGCCCGGCGGATGCGGTCCGCGAGTTCGGTATAGGTCAACCGCAGTTCCCCGTCCACCACCGCTTCGGCGTCACCGAAGCGGTCGGCGGTGGACAGGGCCAACTGCGGGATGGTCTCCCAGGACATAGGGTTCCGCTCAGACCTTCAGCAGCCGGGCAAGGTTGCCGCCCATGATCTTGGTCTGGTTCTCCAGCGGCATATCCTTGATCTCGTGGATGTAGCGGGCCGGTTCGGCCAGCCCCTCCGGATGTGGCCAGTCGGAACCGAACAGCACATGGTCGGCGCCCATGACCTCCGAAAGCCGCTGCAGATCCTCTTCCCAGAACGGGCTCACGTAGAGGCTGCGCTTGATGGCGTCGATCGGATTCTGGAAGCCGAAGCCCTCCGGCGCCTTCTTGTAGACGTCGGTCAGCTGCTGTAGCAGCGGTTCCAGCCAGGCCGAACCGTTTTCGATCACCGCGATCTTCAGATCGGGGAAGCGGTTCAGCGCCCCGTGGCATACCCACGACGCGACCGCATCGGTGACCGGCCGCCACTGATTGGTCATTGCGAAAGTGTTGGTCTGGAACGGCAGCATCTCCTTGTCGTTACCGTCCCACTCGGCATCGAAGCGTGAATAGCCGCTGTCCGAGGAATGCATGGTGACCAGGACATCGAGTTCGACGACACGCTTCCAGAACGGGTCGAACTCCGGCAGTGCGAACGAGCGCATGCCCTTGAATCCGGGGACCGGGGCCGGGCGCACCAGAATGGCCTTGGCGCCGTGTTCGACGACGGCCCAGTTCAGTTCGTCGATCGCCCGCTCGACGATCGGCAGGGTGATCACCGGAACGGTGAAGATCCGGCCGGAGTGCACGAAGCTACCGTCCTGACCCCAGTCGTCGAGCATCCAGCGGTTCAGTGATTCGATCACCGCGTGGATCAGCTCGGGGTGGTGCCGCATCCGCTCCTCGACCAGGCTGGCCAGGGTGGGGAACATGAGCGCGCGCTGCAACTGGAGGTCGTCCATGACCTGCAGCCGTGCTTCCGGGTTGCGGAAGGCGTCGATCGCCTTCATCGACTTGCCGAAGATCTCGCGCCGGCTCTTGCCCTCGGGATTTCCGTGCTTGAAGTAATCCTCCATCGCGCCCGGGCGGGCCACGACGTCGAAGGTGGGGTTGGGAATGTACTCGCTGATCTGGCCGAGTACCGCGATCTTGGTGCGGCCGTTGATCTCGACGTACTGGATGGCCCCCTCGTACTGCTTGGGCAGGTGGCGGGTCAGCGCCTCCTTGGTCTCGTACAGGTGGTTGTCCGCGTCGAAGAGCTGGTAGGGCAGCTCGACTTTACTCATGAAATCCTCCTTGGCTATTTATGAGAAGCGTATTCTCATAAAGGTTCGGTCGCAACGGCCTCGTTGCCCGCCGTAGTGGCCTCGTCGTGTGCCGCGGCCAGCTCGCGCCGGATGACGAACTTCTGGATCTTCCCGCTGGGAGTCCGCGGGAAGTCGGTGACGATATGGAGTTCTTCGGGCCATTTCTGCTTGGCCAGCCCCGCCTGCGCGAAATGTGCGCGCAGTGCCTCGATATCGGGTTCGGCGTGACCCGGCAGGCAGCGCACCACCGCGGCGGTGCGTTCCCCCAAGCGTTGATCCGGGACGGCCACCGCGACCCCCTCCGCCACGCCGGCAAGCGTGAGCAGCACCTCTTCGACCTCGAGGGCGCTCACGTTCTCCCCGCCGCGAATGATGATGTCGGATTTGCGGTCGGTGATGGTGAGGTAGCCGTCCGTGTCGACGATGCCGATATCGCCGGTGTGGTACCAGCCGTCGGCATCGAACGCGCGGGCGGTGAGTTCGGGGTCCGTGTAGCCCAGGCAGAGATCCGGGCCGCGGCTGACGATCTCGCCGTCCTCGGCGAGCCGGAACTCGGCACCGGGTAACGCGTGGCCGTCGGTGAACAGGCGCTTGTCCGCGGGCTCGGTGGCGAGGGACCCGGTGATCGACGGATGTTCGGTGCTGCCGTATGAACGGAAAACCCGGATCCCGAGGCTTTCGAGCCGGGTGCTGACCGCGGCCGGTACCGCGGCACCGCCGAGTCCGGCGTAGCGCAGCTGGGCCAGATGTCCGGGCTCGTAGTCGGGATGATCGAGCAGGCTGGTGACGAAATAGCTGACTCCGCCGCCCACACAGATGTTCTCGGTGGTCATGAGCTCGAGCACCCAGCCCGGATCCCAGATATCGAGCAGATGGATCGGTGTGCCGTCGAGCACCGGGATGAGCAGGGCGTTGAGCATGCCGATGAAATGCCCGACCGGGGCCGAGGTGAGCTGATCGCCCCGGTCCGGCGGATACATCCCGGCCAGCTGCCGTACCTCGTAGCCCAGGGTGTTGTGGCTGTGCACGACCCCTTTGGGTGCCCGGGTGGTGCCGGAGGTGAAGGCGATACAGGCGGGGCTGTCCGGATCGGTGCTCAGCGCGCCGGTCAGCGGTTCGGGGTCGAGCAGGTCCTCGAAATCCCGGTCGACCACGCCCACCACCGGTACGCCGGTGCGCAGTTGCGGGTCGAATTCGTTCTGGCCGAAGCGTTCACAGGTGATGAACGCTTTCGGCCCGACGGCGCCGAGGATGTAGCCGAGCTCTTTGCGGCCGTAGAAATGCGCGATCGGCACCACCGTGGTGCCCAGCAGGGCGCAGGCCCAGTAGGTGGCGGCGGCCTCCATCCAGTTCGGTAGCTGGAAGGCGACGATATCGCCGGGGCCTACTCCGCGCCGATGCAATCCGGCCGCCAGTCGCCGGGCGGTCCGTTCCACCTCGCCGAAGGTGCCGGTGTAGGGGCGGGTGCGCGAGTGTACCGCGAAGGTCGTATCGGGGGCCGCCGCGAGACCGCGGGCGAGGAGTTCGCCGAGTGTTTCGTCGGTCCACCAGCCCGCTTCGCGGTAGCTGCGGGCCAGGTCGGCGGGAACCCGGCGGGTCGACAGGTCGGGCGCGGTGGCGGAGTGTGGCCGTGCGGGGTCTTCGCTCGCGTGCCATGAATGCGGCATATATCGAACTCCCGATCCGAGCGCCGGAAACCAGCGGAAAGTATATGGTTCTCTATGTAAGAGAATCATATTTCCGTCGAGGAGAACAAGTCGTGATCGAGCTCGAACTGGCGGACGGACTGGCCGTCGTCACCATCAACCGCCCGCATGCTCGCAATGCCATCGCGCTGGACACGATGGACGAGCTCGGTAAGGCGATCGACGGGGCGGCCGGCGCGCGGGCCCTGGTGATCACCGGCGCCGGCGACAAGGCCTTCGTCTCCGGCGGCGACCTCAAGGAACTCGCCGCGCTGCGTACCCATGAACAGGCTGCGGCAATGGCGAACAAGATGCGGCAGGTATGCGACAAACTCGCCGGATTTCCCGGACCGGTGATCGCTGCGCTCAACGGGCACGCTCTGGGTGGCGGGGCCGAGGTGGCCGTCGCGGCCGATATCCGGATCGCGGCGGCCGATATCAAGATCGGGTTCAATCAGGTCGCGCTGGCGATCATGCCCGCCTGGGGCGGGGCCGAGCGGCTGACGCGGCTGGTCGGACGGAGCCGGGCGCTTTTGCTGGCCGGTTCGGGGGAGATTCTCACCGCGCCCGACGCCGAACGGCTGGGTCTGGTGGATCGGGTCCTGCCGCGCGCGGAATTCGACGCGGGCTGGCGTTCGCTGGCCCGGGCCCTGGCCAACCCGTCGGCCGGTGCGATCAAACGAGTGGTCGACGGTGTCACTGCGCAGGAGGCGGTGGACGCCTTCGCCGAACTCTGGGTGTCCGACGCGCACTGGGCCGCGGCGGACCGGGTCATGAATCGCGGTAAATGATTTCGGTGCGCCTACTGCTCGGGTTCGAGCAGGTCGATCTCGCGTTCGGCGAACGCGAAGGTTTCGGCGTGCCCGGCGGTCATCCCGAGCGCCTGCTCGAGCACCACCATCCGTGCGGCGCTGGTCATCAGCACCGACAGCACCTCGGCGGGGAAGCGGCTCGTATCGACCCCATACCCCTCGAGCATCCGGCTCAGAGCTTCGGTCTGGGCGGCACGGAACTGCTCGGAGTAGCGCACCACCTCGGCGCGGACGGCCGGTTTCTGATTGGCCAGGCCGACGAACTCCATGGTGAACCGCGCCGCGGTGGCATCCGTACTGAACTCCCACAGTGCGTGCAGCGGACGTTCGGATTTCAGGACCTGTGCCAGGGCTTCGAGCCCCTGGTCGGCGCGGCGCCGGAACAGCTCGAGGAACAACTCGTCCATCGAGCGGAAGTAGTAGTGCACCAGTTGCGGTTTGAGGCCGGCGTGTTCGGCGATGCGCCGGGAGGTCACGGTGGCCCACCCCTGTTCGAGCATCAGCTGTTCGGCGGCGTCCATCAGGACGGTGCGATTCTTGGCGTCGGGTGCGCCGAGCCGGCGGGGTGCTGACATGGTCGTCTCTCCTCCTGGATATCCGCGCGGCCGAGGCGGTCTCGTGATCACCGGGGATGGTATCCCGCGAGCGGCGACTGTTGACGTCCGCGTGCCACACATGCTAAGCATGTGCTCAGCATCACATCTGAGCAGTCGCTCAGCAAGGGGCGTTCCGTATCAACCGGTCATCCACGCTCGAGCGCCTATTTCTGCTGACAACAGGAGGTTCCCGTGACCGATTTCGATACGGTCGACTACTTCACCGACCCGGCGCTGGTGCCCGATCCGCACCCCTACTACGACCATCTGCGCGCCAAATGCCCGGTGACCCGCGAACCCAACTACGGCGTGTACGCCGTCACCGGCTACCAGGAGGCCAACGACGTACTACGCGATTCGGACTCCTTCTCCTCGTGCATCGCCGTGGGCGGACCGTTCCCGCCGCTCCCGTTCACTCCCGAGGGCGACGACATCACCGCGCAGATCGCCGCCCATCGCACCGAACTGCCGATGTTCGAGCATATGGTCACCATGGACCCGCCGGAGCACACCGATGCCCGGTCGCTGCTGAACAAACTGCTCGTTCCCTCGCGGTTGAAGGAGAACGAGGAGTTCATGTGGAAGCTGGCCGATAAACAGCTCGACGAATTCATCGACGACGGCAAATGCGAATTCCTCGGCGCCTACGCCAAGGTCTTCACCCTGCTGGTGATCGCGGACCTGCTGGGTGTGCCCGAGGAATACCACGAAGAACTGCGTATCAACCTGGCCGGTGGGCCGACCGTGGGCTCGATCGACAAGGAAATCGTGCCCGTCAACCCGCTGGAATGGCTCGACAACCTGTTCAGCGAGCTGATCTCCGACCGGCGGCGCAACCCGTGCGACGACGTCCTGACCTCGCTGGCCGGCGCGAAATACCCGGACGGATCGACGCCCGAGGTCACCGAAGTCGTCCGCACCGCGACCTTCCTCTTCGCCGCCGGACAGGAAACCACCGCGAAACTGCTGGGCAGCGCCATGCAGTTCCTGATCACCCGCCCCGACCTGCAGGATGTACTGCGCGCGGACCGCAGCAGGATCCCCGTCTTCATCGAGGAAACCCTGCGGATGCAGGCACCAGTGAAGAGCGGTTTCCGGCTCGCGAAGAAGGCCGTGGAGGTCGGCGATGTGCCGCTGACCGCCGGTGATCTCGTGATGGTCTGCCCCGGTGCCGCCAACCGCGACCCGCGGCGTTTCGAGAACCCGCACGAATTCGACCTCGCCCGCCCGAACTTCCGCGAGCACATGGCCTTCGGTCGCGGCCCGCACACCTGCCCGGGCAGCCCGCTGGCGCGAGTGGAGGGCCGGGTATCGCTGGAACGGATCCTGGATCGGATGCTCGATATCCGGGTGGATCCCGACAAGCACGGTTCCGCCGACGATCCGGTGTTCCAGTTCGAGCCGACCTTCATCCTGCGCGGCCTGACCGAGCTGCATATCACCTACACGCCGAACCCCTGAAAAAACCTACGCAGCAACGGAAACCGGCAGGTGTGCTGCCGCAACGAGGAAAGAGGAAGTCATGACCGGACGGGTCGAAGGAAAGGTCGCGTTCATCACCGGCGCGGCCCGCGGCCAGGGCCGCAGCCATGCGGTGCGGCTCGCCGAAGAAGGCGCCGATATCATCGCCATCGATATCTGTAAACCGATCGACACGGCCGAGATCCCGCCGGCGACACCCGCGGATCTCGCCGAAACCGAAGAACTCGTCAAGGCCACCGGCCGCAGAATCGTCACCGCCGAAGTGGACGTTCGCGACGCCGACGCGCTGAAGGAATCCCTCGCCGAGGGGGTCGGGAAACTCGGGCGCCTCGACATCATCGTCGCGAACGCCGGTATCGCCAGCGGCGGCGACACCCTGGCCGAAACCGACGAGAACGTCTGGCAGGAAACGATCGATATCAACCTCAGCGGTGTGTGGAAATCGGTGAAAGCCGGTGTCCCGCATATCCTCGAGGGCGGCCGCGGTGGTTCCATCGTGCTCACCAGCTCGGTCGGCGGCCTGAAGGCCTACCCGCAGACCGGCCACTACGTCTCCGCCAAACACGGTGTCGTCGGCCTGATGCGGGCCTTCGCGGTGGAACTCGGCCAGCATATGATCCGGGTGAACTCGGTGCACCCCACGCACGTGAGTACCGCCATGATCATGAACGACAAGACGTTCCAGATGTTCCGCCCCGATCTGGAGAACCCGACCGCCGACGATATGGCGCCGATCTGCCAGATGTTCCACACGCTGCCGGTGCCGTGGGTGGACCCGATCGATATCAGCAACGCCGTGCTGTACCTGGCCTCCGACGAGGCCCGCTACCTCACCGGCGTCACGCTGCCGGTGGACTGCGGTTCGATGCTCAAGTAATCCGGGGCACCGCTGAGTAGTGGTGCGGTCGGCTCGTCGCGGCGTACCGCGGCCCGCCCGGACTACCGGCGGACAGTCTGTGTTGCCGGGGCGGGCGCGGGCGTCCGGTCACTTTTCCCGCGTGCGCACCCGCCCCGGCTCCAGTGGGGACGAAGCACAATGAAAGGTGCCGACCGGCGACTTTTCCTGTGCGAGGATCGGTCGTGATGAGTACCGCGCGTTCGGGTCGGTGGACAGCCGCTCTGGGGATCGCCCTGGCCGTGGCGGGCTGTGTGCCGGCCGAGCCCGCGCCACCCCCGGCACTGGGCACCGAATTCACCCTGGCGGTCGGTGATACCGCTGTTCTGGACGCGGGCCGGGTGACGGTCCTTCTCAGCGATGTCACCGATGACAGCAGGTGCCCCGAAGGGGCGATGTGTGTCTGGGAGGGCGACGCCGTCGTACACACCGAGATCACCGTGGCCGGTAGGCAATCGGCCCATGAACTCCATGCGAATCCACAGTTCCCCACCGAGGCACATACGGACGGTTACCGGATCGCGCTGCGGTCGATACAGCCGCCGGGGTCCGCCGGCGAGATCCCCCTGGCCGACTATCGCGTGAATCTCCTGGTCACCCGGGAGTGATCTCGTCCACGACGTAGGTTGCGGTAGCGCAGGCGGCTACGATGTGGGCATGTCTCGTCCATCCGTCGAATATCCCGACCTCCCCGAATACATGACGTGGGAGGAGCTCGAGGAGCTACCGGTGGAGATCGCAGGGCAGATCGAGCTCTGGGATGGTCGCGTTGTGTGGGTCCGCCGAGGCCCGGCCGAGCATCAGGAGTTCACCAATCTGCTGTGGAGTGGGCTACGCCGATGCGCCCGGCAAGAAATGGAGCGGGCCCCCGAACTGTGCTGGCGGGTGCATACTGAAACGAATATCTTTTTCGGCCGAAGCGGCAAGTCGGATTTCGTCACCCCGGATTTCCTGGTTGCCCGGTGCCTTGCGGAGGCTTATCAGGATATCCGTGCCAACGATGTCCTTCTCGCCGGAGAGGTACTTTCGCCCTCCAATACCCGCAACGATATGGACGAGAAGAAGTCTCGCTACGCAAAGGCCGGAATCCCTTGGTATTGGGAAGTGACCCTGGCTCCGGAGAAAAGTGCCATCGAGACGGTCAGGGCATTCGCGCTGGAGACCTCTCACGGCCGGCTGCCGGAGGGAGTGCACCCGCTCTACCCTGCCAACTATCTGCTGGCCGGTAAGTGGTCGCCGCGAGATTCCGAGCGGATATCGATCGGCTTTCCGTTTCCGATCGATATCCCCTGGTCGGCACTGGCCTTCTGAGGTCATCGCTATCCGGGATTCATTCTACGGGCAGAGCCCGGCGTAGTTCGGTGACAGCGATCCGGGCGGCCTCGGCGATGGCGGCGTCCACGGCCGGTAGCGCCGGATCCGCGCGGGCGGCGCGGGTGAACACCGCTACTGCAACCGGGTATTCGCCCGGGAACTCGACCACGGCGACCTCGTTGCGGATGATGCCGATGGTTCCCGTTTTACCCGCCACCGATACCGCGCGATGCGGGAAACCCGCCGCGATCCGGTGTGGCCAGACCTGGCGGCGCATCACCGCGCGCGCGAAATCCGTTTGCTGAGCCGATACCACCTCGCCGCGCCACAGCGCCGACAGCAACCGGGTCATCTCCTCCGGCGTCGTGGCGCTCGTATAGGCGGGATCGTAGGCCGAGACCGTCCAGGCCTCGTCGTTGTCGGCCAGCGCCGCGAAGGCCTCCACCGTGCTGTGGGTATCGGTATCGGAGATCAGGCTGCGCTGGATATCGGCCGTACCGCCGACCAGCCGGGTCCGGGTGAGTCCGAGAGATTCCAGCAGGTCGTGCACCTGGGCCACACCGATCTCGCCCAGCAGCAGGTCTGCCGCGGCGTTATCGGACACCGTCATCATCGAGGTCGCCAGATCCCGGCGGCTCATGGTGACCGGGTCGTGCAGGGCGGAGATCCCGGTGGGTCCGGGGGTGCATTCGGCGGGCGTGAGGGTGAGCCGCTCCAGCGGGTCGATCCGGCCGGCGTCCACCGCGCGGCAGTACGCGAGCAGTAACGGCAGTTTGTACACCGAGGCGGTCACCACCCGTTCGGTGCCACCGATCGAGACCTCCGCGGCGCCACCGTCACACCGCCTGGCGTGTAACCGACCGGTGCAGCCCGCATCGGCGAAGACCGCGTGGATCCGCTCGGCGGCGGTCACCGTACTCGTTCCCGGTAGAGCACGCTGTCCAGGGCATCGGCCTGTACTTCGGCGCCGGCCCGGTGGATCACCCGGCAGCGCAACGCCACCGCCTGCGGTGCCATCCGCAGCCAGGCGACGCCCGGGATATCGGAAGGTGGGGTGGTGGTGAGACCGAAACTGGTCCCGGCGGCCACCGCGGCGAGTATCGAGCGATCGTCGTGCACGGTGACCGTCGGCGCGTCGAGTCCCCGCTCGCGCAGCAGGTCCCGGACCGTATCGGAGGCCGGGGGATTGGCGGCGCGCGGATACGCCGCATAGGTGAGGTCGGCGAGCATCGGGAACACCGGCCGTTCGGTGGCGGCGCTGCGATGTTCGGCGGGTACCACGATCCAGCGCGGTAGTTTCACCACCGGCCTGGCCTCCACGCCGTCGACCAGTGCCGGATGTTCGATCACCGCCACATCGCACAATCCCGACCGCACCGCCGACACCAAGTCGACCGTGCCGGCCACCGTGGTGGATACCGCGTCACCGCTGTTCTTCTCGGCGCGCAGCGCGGTGACGCAGGCGGTGAGAATCCGGTCGGAGAGTGCGGTGGTGGCGCCCCAGTGCACGGTGCCGCGGGTGCGGGCGATGCGCTGCGCCTCGGCCAGCAGCCGGGCCGCGTCGTCGACCAGCAGCCGCGCCCGCGGCAGGAGTTGCCGGCCGGCCGCTGTGAGGACCGCACCCTGCCGCGTGCGGTGTACGAGTTCGACCCCGAGCTGGGTCTCCAGGCGGCGTAAACCCTGGGACAGCGGCGGCTGGGTCATATCGAGAACTGTGGCCGCCCGCCCGAAATGCCCCTCGTCCGCGATGGCGACGAAATAGCCCAGGTGGCGGATGAGGTCCATAGCCATATTGAACCAGCGTCACGACCGGGCACCGTCCAACTGCGGTTTCGGCGCCGTTATCGCATGCAGAAACCAGGGTCTAACTGCTGCTATATCTGTTGCGTATCGTGTGCGGGAGTGTCGGATATTGGCGACCGGCCACGGACCCGTGTGTGCTGCCGATGTGAAACCGATCCGATCCGAATTCCGCGTCCCGCGCCGATCGCTGGCGGCCCTACTGGCCGTTACCGCGTTCGCCGTCACCGCATGCGGTTCCGATCCGAGCGAGCCCTCCACCTCGGCGCCGGTCACGATCAGCCCACCGGCCGTTGCCGACCTCAGCAATACGCTGATGGAGATCCAGGAACGCCACGACGTGCTGTTCGGGATCGCCGCCTACAGCCCGACAGGTGCGCGGACCTTCGAATGGAATGCCGCGGACCGGTTCGCCCTCACCTCCACCTTCAAGGTGTACGCGGTCGCCGCGCTGCTGCGCCTCGCCGAACGCGGGGAAGTGGATCTGAACGAGCGGGTGCCCATCCTGCGCGAGGACATCGTGATCGCGTCACCGACCACCAGCTACCGGGTCGGTGAGACCCTCAGCTGGTACGACCTGTGCCAAGCCGCCCTCGTGCGCAGCGACAACACGGCCGCCAATCTGATCCTGCGCCGGATCGGCGGCCCGCCCGCGGTCACCGCCCTGGCCCGCATGATCGGCGATACCGAGACCCGGCTGGACCGGTGGGAGCCCGCACTCAACGAAGCCCTCCCCGGCGATACCCGCGATACCAGCACCCCCGCCGCGTTCGCCGGTGGTCTGCACCGGCTGATCCTCGGTAACGCGCTGATCCCCGAACACCGGCGGATGCTCACCGGCTGGATGCGGTCGAGCGTCACCTCGGGGGAGCGGATGCGGGAGGGGTTACCGGTCGGCTGGGTGGCGGCGGATAAATCCGGTACCGGCGCCTACGGCACCGTCAACGATGCCGGTGTGGTGTGGAGCCCCACCGGAACCTCGGTCGTCCTGGTCATCTTCAGCCGCTCGACCATCGGCTACCCCATGGCCGCGCCCAGCAACCAGGCGATCGCCGACGCCACCACGGCCGTCCTGGAGACCGTGACCAGCTAGCGCCCGCGCCGCTACGGGGAGGTCCGAGACCGGCCGGGGGCCGATTCCGGTGTCCGTGGCTCGTCGGCCGGGCCGGGTCCGAAACACAGCGTGACCTGCTCGGTGACCGGCCGCGCCCGGCAGGCGAGGACGCGGCCACGCGCGATCTCGTCGCCGGTAATCGCCAACAGCGGGTCGGGGTCCATCTCGGCCTGCCCGTCGACGACGACGGCCAGGCAGGTTCCGCAGGAGCCGCCGAGGCACGAGTACGGGAGGTCTTCGCGCTCGTCGAGTGCGGCGTCGAGGATCGCCCGGTCTCGCGGCATGCCGAATTGCAGCGGTTCGCCGTACCCGGTGAGGGTGATCCGGCTGGTCGCGGCCCCGGCGGCGGTCCGCGGACGATCCGGCGTGCGGGTGTCGAAGAGTTCCACCCGGATTCGCGACCCCGGTACACCGCGTGTGCGTAAGGCGTCGACGGTTTCGGTGACGAGTTCTTTCGGCCCGCACAGGAACCAGCGGTCGGCATGCTGCCGGGCGATATCGGCTGCCGCCAACCGCCCGTACCGGTAGTGCAAGCCCGCATCCTGCGCTGTTCGCGGGCGCTGCCGGGACAGGTGGTGGAGGACCCGGAGCCGCCCGGGATAGCGGTCGCGCAACTCGCGCAGGGACTGCGCGAGCATGATGTTCGCGCGGTCGCGGCTGCCGTAGTACAGCGTGAAGGTGCTGTCCGGTTCGGCTCCGAGTACGGCGGCGATGATCGAGATGATCGGGGTGATCCCGGATCCGGCCGCGACCGCCGCGTACGAGGTGCGGGCAGCGGGGTCGAGTTCGGGAGTGAAAACCCCCGAAGGTTCGGAAACGTACAGCGCCGACCCGGTGATGCGCTCGTCGAGGACGTAGGACGAGAACGCGCCACCCGCTTGCCGTTTCACAGCGATACGCACCCGTCCCGCCGCCGGGGGGTCGCACAGCGAGTAGCTGCGGCGAACCGGGTCGCCGCGACGGGTTCCGCGGATCACCAGATGCTGGCCTGCGGCGTAGGCGAACCGGCTGCGCAGGTGCGCGGGGATATCGAATTCGACGATCGCACTGTCTTCGGTATCGCGGACCACCGAACGCACCACGAGCCGATGGAAACCGCGCGCGGGGCCGTGCGGTAGAGGGTCGAACAGCGGCGCGGGCCGTGGATTCCGGTTCCGGGGGAGCCGGAGCACTGCGGTGGCGGCGAGTGCGCCCACGGCGAGAGCGGCGCGGCCGGCCGGTTCGGGGCGCAGTAGCGTCTCCGGGCGGTCCAGCAGACCGGCTATCCGGGCGATACGGGTAGCGATCGCCGCGTCACGTTCGCCGACGGCCATGGCGACCCCGGCCAGCGCGCCGAGCGCCCGCAGTGGTTCGCGGCCCGCCGAATCCACATGTGGCATCGCCAGATCGAACAACTCGGTGATTCGCCACGCGTCGTCGATCGCCCGGGCGACGGCGCGGAAATACCGGCGGCGCAGGTCGTGGTCGCCGGCGGTGAGTGCGTCACCCAGCTGTTGTGCCTGCAGCGCCGAGACGGTCATTCCCTGCCCGAACGCGGGGCTGAAACTGCATACCGCGTCACCGAGCACGAGTAGTCCGTCCGGAAACCGGGTCAGCTGCTCGTAGCGGCGGCGCTGGTTGGCCGGATACCGGTAGGTGGCGATATCGCTCAGGACTTCGGCGCCCACCAGCGCTTCCCGCACATCCCGGGGCGCCACCGAGGCGGCGAAACGCCAGAACCCGTCCGGATCGGTGGGCGGGTGGTCGCGGCCGTAGCCGATCAGCGTGAGGATATGCGCACCGTCCTCCACCGCGAACAGGGCCAGCCCCCGGGCCGGGTTCTGGTTCGCGATCACGATCTCCTTGTCACCGCCGGCCGAGCGGGGCGGTAACCGCACGTATCGGCTGGCGTACTTCATATCGATCCGCACACCGTGCTCCGCGGGGCGCTCGTAGCCGAGGCCGGTAAGCCATTCGTTGATCGGACCGTGCCGGCCCAGGCAGCTCACCACCAGATCGGCGTCGAATTCCCGTCCGTCGGTTGTGCGCACGCCCGTGACCCGCGCGCGGCCCGTATCGGCGAGCAACCCGGCAACGGCGGTGTTGTCCACCAGTTCCACACCGGGGAGTGCGCGGACCCGGCCGCGTACCCGCCATTCGAGAAACGGGCGGCCGGCCTGCAGCAGCGAGTATCCGGCATCGGCCTGACGCAGAGTGTGCCCGGCCACCGTCATCCGCATTTCGGTGAGGGAGCGGCATTCGACGGCGCCGTCGGCGAGCAGTTCTGCGGTGATCCCCGGGAACAACTCCTCGAGGACGAGCCGGCCGCGGGCGAGCAATGCGTGGACGTGCCGGCCCTGCGGAACTCCCCGGCGGTCCCCGGGAGCCGACAGATCGTCGCGTTCGAGCACGACGACCTCCGCGAAATGCTCGGCCAGCACCCGGGCTGCCAGCAGACCGCCCATACTCGCGCCCAGTACCACCGCCCGGCCGCGAGCCGCCGTATTCCCGCTCCTCGCCACCGTCGTCACTCCTGGACGGTCAGCCCGACCGCCGCGGCCAGGGTCGGTGCGAGATCCAGCAGCTGACCCGGCGTGACCAGCGCGCCACGCAACGATTCCACCCCGTCGGCGATACCGATACTGTGCGCGCGCCGGAAGTCGACCTTCTTCAGCTGGGCGTTGCGCACCGTCAACGCCGACACCTCGGAACCCGGGAAGCTCACTTCCGAAAGCTTCGCGCTACCGAAATCGACATGCCGCAGCACACAATCGACGAAACGCACCTTGGTCAACCGGGCATTCCGGAAGTTCACCGAGTCCAGTTTGCAATTGTGGAAGACCACCCGCCGCAGTTCGGCACCGCTGGCCTCCACCCCCGACCAGGCCCCATCGATCACCTCTGCGTCCAGCCACGCGACGTCCGGCATATCCGTACCGGTGAACCGGACACCGTGCAGCCAGACATCGGCGAACCGGGCACCGCCGGTGACACCGTGGTCGATATGCATCGAGCGGAAGGCGCACTGGCCGAACACCGTATTGCGGAGGTCGGGTTCGCTCAGGACCATATCCTCGAACCGGGCACAGTCGTACTCACGCTCGACATCCAGATCGCCGACCGGTTCCAGCCATTGTGCAAACGGTAGATCGGCCAGTTCCCGTGGCATTCCACTCCTTCGCCGGTGACGGTAGCGATTACGCCGAATCGGTCCCACTGTAGATGGTGAAACCGTGCGGCTCGGCCTGGCATCCGAAGCTGCCGTGGCAGCCGATATCGCAGCGCCCACCCGCGTGATCGCCGGAGGATCAGTGGTCGGCGTGCTCGGGCAAGTTGATTTCGAGCCGGGCCCCGCCACGGGGCGAGGTCGACAGGCGGGCGGTGCCGGCGGCGTTGCGGACGGCTTCGGCGATGATGGCCAGGCCCAGCCCGGCGCCGCCGTGGGTGCGGCTGCGGTTGTCGTCGCGGCGTTCGAATCGGCGGAACAGCCGGTCCCGGTCGTGCTCGGGGACGCCGTCGCCGTCGTCGTCGACCCACAGCACGACCTGTCCGCCGGCGCAGCGCAGCGTGAAATCGACGCGACTGCGAGCATGGCGGCGTGCGTTGTCGGTGGCGTTGCGCACCGCCCTGGCAAGGAGTCGTTCGTCGGCGAGAACCCGGGCCGGTCCCACCGCTGCGGTATCGGTGGTGACACCGAGTTGGCGTAGCCGCCCGGCTTCGGCGAGGACGATATCGTCGAGATCGACTTCGCCACAGTTGCGGCCGGTGCCTTCATCCAGGCGGGCGAGCAGCAGCAGGTCGTCCACCAGGTCGTGTAGCCGGGCTGCCTCGCTGTCGACGACCTCGGCCAGCGACGCGAGATCGGTGGCGCCCGGATGGTGCAGCGCGACCTGGGCGTGCTGGCGGATGGCGGCCACCGGCGAGCGCAGTTCGTGCGAGGCATCGGAGACGAACCGCTGCTGGGCTCGGTGTGCGGCCTCGAGGCGGCCGAGCATCCGGTTCATTGTCGCGGCCAGCCGTGCGACCTCGTCGTTCCCGGCGGGCGGATCCACTCGCCGGGAGAGGTCCTCGCCGAGGGATTCGACGTCGAGCCGGATGCGCTCGACGGGCCGGAGCGAACGGCCGACCACCGCCCACATCAGTGCCGCGACGAACGCGCTGATGGCAGGCACCGCGACGGCCAGCAACAGGGCTGCCGATCGCACCGCGCCATCGGCGTCCTCGAGAGAGCGTGCGACGACAACGGACTGAACCGCACCCGAGGCCGGCGTGATCGGCGCCGAGTGCACGACATAGTCGACTCCGTCGAGGGGGAAGCGTTCCGCGGACGGTACCGGCAGGACGGGGCCGTCGGCGGAATCGCCCTCGGCCGCGGTGATCACGCGCCCGTCCTGCTGGAGCTGGACGATCACATCGTCGACTTCCGAGACGGGTAACAACACCGTGTCGGCGGTATCGCGGAGCCGGTGTTGTGCGTCCGCGGCGATCTGGGCGGCCTGGATATCGGCCGCCTTCGAATGTGCTGCGACCAGCGTATGGCGGAACAGCATCAGAAAACTCACCGCGCCGACTGCCAGGACCGCCAGGACGACAGCTGTGGTCGTCACCGTGATCCGTACCCGTAGCGAGGGCAACTCCAGGTCAGGCATCGGGCATCAGCCGGTATCCCGCGCCGCGGATCGTGCGGATGGTGTCGACGCCGAACGGTTTGTCGATCTTGGCCCGCAGATGCGCGATGTATACCTCGACGATATTGGAATCACCGTCGAACTCTCCGTGCCAGACGCCGGCCAGAATATCGCTCTTGGACCGGATCACACCCGGTTCGCGGGCGAAGAACGCCAGAATCGCGAATTCCCGGGCCGTCAACCGCACCGGAGTATCGCCGCGCCGGACCTCTCGGGTGGCCGGGTCGAGACGCAGACTACCCACTTGCAGCGAGGTCGGGCGTTCCGGACGTCCGCGGCGGATCAGGGCCCGGAGCCGGGCCACCAGTACCGGGAAATCGGCGGGTTTGATCACGTAGTCGTCGGCGCCGGTGTCGAGGCCTTCCACCTGATCCCATTCACCGTCCTTGGCGGTGAGCATGAGAATCGGTGTCCAGTTCCCCTCGTCCCGCAGGGCCCTGCACACCGCGTATCCGCTCATGCCCGGCATCATCACGTCCAGCACCAGCGCGTCATAGCGGACCTCACGTGCCCGCCACAAGCCGTCGGTGGCGTTGTATGCCAGATCGACAGCGAAGCCCTCGGCCTGCAGCCCTCGTCTGAGCCCGTCGGCAAAACGGATCTCGTCGTCGACCACCAGTATGCGCACGCCGCCCAGTATGAGCTGACCCGTCGTTAATGCTGGCTTAAGCATTGGCCGGGCACCATGGCCGCGGCCGTTCACATCAGAGAAGGAGTATTGCGGGATGGGCGTGACCCTCGCCAAGGGTGGCAATGTATCGCTGTCGAAACAGGCACCGAACCTGACAGCGGTGGCCGTCGGCCTGGGCTGGGATGTGCGGTCGACCACGGGGGCCGAGTTCGACCTGGATGCCAGTGCCCTGGCGACCGGACCGGATCAGAAGGTCGTCTCGGACCGGCATTTCGTGTTCTACAACAATCTGCGTTCCCCCGAGGGCAGTATCGAGCACACCGGCGACAACCTCACCGGTGAGGGCGAGGGTGACGACGAAGTGATCAATGTCGACCTGGCTGCCACGCCCCCGGCGATCACCAGCATCTTCTTTCCCGTCTCGATCCACGACGCGAACACTCGGCAGCAGTCGTTCGGGCAGGTCCGCAATGCGTTCATCCGGGTCGTCGACCGCACGACGGGTTCGGAACTGGCTCGTTACGACCTGACCGAGGATGCCTCGACCGAGACCGCCATGGTCTTCGGTGAGCTCTACCGCCACGGTGCGGAGTGGAAGTTCCGCGCGATCGGCCAGGGGTACGCCTCCGGGCTGGCCGGAATTGCCCGCGACTACGGCGTGAACATCTGACGCCGGCGGCGACCGAGCTTTCACATCCGTCCCACCTGCGGCGAGCCTGCGCTGGGCCGGTGCCCTCACCGTTACGAACAGGAGCACGATGAGTACGGCCGGATACGACCCTTTCTCCGGAACCACGGTAACCCCGGGCGGCCTGGGTAAACGCGCCGCCGCCCGCTTCGTCGACTGGATCGTCGCCGCCCTCGTCGGGGCAATCCTCTTCTGGCTGTTGAACAAATCCGCCCACGTTCCCGGGTGGGTCTCCATCCTCCCCGGCGCCGGTTTCGGCTTCCTGTACTTCCTCGGATTCGAGGTCAGCACCGGTTCCACGCCCGGTAAGAAACTGCTGGGTCTGCACGTCAACGGGGCCGGTGGAGGGCGCAAGCCCAGTGTGAAGGAGTCCGCGTTCCGCAACGCCTACATGTTGCTGAACCTGATTCCCTGTATCGGCGGTGTGCTCTGGTTCGTCGCCGCCCTCGCAATCGCTGTCACCGTGAGTTCCAGCGCCACCAAACAAGGCTGGCACGACCGCTTCGCCGACGGCACCCAGGTCGTCGAAGCGCCTTGACGCCGGGGCGGGCCGTCCGCTTACGGGCGGAACCAACCGCCTCTCCGCGAGCTTTCGAACATACTCGCTGCCCGTCCGGCGGCGAGTATGTTCGTTCGATGTCCGGCAGGGTCCCCGCCTAGTGGCCGGATCTCGGCCCACGAGCCTGCGACAGAACACCCGTCCTTGCGATCTATGCCATCGGGGGATGTCGTGGGTCGGCCGGTCGCTGCGTCACTGTCCCGGCGGGGTGACGGAGCATCGGCCAGGGGGCGCCGGCTCATACCGCGATCGGGAGTAGAGGTCTGTTCCCTCATCCGCAGGACCGGCTGAAACCGCGGGCGGTGGGGGCCGGGTGAGCGGGTTTATGGCGCCGGGGTTAGGTGGCCCCGCGCTTGGTGCCGGGGGGGCGCCGCCCGCCCGGC
>NZ_JARWNW010000312.1 GCF_029868325.1 Nocardia carnea
CCGGGCGTCCCCCCGGCGCCGCCGGCGCCGGCGCGGGAGCCGCTGTCGCGGCGGATGCTGATCTCTCGGATGGCGGCGGGCGCGACGGTTCTGGCGGCGGGTGCCGTGGTGGCAACCGGCACCTACGGGGTGCTCGACGGGCCGATGGTGCGGCGGGTCACCGTACCGCTGGCCAAACTTCCCGCACAGGCGCACGGCCTGCGGATCGCGCTGGTCAGCGATCTGCATCTGGGTCCGGCGCTCGCCCGTGGCTTCTGCGAGCGGGTTGTCCGTACGGTGAACGACACCCGCCCCGACCTCATCGCCCTGGTGGGCGACCTGACGGACGGCAGCGTCGCCGATCTGCGCGCCGAAACCGAACCGCTGGCCGGATTCAGCGCCCGGTTCGGCACCTACTTCGTCCCGGGTAACCACGAGTACTACTCCGATGCCGACGCCTGGCTGGAACGGGTCCGGGAACTCGGGATGCGGGTCCTGCTCAACGAGCGGGTGAGCCTGCCCGATTTCGACCTCGCCGGCGTCGACGACCCCGCGGGCAGCACCGTCGGCCGCGGCCCCGATTTCGCGGCGGCGCTGGACGGGCGGGACAGCGAACGCGCCTGCGTCCTGCTCGCCCACCAGCCGGTGGTGGTGCACGATTCGGTGCGGTACGGCGTGGATCTGCAACTGTCCGGCCATACCCACGGCGGGCAGTTGTGGCCGGGTAACCTGATCGCGCGATTGGCCAACCCGACCGTGGCGGGGCTGGAGCTGTACGGTGCGACGGCGCTGTACGTCACCCGCGGCGCGGGAGCCTGGGGACCACCGGTCCGGGTCGCGGCACCGTCGGATATCACCGTGCTGGAGCTGGCGTCGCTGCAGGGAGTCTGAGCGCGTCGCGGAGGGGCGGATACCCGGGTCAGAGCCGGGTGAGCAGCGTACGCAGGCGTTCGATGCGTGGGCGCTGGACCGGGGCGAATTCCGGCGGATGGTGGATCTCGATACTGAGCCGGTCGTCGTAGGTGGTGACGATGCTGGTTCCGCCGCCGGGTTGCGGGGGCCGGCGGCCGGTGGGGTCGGGTTTGGCGATCATGGTGGTGCGGAAATCGTCGATCCGGACCGCGTGCCCGGACAGCCCGGGTAATCGGCCCCAGTTCGTGGTCATCACCGTGTCGAGCGGATTCGCCGACGGTGCCGCCAGGGTGTCGGGTAGCTGTAGCGGCGTCTGCTGGACGTAACCGGTGGCGAGACCCTCCCGTAATGCGCCGAAGACCCCGTGCGCGAGCGAGGTGAGCGTCTGCGGCCCGCCGGGCGCGGGGCGGTACGTCGCGAAACCCAGCACATTGGTGCCCTCGGCCGGCCCGATCGCCGGCCGGACCCGGCGCCGCAGATCCACCGAATACGAACACTGCAGGCCGGTCACCGGCAGCCGGCGGGCCTCGGCTTCGGTGAGCATTAGCGCCGCGGCCACCAGGCTGTGCACGGTCAGCCCGGTGCGGTGCCCGTAGGACACCAGCGCGCCGGTGTGCTCCCGGCTCAGCCGGCACCGAGTGGTGACCAGGGGCGGATAGTCGTGGTCGTTCGCGGCGAGCGCGTCCGCCGGCGGGAGCGGCGGTTCGCTACGGGGTGGCCCCGCCCGGCCGGGGACGGGGCGGCGGACGATCCCGCGGGACGCGAGCAGATCTTCGACCGGCTGCGGTTGCCGGACCGGCGGGAGGACCGGGGCCCGGCCGGTGGCGGCGGTGGAATAGCACTGCCACAGTCGTTCGTAGAGGTACAGCGCATGTGTTGCGTCGGCGATACTGTGGTGCACGAGCAGGGTGACGCTCGCGCCGGTCGCCGACCGCACCACGTGGACCGAGCCGAGTGCGCGCCGCTGGTCGGGCTCGGCCCCGGTGAGCAGGAGTTCCGGATCGCCGTCCGCCACGGTGAGCACGATCTCGGGCGGGCCGGAGGTGACCAGCGTATGCCCGAACGGTTCACTGGGCACCAGCTGCGCACCGAGCATGGGGTGGGCGGTGACCAGCGCCTCGTACGCGGCGGCCAGGGCGGAGGTGTCCACTCGGCCGGATACGCGCGCGCAGTATCCGACGAAAACCTCGCTGAACGCGAAGATCTGCTCACTGGGAGCCAGCGGTCGGATGACGGTAGCCGCGGTCATGGTGGTGCCTCTGTCCGGATGTTGGTGAGAGATTAACCCAAAAGGGCTTCCTTGCCTCATATTTCGGTCCGGACGAGACGGATGCTACACAGTGGCTGCGGCGAGGCTGGTACGTTGCTTAGGTATACCTAATTAGTGAGGAGGCCGGATGGCCAGGAAACGCACAACCATGACCGTGGCCCGGACCGAGCAGCTCAGCGCACATCTGGTCCGCGTATATCTGGGCGATCCCGGGTTCGACGATTTCACCGCGAACGAATTCACCGACGCCTATGTGAAGCTGCTGTTCGACCGGCCCGACGGCGAGGTGATGCGCACCTACACCGTCCGCTCGGTGGATACCGCGGCGCGTGAGATCGCCATCGATTTCGTGGTGCACGGGGACGAGGGGATCGCCGGACCGTGGGCGGCGACCGTCCGGCCCGGCGAGCAGATCACCTTCTTCGGACCGTCGGGGGCCTACGCGCCGCGTGCGGATGCCGATTGGCATCTGCTGGCCGGTGACGAGGCCGCGTTGCCCGCGATCTCCGCCGCGGTGGAAGCCCTGCCCGAGGACGCCCCCGCGAAGGTTTTCGTCGAGGTCGCCGACGCGTCCGACGAGATCGCGCTACCGTCCAAGGCGCTGGTCGATATCACCTGGGTGCATCGGGGCGGGGCGGCCCACGAGGTCGGCGACGACCGGGCCGGGGATAATTCCCCGCTGATCGCCGCGGTCCGCGGCGCACCGTGGCTGCCGGGGCAGGCGCAGGTGTTCATCCACGGTGAGGCGCAGGCAGTGATGCACAATCTGCGCCCCTATATCCGCCGGGTACGCGGGGTCTCCGCCGAGTTCGCCTCGATCTCCGGATATTGGCGGCGCGGCCGCACCGAGGAGGGCTTCCGGGTCTGGAAGAAGGAACTCGCCGAGACCGAGACCGCCGGATAACCCGGATCGCGGTCAGCCGGCCGGGCAGTCGGCGCCGCCGGGAATCGGCAGGCAGATCCCGGCCGTGGCCGAGAGCAGCAGCCCCGCGCCGGCAACCAGGGCGCCGAGGGCGATGGCGAGGAATACCGCCACCCATAGCAGGCCCGGTAGCCGGGTCAGCCGGGCCAGCTGGTCGGCATCGGTGGTGCCGTCGCGCATCCGGGAGCGGGTGCGCTGCAATTCCAGTACCGGACGGCTGCCGGCGAGCAGCAGCAGCCAGGTCGCGAGGTAGGCGAAACCGGCTTGCAGCGCATCGGAACCGAACCAGGACACCGCGAAAACCAATGCTCCCGTGGTCAGGACGGATACGACGCCGTACACGTTGCGGATCATCACCAGCATCACGGCCAGGGCGGCGATCGCGATCCACAGCATCAAGGTGATCCGCCCGGCACCGAGCAGGGCGGCGAAACCCAGCCCGACCAGCGGTGGCGCCGGATAACCGGCGAGCGCGGTCAGGATCATGCCGAACCCGTAGGGTTTTCCGCTGGAGACGGTGAGCCCGGAGGTATCGGAATGCAGCGTGATCGCATTGAGCCGCCGGCCGCTCAGCAGCGCGACCAATGCGTGCCCGCCCTCGTGCGCAATGGTGACGACATTGCGGGTCACCCGCCACAGCGGTCCGTAGCCGACGAGAATCAGGGCCGCCACCGCGGTCGCCAGTACCAGCCAGGACGGCGGGGCCGCCTGGGTCGTCGTGAGTCGCTCCGCGATGGAACTGCTGCGGTCTATCAGATCACCGGTATCCACCGCCGCACCATAACCGGGGAGGGCGCCGCGGCGCGCGGCGCCGGGAGTGCGGCCACCGCGGCCGGCGCGGGGGTGGGCGTTACCACGATCCCCGGATATCTGTTGATGGGACGTTTCACTATCTTTGGCCGACCGAGTTCCGAGGTGGACCGAAGTCGGGGCGTTGGGTCGTACCCGGAACCATGAATAACTATACGTTTGTCCATATCGGTAGTCGGTCGCCGGCGGAGGGAGCACGGATGTGCACGAGTGGACAGTACGACCCCGAACCGGAGGACTCCGCCGAAGTTTTCGACGTACCGGAACTCACCGAGCTGCTGCGGATCTGGTCCGTGCGTAGCGCGGGCGGCACGAACGCGCCGCGGCCAGTGGCGGATTTCGGGACGGCGTTCCGGGTGGGATTGGGCCTGGCGCTGGCGCTGCTCGACGATTCCGATCCCTCGGGCCGGCAGGTGCTGGCCCGGCTCGAGGTGGCGGCCGCACGCTGGGCCCGCGAGGAGGTTCCGCTCGAGGTGATTCAGCATGCCTTGCACGAAGGGGTCAAAAGCGGACTGGGACTGCGTGGTTCGCGGCTACCGTGCCGTTCGGACCCGGCCTCCGGCGGTGTCGACGGATCGTTCGTGGTGGATGTGCTCGATACGCTGACCGCCGCGGTATCGCGGGCCTATGTGGCGCAGGTGCGCAACGGTCAGGCCCCGGCCTGATGCGCTCACCTCGCCCGGTAGCTGCGCGCGACGAGCGCGGAGCGCAGATACCACAGGCCCGACGGCTGGGTCGGGTCGAAACCGGTCAGCTGCGCCACACGCTTGAGCCGGTAATCGATGGTGTTGGTGTGAATATGCATGAGCCGGGCCGTGCGCTGGCGATTGAGGTTGTTGGAGATATGGCGCTGCAGCGTCTCCAGCAACTCCGGATGATCGTCGAGCGGCTCGAGCAGCGAACCCAGATACTCCCGGCCCGGGCCGGGGCGGGTGAGCTGATATTCCAGGGCCATATCGTCGAACCGGTAGAGCCCGGGAACACATTCGAGCCGCTGCACCATATCCAGCAGCTCATGGGCCTGGTCGGCGGCCGCGGGAATATCCGCGGTGGGCGTTTCCACCATGGCGGCACTGACCGGCACCTGCGCCGCCCGCGACAGCTGCGGAATCAATTCGTCGAGCTGCTCTGCGCCGAGGGTTTCGGCCGGCAGCAGTACGGTGCCGCCATCCACACTCAGCAGCGACAACGCCGCGTCGGCGCATCGGGTAGCCAGTTCCGCCTGCACCCGGCGCAGTTTGCGACGGGCCACCACTTTACCGTCGAGCGCGGGAACGGATTCGTCGGGGTGGGCCGGAATCGCCACGGCCAGCACGATATACGCGGGGGCGATCTCGATACCGCATTCGCGGGCCATGGTCGAGGTGCTGTGCCCGCCCAGCAGTGCCGAGGTGAGCGTATGCACCGCCGTATGGTGTTCGTTGACCACCGAGCGCAGTTCCCGCACATAGGCCATCGAAATGCAGACCGTCATCTTGTCGAGCATTTCGACGACGAGTTTGGCGCCGTCGACGAGCGCGGAATAGTCGGTCACCGTCGCCTGCGATACCACCAGGTCCAGGCCGAGCCGGAACCCTTCGTGGACGGCGTGGTGGATGGTGTCGATCGGCACCCCCTCCCGTGCCCAGCCGGCGGCGGCGTTCTCGAGTCTTCGGGTCTTCTCCGGGATGTCCTGGCCGTCGAGCATGCTCACGGCCAGTTCCAGACAGGTACGGGTGATGGTGGTGACATCGCCGTAGATGGCGTCGCCCGGCAGGGTCCCGCACGGCACCACGTTCTCCACGAAATGGCCCACCATCCGGCGGGACAGTTTGCGGACATCCTGTAGCGGGGCGGACATGGGCTGTCCGGATAGCGTCAGCTGGGTTCTGGTCGTGTCGACGGTCATGCTGACTCCTTCTACCCCCGGGTGCTGAGACTGCGGCTACACAGTAACGAGCGCATGTCGAACCGGGTACCGCTTTGCGAACTGGACTGGACGACCGTAAAGGGGCACGCCGATCGCATTGTGACTGCTCACAGTGGTGCACGCTATGGTCGAAACCCGCTGATCAGGCCGGTAGGGCGGGCGCAAGGACACTTACCACCCGCTCCGCCCGGCCGCAGACTTCCGCGCCGGTTCCGGGGCCGGCACTGTCCAGCCGGACCCGGATCAGTCCGCCGCTCTCGGTCGGCAGGGCAACGGTGCAGGTCGCCGCGGAATCGGCGGTCCGCGGCTGTACTCGCTGCCCGGTCCGGCCCGCCACGGTGAGCTCCGTGCGGGTGGCGTCGGCGCCGCCCACGCCCTCCGGAGACCCGGCGGTGGTGAACAGCACCCGGACCACGGCCTCGCCGCTGCTCCACCCGCAACCCGCCCAGCCCGGCTCAGCGGCGACATCCCGGCGCTGCGATCCGGCCGGGAACCCGGCCTCGGCGAGGAGGCCGGCCGGCAGGTCGCACGGGTCCCACACCGCGGCCGGATCCGTGACCTCCGCGGTACCGCACGAGCCGGCGCCGAGTACGGCGGCAGTGAGAACGCACCACAGCATCCGAGGGCGAAAGAGGCTGCCCGGGGCAGCGGTCGAGTTCGTCATTCCGCGGATGCTAGCCGCGGGTTTCATTGCGGCACAGGACCTCTGTGTGCCCTCACAGGGGCCGGCGGGTGGCTGTTGCGTATCGGCACAAGCCGGTGGGGGCCGGTGCCGTGGGGGAACCGCTCTCCCACTATGTGGAAATTTGGACGCTCGACCGGCCGGCCCGGGAATAGCGTGACCGCACGGCCGTGTTGGCCGATCTGTTAGCCGAGGAAAGGGGTGCGCCGGTGGTGGCGGATACCGCAAAGGCCGGCGTAGGGCTTCGTTCCGACCGGGGCGCGATACTGGGCTCGCTGATGCTGGCCACCGGCCTGATCGCACTCGATTCGACGATTATCGCGACCGCGGTCCTCTCCATCACCGCAAGCCTCGGCGGTTTCGCCCAGTTCCCCTGGCTGTTCTCCATCTACCTGCTGGCCCAGGCGGTCACCGTCCCCATCTACGGCAAGGTCGCGGACGTGGTGGGCCGCAAACCGGTGATCCTGTTCGGTATCGCGGTATTCGCCCTCGGTTCGCTGCTCTGTGGCCTCGCCGGGAACATGATGTGGCTCATCGTGTTCCGCGGTATTCAGGGTATCGGCGCGGGCGCCATCCAGCCGATGACCATGACCATCGCCGGAGATATCTACACCCTGGCCGAACGCGCGAAGGCACAGGGATATATCGCCGGGGTCTGGGCCCTGTCCTCGGTGGCCGGACCGCTGCTGGGCGGCGTTTTCGCCGACTACCTCGGCTGGCGGTGGATCTTCCTGATCAATCTGCCGCTGTCGGCCTGGGCGGCTTGGATGCTGTCCCGCCATTTCACCGAGTCCGTACCGCGGCAGCGGACTCGTCTCGACTATCCCGGCGCGGTACTGCTGACCTCCGGGGCGGGAGCGGTAATCCTCGGTCTGCTGGAAGGCGGCCGCTCGTGGGCGTGGGATTCACCGGCCGGTATCGGGATCTTCGCCGGCGGCGCGGCCGCGCTGGTGGCGTTCGTTCTCGTGGAACGCCGGGCGGCGAACCCCATCCTGCCGCTGTGGCTGTTCACCCGGCGCGTGGTGGTGGCCAGCTCGGCGATCTCACTACTGGTCGGGGCGCTGCTGCTCGGCCTCACCTCCTACGTCCCGACCTTCACGCAGGGCGTACTCGGCGCGAGTGCGCTCGTCGGCGGTTTGACCGTGGGCGCGCTCACCCTCGGATGGCCCATCTCGGCATCCCAATCCGGCCGGGTGTACCTGCGGATCGGTTTCCGGCTCACCGCCGTCCTCGGCGGTGTACTCGCCACGATCGGTGCCGCCGCGACACTGTTCATCGACGCCGGATCGTCGATCGGCCAGATCGCGGCCACCTGTTTCCTGATCGGCCTCGGGATGGGCCTGGTGGCCAGCCCCACCCTGATCGCCGCCCAGACCGCCACCTCCTGGAACGAACGCGGCGTGGTGACCTCGGCAAACATGTTCGCCAGATCCATCGGCAGCGCGGTGGGGGTGGCCGTGTTCGGCGCGCTGGTCAACTCACGGATCGGGGATGCGGCCGTCCCCTCACCCGAGGCCCTGGCCGACGGAGTACACCTGGTTTTCGTGGCGGTGCTGGTGATGACGGTGGCCATCGTGGGTGCCGGCGCGCTCATGCCGGGCCGCTCCGGTTCCGGCCGGTAACGGCCCGGCGGCGCGGCGGCTAGGCCTCGCGGCCGAGAACCTCCACCCGTTCGCCGGCCTCGAACTCGATCACCTGGTGGACCCGGGATTCGCCGACCGGGCCGAGATCGGCGAGTATCACCTCACCGCGGCGGGTCAGCGATTCGACGATGGCGTCCACCGGGTTCCCGTCCGCCCCCGCGATGCGCAGCCGATCGCCGACCTCCAGGGCGTCCGCGCGGACACCGCTGGGAGCCGCCTGCGGGTTGTACACCCCGCAGTAGGTCCGGCCGGCGGTATCGCCGACGCCGCGATGGGCGATGGTCCACCACACCGGCGCGGAACTCTCACCGGCGGCCCGGCGGTGCCGGTACAGCACCCGGTCGCGACCGTCCTCGGCGGCGGCCCGGCTCTCGTGCACCGACACATGCCGCCGAATCGGCGCGCTGCGATGTTGTACGGTGCCCGCCGCACCGTCGACAACCAGGACCCAGCCACCGGACAGATCCTGGTCGCGGGCGGCGTTCACCCGTTTGGCCAGCGCCTGTCCCGGGGTGGCGCCGAGCCGGTCGGCCACCTCGGCCAGGCTCTCGGCCAGGCCCAGCGCGCGCAGGAATCCGGCCACCTCGATCTCCGCGGTGCCGAGCCGCTGTGCGAGTACCGGCATCGGCGTACGCTCGCGCCACGCCTGCCGGGTGAGATGCTCGTGTTCGGTGAGCCACAGCGCGGACGGGCCGTGGCGGTGGTTGTCGACCACTGTCGCCCACCAATCCCATTCCGGTTCGGCGGCCAGCCGATCCCGGATCCAGCCGGCGCGTTCGGCGGCGCGGACCCGTTCCTGCGGGGGGATGAAATTGCGCAGCGCGGCCCGCACGGCCGACGGGGTGCGGCCGAGATCGTCGGCTATCCCGGTCAGGTCCTTACCGGCTCGAAGTTCCGACACGATGGTCCGATACTCCGATTCACGCCACGAGGTGCCGTGCTGACGCGGCGGCAGCAGTCGTTGTTGTCCGAATTCACTCATCACAGAACCCCCGGTTCCGATGCGCCGGAGGCTATCCGCCGTGTTCGGTCGGCCGATCACGACTCACCCTCCGACTGTGTCCTACCTGCATGATTTTACTGCGGGGGTCCGACAGAAACGGCTCCGCGAAGCGTCGGTCGCCTCGCGGCGTCGGGGTTCATATCGGTTCGGCGGCAACAGAATAGGCGTCACCGGGCCCGGTCGTGTGTTGTCCCACCGGGAGTACACGGCCGGGTCCCGGTGTCACGCAGTGGGATCGCCGGGCGTGCCCTCAGATGTCCAGGATGTGGGGAAGTCCCGCTCGGAACCGGTCGGCATCGAGCTTCTTGGCCGCCTCGAACGCCGGCAGCTCGACCAACGGAAACACGGGGGCATGCGGTGCGGGATCATCGGCGGCGTCGATGATGGCATTGGCGGCGTTACGGCCGGATTCGTTGGCGCTCTCCATGGTTGCCAGGTCGATATGACTGCGCACATGGTCGCCGCCGAAGAACAGGTTCGGAATGGCGCAATGCGCGTACGGCCGGTGATCGTAGGAGCCGACGGTATTGACCAGCAAGGGGGTCTCGTTATGTGTGGTGCCGCCGGACCAGCTGATCCCCGGGTCCAGATGCCAGGAATGAATATCCTCGTCGCGCAACCAGCCCGTCCCGGTGTTCAGCCATACTTTCAACTGGGCCCAGACTTCGGCCGCGATCTCCGTGGCGGTGCACTGTTTGGCAGTCCGCTGGTACAGGATCCCCGGGGTATCCCAATCGGAGATATCCACCGAGAAGCATTCCTGCACCGAACCGTCGCCGTACCGGCCGGCGAAATCGCCGACCCACATCGGTGCCTGGCGCAGCGCGGTAAGCGCCCACGGTGAGCCCAGGGCGGCGATATGACCCTCCGGGATCTCGGTGGGGCGGCGCAGATAGAACTGGATCCCGACCATCCAATCGGTGAGCAGCTCCCGCATCCCGGCCAGGTGCGGATCGGCGTCCAGGATCCGGTCGTTCAGCAGCGGCACTGTTTTCTCCACCGGCATGGCGCAGAGGTAGTGATCCGCGACCACGGAGGTCGCCGTACCGTGTGCGTCGGTGACGGTGACCGAGTCGATCCGGCCGCCGGCACAGGACAGCCGGCTCGCTCGCTGCCCCATGACGAAGCGCACGCCGCGCGACCGCAGATAGGCCACCCACGGGTCGATCCACGCCGCGTTCGTGGGGCGGTTCAGGATTCGGTCCACACCGCCGGAGAACTGCGGGATCAGTCCGGTCCCGGCGAGTACCAGCGCCTCACCGATGGTGCCGATGGTGCGTGCCGAACTCAGATGCGGTTTGGCGGCCACCGTGATGCGGGTGAGCGCGTTGACCAGATAAGCCCGGTAGGCCGCGGATTTACCGTCGGCCTGCATGATCTGCTCCCAGGTCAGGTACTCCCATTGCCCGAACCGCCGTTCGGTACTCGAGGTGAACCACATGAGCATCTGCTTGCCGAAGAAGGCGAGTTCATGGGGCGGCAATTCCGGGATGAAACCGAATGCGCTGACGATACTGTTCTGCAGGTTCTGCGGCGTGAGCTGGTCGAGTCCGGCGATCTCCACGGGCGCGACGATCGGTGGCCGGTCGCGGAATCCGGCCACGGTGCCCGCGACGCGGATCAGGTTGTCCAGGACACCGTTCGGATTGCCGGGGAACGGGATCCGGCGCATGGTGTCGGGAATGTTCTGGTAGCAGCCCGGGAAGAACCGGAACCCGTGCTCACCGGGCAGATCGGCGCGTCCGCCGGTACCGGTGCCGGGAACGCCCATACTGCGGGCCTTTCCGCCCAGATAGGACGGTTCGTAGACGGTCACCCGGAAACCGCGCTCGGCGAGTTCGTGGGCGGCCGACAAACCGGCCATACCGCCGCCGAAGATCGCGACCTCTTTACCGCCGGTGCGTAGACCGGGGGTTCGGTGCCGGGCCGGGGCAGCGATGGCGGTCGCCTGCCCGGCGGCGAGTATCGCGGCGCCCGCGAGTGCTCCGCGTAGCGCGGTGCGGCGGTCGATCGATGCTGACTTCTTCGGCAGCTGATCCGGCATGGTGCTCTCCTGGTCAAACGGTTGATGTTCCGGTGACGGGTGGGGCGCCGCGCAGCGTGGTGCGCGACGTACGGAATTCGCGGGCGGTGGCGGCGATCTCCTGCGCGATATCGCGGACTACGGGTCCGGGGTCGCGGCGGTGCCGCCACAGGGCGCCGGCCGTGAGCCGGGCCATCCGGGCCGGTGTGTAGAGCTCGGCGGGACGCCTGGTGCGGGAGAAGATTCCGGTGGTGACGGCCGCCAGATCCGGATCGGTGGTCGCGGCGCGATACAGCTCGACCTCGAGCGGGCTCATGGCCGTACCGCGGGCGAGCCGGTTGGTCCAGTGGTAGATCTCGCGGCATTCGCGGACGCGGCGCTGTTCCCACGCGGCGACCGTGTGGTCCAGCCGCCCGGGATCGTCGAGCACCGGGGCCACCGCCTCGGCCAGGAGGCGGCCGTAGTGCAGGGCGTCGCGAATACCCTGAGCGGTCACCGGATCCTTGAAATGCCCGGAGTCGCCGGGTAACGCCCAGCCGGGCCCGCTCGACCGCCGGAAATAGGAAACGATCCCCGTGGCCGAGCGCACCCGTCCGACCCGTTCGCAGCCCCGGAGACGTTCGCGCAGCGGTGGGAGCCGGTCCAAGGCGGCGGCGTAGCGCCGTTCGGCATCGCCGGGACGGAGGCGGCCGGTGGCGGCGGGTGGCTGGACCAGACAGAGCAGCAGACCGTCGTCGCAGGGGAAGGCCGTGCCGAGATCGGCGCCCACCCGCCATTGCGCGGCGGTCGAGCGCCATTCGGTGGAGTTGTCGCGCCAGTACGCGAAATAGCAGTCGCGACCGCTGGGTTCGGCCTCGTACGGCACTTCTGCACCCGCCAGCCGCGCGACGGTACTGCGCCGGCCGTCCGCCCCGACCACCAGAGCGGCACGGAGTTCGACGGTCCGACCCTCGGGGCCGGCGTAGCGGACGCCGGTACACCGTGCACCGTCCCAGACCAGCTCGGTCACCCGGCAGTGCTGCCGTACCTCGGCCCCCGCACCGGCGGCCGTGCGGACGAGGGCGTGATCGAGGCCGGTGCGGCGGACACACAGCGTGTAGCCGATACCGTCCACCTCGGGAAACGGTGTCGCGATCCTATGTCCCGAGCCCGCCGCGAAAGCGTGGGTGAGTGCGGGAGCGCCGAGTTCGGCGACGGCGTCGAGCGCGCCCAGCCGGGACAGTTCGGCGACCCCCGCCGGCCACAACAGATGGGTCGACAGGGTATCCGACGGAAAACGGGCGCTGTCCAGGACGATGACCCGGCGTCCGGCCCGGGCCAGCGTGGCCGCGGTGGCAGAACCTGCGCAGCGAGCACCCACGACCACGACATCGGCTTGTTCGACCGTGGCGGGGGAGTCAGTCATACGAACCGCCTCGGTCATCGAGTCTCGGACACTATGTCCGATTGATGGTGCGGTGTGGTGGCGAGGTTGTCAACCATTCGGGCCGCACTGTCCCGCACAGTTTTCCGCAGAGGCACCGGGAGCCGGTGACGGTGATCCGAGCCGCTCCGGGGACCACGGCACGCCCCGGCCGGCGGGCACAATGGGCCGCATGGACCTTGCGAGCGGATACCCACACGAGTGGTCGAACGATACGGCGGTCCCCGGATGCCCTCGCTGACCCGCGCCCGGCGACCGGCCCGGAAACCGGACGACGATCGCCGCGCCGAATACGAGCAGCGGGTCCTGCGCGCGGTCGAGGATCTGCTCGCCGACGGCACTCCGTACACCGAGATCGCGGTGCAGAAGATCGCCGCGACCGCCGAAGTGGCACGCTCCACCTTCTACCGCTACTTCCCGGACAAGAGCCGATTGCTCATCCGGATGGCGGAATTGGCGACCAGCGATCTGTTCGCCGCCGCCGAACGCTGGTGGAGTGCCGAACACACCGATCGGGAAGCGGGCGTACGGGATGCGATGAGCGCCATGATCGCGGGCTTTCGCCGGCACCGGTACCTGCTCCTGGCCTTGAGCGAACTCGCCGCCTACGACCGCGACGTCGGCGCCTACTGGCGCGGCCGGGTCGCCGGTTTCGTCGACCTGGTACGCCGTCGCCTCGAGGCCGACCGCGCCGCGGGCCGGGTCGCGCCCGAATTGGATCCGGCCGCGACGGCGCTGGTGCTGGCGGCCATGGTGGAACGGTCCATCAGCACGGCGTTCGCGGTACGCACCGGCATTTCCGACGCGGAACTGGCACGGGCACTGGGCCGCTCGATCTGGCTGGTGGTCTACGGTGACGCCCCGGCCGGCCCGGCTTGACGTAGCGGGCCCGTCACTGCGCGGGTTCGACCAGCCGGCGTGCGGCCAGGACGACGGCGGCGCGCTGCTCGGCGACCCGGCGGGCCGGTTCTCGGCCGCTGTGCACCGCGGTACTGCGGGCCAGTTCGGTGAGCATGCGCAACAGGGTCGGCGCCGCGATATCGGTGGTGACCGACCCCGCGCGCTGCCCGCGCCTGATCTCGGCCAGTTTGGGTTCGACCGTGCGGCGCAGGACCTGTGCGATCCGCTCGTCGGCCGGTTCCAGATCCGCCCATGCCTGTAATCGCGCGTTCTCCGGGTGGGTGCGGAAATGGTCGAACAACCGTCCCACGTAGCCCGGGAGATCGTCGGCGCGCAGGGCGGTTTCGGCGGTGGTCTGCGCGGTCCACTGTTCGGTGACCGCGGCGTACAGTTCCGATTTACCCGGGAAGTAGGCGTACAGACGATCCTTGCTGGCCTGCGCGGCCGCGGCGATCCGGTTGATCCGGGCACCGGCGGTGCCGTATTCGGCGAATTCCGCCTTGGCGGCCGCGAGGATCCGCTCCCGGGTTGCCTGGCCTGCCGCACGCATACGAGGAATCGTAGCTTGCCGAACCATCTGGTTCGGAACTAAGGTCGTTGCCGAACCAGATGGTTCGCCGAACCGGTCGAGGGGACAGCTATGAGTGCGGACACGCCACGGTGGCAGCAGTTGCGGGAGCAGGCCGAAGGGGTCTCGGTCGCCGAACTCGACGATCTCTGGGCGCGGCTGCGGCCCGCGCGCGCCGAGGATATTCTCGGCGAATGGCGCGGTGACGCTTTCCAGACCGGCCATCCGCTGTGCCGGACACTGCCCAAGAGCCGCTGGTACGGCAAAACCTTCCATGCGCTCGACGACGCGAAACCGCTGATCTGCCGGGCCGAGGACGGCACACTGTTCTCCAATGTGGAACTCGGTGGCGGCGAGGCCACCCTGTGGAATATCGAATTCCGCGGCGAAGTCACCGCCACCATGGTCTACGACGGCCGCGCCGTTTTCGACCATTTCAAATGGCTCGACGACACCACCCTGATGGGCATCATGAACGGCCGCCCGGAACTCGTCCTGGCCGGTGGCGAATACTTCTACTTCCTGCTGGAACGGGTGTAGCGATGCGGACCACGGCGCTCCTGTCCCGGGACCCGGCCGCATCGTTCACCGCGGAAACGGTCGATCTCGATGGTCCCCGTGACGACGAGATCCTGGTGCGCATTCTCGCGTCGGGTATCTGCCATACCGACCTGGTCAACCGGGTGCTGGGTAAATCCGACCGGCCGGTGCTGCTGGGCCACGAGGGCGCCGGAATCGTGACCGCGGTCGGTGCGTCGGTGACCTCGGTGGCGCCCGGCGACCATGTGGTGCTCACCTTCCGGCACTGCGGGGCCTGCCCGAACTGCGCGGCCGGCCGGCCCGCCTACTGCCGGCACTCCACCGCCCTCAACCATTTCGGGCGCCGCGCCGATAAATCGCCGCGCGTCACCGTCGACGGTGCCCCGGTACGGGACGGCTTCTTCGGGCAATCCAGCTTCGCGGGGTACGCATTGGCCACCGCGGACAACACCGTCGTCGTCGATCCGGCGGCCGACCCGGCCGTCGTGGCCTCTTTCGGTTGCGGATTCCAGACCGGTGCGGGGGCGGTACTCAACGCCCTGCGACCGGAATCCGGGGCCTGGCTGGCGATCTACGGTGGGGGAGCGGTCGGTTCGGCTGCACTGCTCGCCGCCCGCACCGTCCCCGGTGTGCGGACCGTCGTGGTGGAAACCTCCGCGGCGCGGCGCGATCTGGCCACCGAACTGGGTGCCGATATCGTCCTGGATCCGGCCGGTGCTGCTACCGCGGACGTGGTCCGGGAGGTCACCGGCGGCGGCGCCACCCACGCCCTGGACACCACCGGGATTCCCGCCGTGCTGGCCGATGCGTTCGCGGCCCTCACCACCGGGGCGACGGTGGTCGCGGTGGGTCTCGGTGCCGGAGTGCCGCCGATCGATGTGCGCGATATGGTGCTGCAGGGCAAAACGATCCGCGGTTGTCTCGAAGGCGATGCGGACCCGGCCACCTTCATCCCGCATCTGCTCGACCTGTACGGCAAGGGAGAGCTGCCGGTGGACCGGCTGGTGACCCGCTTCCCGCACACCGAGATCGAGGCGGCGCTGGCCGCACAGCATGCGGGCTCGGTGATCAAACCGGTACTCACCTGGTGAGACGGTAGACGGTTCCCGGTCTCCGGACCACGACAGCCGGCGGACGAATTCCGTTCGCGTAACGGTCATCCGGTGGTCGTCTCGGTGCGAGATCCTGCATGCGGTCGGCCACCGGACGACCCCGCCCACCTCTCGACCGGCTCCGGGCGCCGGGAAAGGCCGGCCGCCGTGCCCGATATGCCGATCCGCGACTACATCGCCGAATTCCTGCGTACCCACTGCGATCTGGAACTCGACACCATCGCGCCCCAGGCGTCCCCGGCCGACCTGGGCCTGGATTCGCTCACGGTGTTGTCGATCATCGTGCTGGTCGAGAAGAACTACGGGATCGCACTGGCCGACCGGCAGGTGGCCTCCGCGCGGACCTTCGCCGAACTGATGGAGCTGTTCGGGGTGTCCGTGGCGCCTGTGACCCCGCTGTCGTGAAACCGCAACGCTTCGGTGACCAGGTGCGGCCCCCGGGCCGAATCGGATGCCGATCGGCTGCTGTTCCGAAGTGCTCCCCGCGTGTCGCATCGGCGACACGCCGCGATTTACGGCGCTGACCAGAAGAAATCGGCGAGTCTCTCCCCACGGAGGCCGCGATTGCGCTTCAATAACCGATCGGGTTCGGCTTTACGGAAACGGCATTCGTCCGCCACCGGATACACCGGCATCCGAGAGGGGCACGACCAGAATGAGCATGATCCTCACCGCACTGCACGACGGCCTTCCCGCGCTGCACGACAGCTATACGACACTGGCCCAAGTCGGCAATCCCACACCCGAAGCGCCGCCACTGTCGGACAAGATCACCCAGATGACCCGGTATCTGACCTGGTTCGTCCTGCTCTCCGGCGTCACCGCGATCATGTTCGGCGGCGGTAAGTTCGCCTGGGAGAAATGGAACGGCGGCGCGCTCACGGCCCCGAAACAGATCGCCGGCGCCATGATGGGCGGCGCGGTCGCCACCAGTGCGGGAACGATCATGAACGCCATCATGGGCGGCTGACGCACCCTCCGCAGGCTTGCGGGTACGCGGCGATATCGCGGGACCCGGACCGTCCGGCCCGTTCCGGCCGGGCGCCGGGCGGGTTGCTAGATTCGGGGTCGTGCACTCCGGCATCGCGGGAACACTCGTCCGGTGGTTGCTGCCGGCCTTCCTGGCAGTGGCCCTGCTGGGCATGCATCATCTCCCCGCCGCCGGCGAGCCCGCTGCCGCTCCCGCGCAGCACGAGCTGCTTCGGTCCGTCGAGCCGAAAGCCGTTCCATCGGCGCCGGCCGGTACCCGGCCCGGCCCGGCGCACTGCTGTACGGCGGCGCCGGTGCTCGCGCCGGAGCCCGCGCACGACAGTCCCGGCGATCACGGGGCGGGTCACGATCTGCTGCATCTGTGCCTGGCCGTCCTGACCGCGTTGGCCGGAATCGCCCTGGCATTGTTCGTCGTCGCCCGCGGCGTGACCGGGTATACCCCCGCCGCGGTGGTCCCGGCCGTTCCGCTCGTCTGGGCGCGACCCCCGCCACCGCTGGCTCGACGTTTGGCTTCTCTGGGTGTGTTGCGGCTGTGACGGACGCCCGCCGGACCCGGTGATCCGGGTCGCGGCGCTGTTGCGTCAGTCACGACAACCGACACTCAGGGAGAACCCAACTCATGAACAGAAAGCTGACCGCCTCCGCAATCGCCCTCCTCGCCTCCGCCGCGGTACTCACCGCCTGCGGTGACGACGGCGGCGAATCCGGCACACCGGCGACGACCGGTGCGATGACGACATCGGCGGCCGCGAGCCCGTCCGGTACCGCGCCGGCGGAAGGCGAGCACAACGAGGCCGATATCCGTTTCGCGCAGGAGATGATCCCGCACCATCGGCAAGCCGTGGAGATGGCGGCGCTGGTTCCTACGCATTCGACCGACCCCCGAGTGATCGACCTGGCCGCCCGCATCCAGCAGGCGCAGGATCCCGAGATCACCGCGATGACGGGGTGGCTGGAGGCGTGGGGCGCCCCGGTACCCGAGGGCACCGGCCATTCCGGCGGCCATCACGACGGTATGCCGGGCATGATGACCGATGAGCAGATGGCCGAACTCGAGGCGGCGCAGGGCGCCGAATTCGACCGGATGTGGCTGGAAATGATGATCGACCACCACGAAGGTGCGGTCCAGATGGCGCAGACCGAGCTGGCCGAGGGCAGTGACCCGCAGGCCAAGACCATGGCCCAGCAGATCATCGACGCCCAGCAGGCCGAAATCGGGGAGATGCAGGCGATCCTGGAAGGCTGACCGGGTGAGGTGGCCCGGCCGTGTTCCGCGCGGCCGGGTCACCTTCCCGTCTTCCCGGGGCCGTCGCAGGTCCCTCGGCGGTGCCGAATCGCCGGCCGGCCCTGCTGTCCGCTGCGGACCGCCGCTCGGATCCGGGCGGGGCAGCTCGAGGCCGGTTGGTGTCGTCCTCGGGAACGGCCGGCCGGTGGTATCGATATGTGGCGGGCTGGGGACGGTGTTCGTGGTCTCCGGGCCGCACGGGCGCTGTGTCCCGGTCAGCCGGCTGACGGCTTGTCTCCGAGGGCGGCGAGGGCAGCCAGGGGTGCGGTGAGCGCGGTCGTGTCGACCGGGGAATCGCTGGACAGGGCATGCAGCAGCACGCCGTCGAGATATATCGCGGTCGCCCGGGCCGCGGTGGGGCCGATATGCGGGGCGAGGATATCGACAAGTCCGTCGAACCAGACCTGGGCCAGCGGGCGTAGTTCGGGATGGCGGGTCGCGGCGAGATAGAGCTCGTTCACGGTGAGTATCTGCTCGGGGTGGTCGAGACAACCCGCGGTGAGCGCGGACAGGGTTGCGGGGAGGTCGGCGCCACCGGCCAGTTGCTCGGCCCACGCAGCCAGGGCGTCGCGGGTGGCCACGGCGGTTTCGGCCAGCGCTGCCTCGGTGAGATCGGCCAGGTCGGCGAAGTAGTAGGTTGTCGAGCCGACCGGCACTCCGGCTTCGGCCGCCACCAGGCGATGGGTGATTCCCGCGATTCCGTGGCGGGGGATCAGTGCGCGGGTGGCGTCGAGTATGCGGCGGCGCCGATGCGGATCCCGGGGTGTCAATGCGCGCCCGCCAGGTTGAGGGTGACCACGCCCGCGACCACCAGCGCCACCCCGGCGATTTTGGCAGGGCCGAGCGATTCGCCCAGGAACAATGCGCCGACGATGACGATCAAGGTCGTGCCCAGGCCCGACCACACCGCATAGGCGAAACCGACCTGCATTCCGCGCGCGATGGCCTGGGCCAGGAGAACGAAGGCGACGGTGTACGCGGCCAGCGACGCCACGGTCGGCCAGAGCCTGGTGAATCCCTCGGTGGCCTTGAGCAGGCTGGTTCCCACGATTTCGGCGACGATCGCCAGCCCGAGCATTACCAGCGCCATGACCGGTCCCTCCATATGTGTACGTTTGTCCATGGACAAACGTACATCGATGCATCGGCTCCCCGGGCCGCGAACCAGTACAGAGGCGGCACTCCGGGGCGAGATCGGTCGGGTGCGCCGGACGTCCGGGGTGCCTCCACCTGTCCGTGTGTGGACCGCGCCGAGCCTCGGGGGCGCCGGTCGCTTGCCTGGGCCGATGCTGGAGACAGGCAAGCGAAGGATGATTCCCGTGTGGGTCCGCGGCGGCGCACGGCCGGGCGCCGGACCGCGAAGTATTCCTGTCCGGACCGCGAAGTGCCCGTCCGGGCAGGGGTGTCTGGTGCGCACGGGGTCCACTGCAGTTGCGGATCCAGCGCCACCTCTGGCCCCCGAAGACGGGCAGCGATGCGGGCGAAGGCGAAGAGATCGGCATCAGTACCGGAAGGCCTCGCGCTGCTCTCGGTCGCCTCGCCGGCCCACGGAGACCCGTATCGCCGGGTCGGTGCGGATTATCGTACGGGCCGGGTGAAGGTGTCCGGTGTGGACTGTGCGGGCGCGTCTACTCGCAGCTCTCCCGGCGATTCCGGGACAGCAGGAACAGGATCACCAACGCTGCCGCACCCAACGCGAGCAGGAGTTGGCGGTTGGCGGACAAGCCGGCGGCCGCCATCAGATCGATGGGCTCGGCGGCAGGTCGCGCGGCGACAGGGGTGGGCCCGCCCGATCGGGGCGAGGCTGCCGACCCGGCAGAAGCGGACCCGGTGCCGGGGGCACGTGTGGATCCGGTGGCCCCGCCGGCCTCGGCCCCGCCGGCCTCGGCGCCGGCGGCCTGGGTGGGCGCAGCGCCGGCCTGCCCGGTGGCGTCGGTGGGGGTGGAGTTGCTTGCCACCTCGACTACCTCGTCGGTGCCCTCGCCCGCCGACGAGGTGATCTCCGCGGCGAGGTTGTCGGCGAACGTGCCGATCAGCGTGCCTGCCACATCGGCCAGGGCGCCCCGGCCGAACTGGGCCGGTTTACCGGTGATCGCCAGATCGGTATCGACGAAAACATCGGTGACCCCGTCCGATTCGACCAGCCGGCAGGTGATCACCGCTTTCGCGGTGCCGTTACCGCGGGTTTCGCGGCCGCCACCCTCCAGGACCGCGATTTTGGCGTCCGCGTCCTGGGACAGGATCTTGATGACGCCGTTGTAGGTGAGTCCCACCGGCCCGAGTTTCACCTTGATCTTGCCGTGGAAATCGTCGCCGTCCCGGGAGGTGAGGGTGGCACCCGGAACACAGGGCGCGAGCCGCTCGAGGTCGAGCAGAACGGGCCAGGCGTCGTCGGCGGGAACGGGGATCCGGAAAGTGTTCTCGAGTTTCATACGCGGTCCTTGGCTTCGGTGGGCCGGTTCAGGCCTGCGGGGTCGCGGGGGTTTCGGCGTCGATCGTGGTGGCGGCGTCCCGGACGGCCCGGATGATGCCCTGGTAGCCGGTGCACCGGCAGATGTTGCCGGATAGTGCCTCGCGGATCTCCTCGTCGTCGGGGTCGGGGTTCTCCGCGAGGAAGGCGGTGGCGGAGACGACGAATCCGGGTGTGCAGAAACCGCATTGCAGGCCGTGGTGGTCGCGGAACGCCTGCTGCACCGGGGAGAGCCGGCCGTCCGGTTCGGCCAGGCCTTCGACCGTGGTCACTTCGGCGCCGTCGGCCTGGACCGCGAAAACCAGGCAGGCGCGGACTGCCGCCCCGTCGAGCAGGACCGAACAAGCGCCGCAGACACCGTGCTCGCAGCCGAGGTGGGTTCCGGTGAGTCCGCAGGTTTCGCGCAGGTAGTCGGCCAGGGTGCGCCGGGGCGGGATCCGGTCCCGGCGCCGGGTCCCGTTGACCACGACCGAGATCTCGATATCAGTCATTGCTCGCCTCCTCTACCGCGCGGGTCCAGGCCCGCGCGACCATGACCGCCCCGATCCGGCGCCGGTAGCCGGCAGATCCGTGGATATCGGCGGGTACAGCGTTCAGTGCCGCGGTGGCCGACCGCCCGACCTCCGCCGGATCGATCTCGGCCGCGGGTCGCCCGAGTACCTCGGATTCGGTGGCGGTGGCCCGCAACGGGGTCGGGGCCAGGCCGAACAGTCCCACCGCGACCTGCTCGATCCGCGAGTCCGCATCCAGCCGGACCGCGATCGCCGCGCCGGCCATGGCGAAATCGCCGGCTCGCCGGGCGAATTCCTCGATCGCGAAGCCGGTGCGTCCCCGCCACACCGGGAAGGTGATCCCGGTGAGCAGTTCGTCGGGTTCCATGGCGGTGCTCCACATTCCGGTGAAGTAGTCCGCCGCCGCGATATCGCGGGTGCCGCGCGGGGACAGGGTGTGCATCCGCGCGTCGAGTGTCGATGCCACCACCGGATATTCGCCGGCGGCGTCGGCGTGGGCGATCGCACCGCCGAGGGTGCCGCGATTGCGGATCTGGAAGTGGCCGATCAGCGGGGTCGCCCGGTGCAGTAGTGGTAGATCGCGGCGGACCTCCGCGGACCGGCCCACCGCGGCGTGTGTGGTGCCGGCGCCGATCCACACCGAATCGTCGCGGGTTTCGATACCCCGGAGTTCGTCCAGGCGGCGCAGGTCGACCAGATGGTCGAAAACAGCGAGCCGCAGCGCCAGCATCGGCACCAGGCTCTGCCCGCCGGCGATGATCTTGGCATCGTCGCCGAGATCCGCCAGCAGGGCCACTGCCTCGGCCGCGGTGGTGGGGGCGTGGTAGTCGAAGGCCGCGGGTTTCATGCTGTCACCTCCGTGTTCCCGTTCGCGCGGGCTTCGTCGATCATGGCCACGATCCGGGCCGGGGAGAGGGGAAGCCGGTCGATCTGCACTCCGAACGGCGCCAGCGCGTCGGCGACGGCATTGAGCACCGCGGGGGTCGAGCCGATGGCGCCACCCTCGCCGACACCTTTGAACCCGCCCGGCCCGGAGCTCGGGGTTTCGACATGGCCGAGCTCGATCACCGGAACCTCGGCCGCGGTGGGCAGCAGATAGTCCAGGAAGGTGGTGGCGACCGGGTTCCCGTCGTCGTCGTAGGCCAGATGTTCGTATAGCGCGCCGCCGATACCCTGCACGGTGCCGCCGTAGATCTGGCCTTCCACCACATTCGGATTGATCATCGGCCCGACATCCTCGCTGACGACGAACCGCAGCAATTTCACCGCCCCGGTGTCGATATCGACCTCACAGGTGCAGACGTGGGTGGCGTTGGCCCAGATCATCATCTGATCGGCGCGGTGCCGCCCGGTGGCCTCGAGCCCGGGGACGACCCCCGCCGGGAGGAGTTCGGTCTGGAAGTAGGCGATCTGTGCGATCTCGGCCAGCGACAGCGATTTCTCGGTTCCCGCGACCCCCGCGCGGCCGTGCGCGAACTCCACATCCTCGACCGCGGCGCCGAGCTGATGTGCCGCGATGGCGATAATTCGTTCGCGCAGTATTGCCGCCGTCTGCGCGATGGCGCCGGCGGCCATGGAACCGGACCGGCTGCCGTTGGTGCCGCCACCCTGCGGCGCCACGGCGGTATCGCCCTGGACGGTCTGCACATCGCCGATATCCACGCCGAGCGCGTCGGCGGTGAGCTGGATCGCGGTGGTCTCCAGGCTGTTACCCGCCGACCCGCCCGAGAGGTAGACGTTCACCTTGCCGGTGGCCGAGATCCGGATGGTCGCACCCTCGGTGCTCAGGAACGGGGTGCTGCCGGTGGTCGGTTCCACATAGGTGCAGGTTCCGACGCCCAGGTAGCGTCCTTCGGTGCGGGCCCGGGCCTGTTCGGCGCGGAAGGCGTCGTAATCGAGGATCTGCAGCGCTTGTTCGAAGGTTTCCAGCGGCGAGGCGTCGGAGTAGGGCATACCGTTCGGGTTGGCGACCGGCATCTCCTTGTGGCTGAGCATATTCCGCCGTCGCAGCTCCACGGGATCGAGGCCGAGCCGGCGGGCAGCGGTATCCAGCAGCAGTTCGCGGGAGACCGATTCGAACTGCCACGGGCCGCGGTAGGCGACCCGGCCCACGGTGTTCGAGTAGTACGAGGCGGTGCTGAATCCGGCTTCCGGTACCCGATACGGGCCGGGGAACAGCATCCCGACGGCGATCGAGGAGGTGAGCGGCGAGGGGATCGGGTAGGCGCCGACGTTCTGCACATGCTCGATGGTGGCGGCCAGGATGCGGCCGTCGTCGTCGAAGGCCATGGCGACCTCGCCGTGTTCGTGGCGGGCGGCCCCGGCGGACATCAGGTTCTCCTGGCGGTCCTCGATCCATTTCACGGCGTGGCGCAGGGTGCGGGCGGCCAGCATCACGCAGGTGTCCTCCCGCTGCGGGGCCACTTTCTGGCCGAATCCGCCACCGGTATCGCGCACGATCACCCGGACCCGGTGCTCGTCGACACCGAGCAGCCGGGAACAGAAGCCGCGTACTTCGTGCGGCGACTGGGTGGAGGTCCAGAGGGTCATCTCCCCGGTGGGCGCGGTCCATTCCGCGACGATGCCGCGCGTTTCCAGCGGGACCGGTGCGTAGGCCTGCTGGTGCACGGTCTGGCGCACCACATGCGGGGCCGCGTCGAAGACCGGGGCGAGATCGGCGGGGGTCCGCCCGGCCAGACCGCCCGCGGAGTTGCCCGGATGTCCGGCGTGGACGAGTTCGGTGGCGGAACCGGCGGTTTCGTAGTCGACCACGGGCTCGAGTGGGTCGTAGTCGACAATCACGAGTTCGGCGGCGTCCTCGGCGATATAGCGGTCGGCGGCCACCACCATGACCACCGGGTCGCCGACGAAACGCACCTCGTCCTCGGCCAGTGGCGGCCGAGACACCTCGGGGAAGCCCGGAGTGTCCAGGGCGTAGGAGATCTCGGTGACCAGCGGGTTGAGTTCGGCGGCCGTGTAGACGGCCACGACACCGTCCAGCGCGGCGGCCTCGGTGGTGTCGATCGCCGTGATCCGGGCCCTGGGCAGCGGGCTGCGCACGAAACAGGCGTGGACCATACCGGGCCGGGTGATGTCGTCGACGAAGGTGCCGGCGCCGGTGAGCAGGCGCAGATCCTCGATCCGCGGAACGCGTGCGCCGACGGCCGTCGTTTTCTCGGTTGTGCTCATGATCGGCTCCGTCGCGTCGGGGTAGGGGGTGTGGCGCTGCGGAACAGCAGCCTGGTTCGACCCATCCGGTGCGTTCCTCCGTTCGCGGGATATCGCGGGCACCGGCGTGCGGACGCCGGGGACCGCTGTGCGGTGCCCGATTCGGCCGGTTCGGCACACCGGTGCTGAGCACCTGTTTAGCATCGGCCTCTCCGCACTGTCAATACAGGATATGCCGGATGTAAGAATTGCAATGTCGATTTAGGAAAGTGCTATTCTCGCATGTGGTCCGAGGTTTCCGGCTACCGCTGCGGCGAGGAGGTGGCGTATGCGCGAGTTGGCCGCGCAGCTTGCCGGGTGGCATGCCGAGGGGGTCGAGTACGCCGTGGCGACGGTGGTGGATATCCGCGGAAGCGCACCACTGCCGCTAGGGGCGAGTATGGCGGTGGACGCCGCCGGTGCGGTCCGGGGAAGTCTGTCCGGTGGATGCGTCGAGGGTGCCGTCTACGACCTGTGCACCACGGTGCTCGCCTCGGGAGTGCCTGCCCGGCAGAGCTTCGGGTACAGCGATTCCGACGCGTTCGCTGTCGGCCTCACCTGCGGCGGTGAGCTCGAGGTGTTCGTCCAGCGGGTCACCGCGGCCGAGCGGCCGGTCCTGGACGCGGCATTGACCGCACCCGGTGCCGCCGCGCTGGTCCGCGATCTCGCCACCGGTGAGATGGTGGCCGTCACCGCGGATTCGGCGATCGGCTCGGCGGGCCGGCCGGCGGATTCGACGGTCGCCCTCGCCCGCGCCATGGTGCTCCAGGGTGCCCGCGGAATTCGGGCGATCGGATGCGGGGCCTCGGCCCGGGAGCTGTTCGTCGAATCCTTTGCCGCACCACCGCGGATGATCGTCTTCGGCGCGAATGTGTTCGCCGGCGCGCTCGCCCGGATGGGGCGGCTGCTGGGATATCACGTCACGATCTGCGACGCCCGGCCGGTTTTCGCCGATCGGGCCGGGTATCCGGATGCCGACGCCGTGGTCACCGAGTGGCCGGACCGCTATCTGCGCACCACCGAGGTGGATCCGCGGACCGTGGTGTGCGTGCTCACCCACGACCCGAAATTCGATATCCCGGTGCTGGTCGAAGCGCTCCGGCTGCCGGTCGCCTATGTGGGCGCGATGGGGTCGCGCCGGGCCGATACCGAGCGCCGCGCCCGGCTGCGCGAGGCCGGTGTCACCGCGGCCGAACTCGCCCGGCTGCATTCCCCGATCGGGCTCGAATTGGGGGGCCGCACCCCGGAGGAGACGGCGGTCGCGATCGGCGCGGAGATCGTCGCGCACCGGCACGGCGGTTCGGCGCGGTCGCTGTCGGCCACCACCAGGCCGATCCATGCGGAGGTTGCGGCGGATCGATCCGCGGATCAGCGGATCAGGTCCTGCGGGGTGTCGGCATCGTCGGGTGAGCCGGTGTCGTCGCACGGGACATACTGAACCAGCTCGCGGTTGGCGGCCAGGAAGGTGCGTGCGCCGATATCGCCGACCGCGGTCGCCGCCACCGCCGGGAAGTATTCCGACCCCAGGAGCACCGGGTGCCCGGAGCGGTCGCCGTATGTCGCCACGGCCAGGCGTGCCCCGCTGCCGAGCAGCCTGCGTACGGCATCGGGCCCCAGCCACGGCATATCGACCGGCACCACCACCGCCGCGCTCTCGTGGACTGCGCGCAAACCCGTCACCAGTGACGACCCCATACCGTCGGCCCAGTCGAGGTTGTGCACCACCGTGGCATTATCGACTCGCAGTGCCACCGCACCCGACACCACGACCACCCGCGTGCAACCACCGTCGCGCAGCAGCCTGACGGCGCGGTCCACCAGCCGTTCGCCCTCGAACAGCACCTCGGCCTTCGGCCGGCCGAACCGGCGGCCGGCACCGGCGGCGAGCACAACCCCCGCGGCTTCCGTTCGCGGGTGGATGCTGCCGCTACTCATGGCGCCGGTGGCCTAGTCTCGCGGCAGATCGATGCCCAGCAGCGCGGCCTGCACCTGGTGCAAGCGGTCGACATCGCCACGGAGACCGGTCACGTTGTCGTGGTAGAGGAATGCCTCACCCAGACGCACCAGGGAGTAGGCGAGCAGCGGGCGTTCCAGTTGCGGTGCGTAGCCGTCCTGTTCCTCGGCGCGGGTGATGAGCTTTTCCACCGCGGTCAGCACACGCGGCTGGACCGGGCCGTCGCTGGAGGTCAGGATGCGCAGCCCGGCCAGGGGTTCGTTCTCGAAATAGCGCCGGAACGGCTCGTTACCGGCCATCCAGCGGTTGACCCGGTCGAGCACCGCCAGGATGCGCCGGGCGCCCGTATCTTTACGCCGGGCGTCCGCACGTTCGATGAGCGATTCGAATTCCCCGGAAAGGACCGCGCCCAGGACGCCGTCGCGAGAGCCGAACCAGCGGTAGATCGAGGCGCGGCTCAATTTGAGCTGGGCCGCGATCGCCTGGACGTCGACCCGTTCTCCCGCCAGAAAGGCCTGCCGGGCCAGGGCGACGACTTCTTCGCGAGTGGCCGAGGCGGGACGGCCGGGGGGTCGGGAAGTGCGGCTGGCTGTGGTCACGCCCGTTACGATACACACAATGTCTCGTGTATCTAAAGGGGGAATTCCGGCGAGCGCCCGAGCTCCGAGTGTAGGGCTCAGGCCACCGGCTGGGTCAGCGGGGATCGGGCGGACCAGCGGCCGCCCTGACGGCCGACCAGGACGGGATGATCGAATGCCTCGGAAATGTTTGCCGTGGTGATGGTTTCGTCGGCCGCACCCGCGGCGACCGTACGCCCCTCGGTGATCAACAGTGCATGAGACGTGCTCGTCGGCAGTTCCTCCAGGTGATGGGTCACCAGGACGGACGCGAGATCGGGCAATGTCCGGTCGAGGGTGTCGATGGTGTGCAGCAGTTGTTCCCGCGCAGCCACATCGAGGCCGGTCGTCGGTTCGTCGAGCAGTAGCAGCCGCGGGGCGGTGATCAATGCACGGGCGATGAGGGTCCGGCCACGTTCGCCCTGGGAGAGCGCAGGCCAGGCACGTTCGGCCTTGGCGGCCATCCCTACCGCGTCGAGCGCATCGGTCGCGGCACCGATTTCCGCTCGATCCGGCGTCCAGCGCATCGGGGTGTCGACCGTACCGGTGAGCCCGGTGAGGACCACTTCGCGCACCGTCAGCGGCGACCGCAGCGGATGACGCGGATTCACATGCCCGATGGAGCGCCGCAGTTTCTGCAGCTCCACCCGCCCCAGTCGTTCCCCGAGGACACGAACCGTGCCGCTGGTGGGATGGGTGAGCGCACCGCAGAAGCCCAGCAATGTGCTCTTACCTGCCCCGTTCGGGCCGAGCAGTGCCCAGTGCTCACCCGCGCGGACGCTCAGCGAAATACCGTCGATGATCGGATTGCCGTCGCGCCGGAAGGTGACGTCGGTCAGCTCCAGAACGGTGGTGCTCACGCGAAAATCTCCTTGATGGTCTGTAGGTGAGCGCGGCTGTACGTGGCCGCGGCCGCGGGATCGCGGGCGGCGATCGCTTCGGCGAGCCGTTCGTGGGCGGCGTGATCCTCGTCCGGGGCCGGCATCGGGCGCAGCTGCAGCATATCGATCATCGCGGCTCTGGAACGGGGGAGGAAGGTGTCGAAGAGCTGGGTCAGGATGTCGTTGTGGGCGGCGACGATCACGGCGCGGTGGAACGCCGTATCGGCATCGACCAGCTCGGCGATCGTGCGGCCCTCGGTGGCTCGTACCGACAGCGCCCGCCGGATGGCCCGCAGATCGGCCGGTGTGCGCCGCCCGGCGGCCAGCGCGGCGGCCTCGGCCTCGATGGCGATCCGGGCCTCGAGAACCGCGGCGATGGTGGCTCGGCGCAGCACGATATCCCAGTCCTCGGGGATATCGAGCGACGTCACGAAGACGCCCGCACCCTGCCGGCTGGCGAGGACGCCTTTGCCGGCGAGGACGCGTACGGCCTCGCGCAGTGTCGAACGGCCCACCCCGAGCTGCGCGGCGAGTGTCGTCTCGCCGGGCAGCTTATGCCCGAGCGGCCATTCGCCGGCGCGGATACGCGCGAGCAGTAGATCGGCCGCCTGCTCGGCCAAGGGGTGGCGTCGCACCTGGGTAACCATCCGAACCTCGCTACTTGTCTGAGGAGTTGTGTACAGTCTGCCATATGTCGCAGCAGCTTCTCCTCGGCCGCCACGGCGGGGCCTGAACGATCGGCCACCCCGCCGTGGGGTCTTGTCGTCGGCCGATCACCGTTTATGTGCGGCCGAACGAACAGGAAGGCTCGGGCGAATCCCGATGACCACGCAGACATACCCGACCATCGACACTCCCGCCGGCGCGATCCCGGAGACCGCGCCGGACTGGTTCCGGCAGCGGCGCTCGCAGATGCCGTCGCACCGGTACCGCGATATCCACGATCGGGTACAGGTTCCCGAACAGGAGCGGCGCTGGCCGAGCGCCCGGATCCGGCAGGCCCCGCTGTGGGTTCCGGTGGATCTGCGCGACGGTAACCAGGCCCTGGCCGAACCGATGGACCCCGACCGCAAACGCCGGTTCTTCACACTCCTCGTCGCCATGGGGTACAAGGAGATCGAGGTCGGCTATCCGTCGGCCTCCCAGGCCGATTTCGATTTCGTGCGGGTACTGGCCGATACCGGTATCGCGCCGCCGGACGTCACCGTGGTGGTCTTCACTCCCGCGCGGCGGGACCTGATCGCCCGCACGGTGGAATCGGTCCGCGGACTCGCCAACGAGGTGGTGATCCACCTGTACACCGCGACGGCGCCGGTCTGGCGGGATACCGTGCTGGGTAAGGACTCCCGCGAAGTTCACGACCTGATACTGGCAGGCGCCCGCGATGTGCTCGAACTCGCCGGCGATCTGCCCCGGGTACGTTTCCAGTTCTCCCCGGAGGTGTTCAACCAGACCGAACCCGGCTACGTCCTGGATATCTGTGACAGCGTCACGGACCTGTGGCAGGCGAGCCCGCAGCGCCCGGTCACCCTGAACCTGCCGGCCACGGTGGAGATCGCGACTCCGAATGTGTACGCCGACCAGATCGAATACATGCATCGCAATCTTGCCCGCCGCGACAGCGTCGTGCTGTCGGTGCATCCGCACAACGACCGCGGAACCGGGGTGGCCTGCGCCGAACTCGCGGTACTGGCCGGTGCGCAACGGGTGGAGGGCTGTGTATTCGGCAACGGTGAACGCACCGGCAATGTCGATATCGCCACGCTGGCCTTGAATCTGCATGCCCAGGGTGTGGATCCGATGATCGATTTCTCCGATATCGACGAGATCCGGCGCACTGTCGAATACTGCACTCGACTGCCGGTCCACCCGCGGCATCCCTATGTCGGGGATCTGGTGCATACGGCCTTCTCCGGTACCCACCAGGATGCCATCAAGAAGGGGTTCGCCGAGCATCGGGAGCGGGCCGCGCGCACGGCTCGCCCCGAACGCGAGATCGAATGGCGGGTGCCGTACCTGCCGATCGATCCGGCCGATATCGGGCGCGGTTACGACGCTGTGGTCCGGGTGAACTCGCAGTCCGGAAAGGGCGGAATCGCCTATCTGCTCGACGTCGAACACGGTTTGGACCTGCCCCGGCGGTTGCAGATCGATTTCGCGCGGCAGGTACAGCAGCATACCGACGGTTCCGGGGCGGAGGTGAGCGCGGCCGAACTGCGTGCGCTGTTCGATGCGATCTATCTGGATACGCCGGAACCGCCGGAGGTCCGGCTGAAGGGCCTGCGCGTGGCCGGTCCCGAGGATTCCCCGGTGATCACCGTGGGGCTCGTGGTCGACGGCCGGCCACACCGGAGTACTCATGAGGAGAACGACCAGGTCTCCGCGGTGGTGTCGGCACTCGGGCAGGCGGGCCGTCCGATCGAGGTGCTGAGCCTGTCCGGGCATCCTGTCGCCGGACACGCGATCGCCTACCTCGAGTATCGGCGGGCAGGCAGGATCGGATGGTCGTGTGCCCGAGCCGATTCGGCGGCCGCGGCCGCGGTGGCGGCGGCGGTCCGGGCGGCCGGGATCGCCGACCCCGGGTGAGCCGGTACGGGATCCGGTCGTCGTGGTGGCGCGGGTAGCCCGGTCGTCCGCGGTCAGTCCCCGGTGCGGCCGTCGATCTGCTCGCGCAGCAGATCCGCGTGACCGTTGTGCCGGGCGTACTCCTCGATGAGGTGCAGGTACACCCAGCGGAGGCTGTACTCGGTACCGGCGGGATGACGGCAGCGGTGGTCGAGCGGGAGTTCGGCCACCGCGGCGTCGGCCAGCTCGGTCTCCCGCCGGTACACGGCGAAATCGGCGGCGGGGTCGGCCGTACCGATATTGTCGAAGTCGCCGTTCGGGTCCGTATCGGCGCAGTAGAGGTACGCGAGCCGCTGTCCGGCCGCGGTAATTCGTAACCAGCCGCGCTCCACCTCGGACATATGGCGCACCAAACCGTGCAACGACAGCGCCGAAGGCGCTACCGCGCATTGTTTCAGCTGCGCGGTACCGAGGCCGGAGCATTTACCGAGCAGGGTCTGCCGGTGGAAGTCCAGCCAGGACTGCAGCATCGGTCGTTCCGGGCCGGTGGGTTCGGTCTCGATCCGGTCGATTGCAGGTGCGATCCAGGTCATCCCACCGAACCTATCGGCACCCGGAGGCACCTGTCGCCCGGTTTTGTCAGAACCAGTTCTCGGCCATATCGACGGTGGTGGTGTCCAGCTCGGCCAGCAGATCCAGCTGGGGTCCGGTGCGGGGGAGTTCGTGGCGGAAGAAATAGCGGGCCGCGTGCCGTTTACCGTCGTAGAAATCGCCGGTGCGGCCGTGGGCGGCGCGCATCTGATCCAGCCAGATCCACGCGACTACGTGGTGGCCGAAGGCCTCCAGATAGACGGAACTGTTGGCCAGTGCGACCTCGATATCCCCGGTGGCGAACAGGCTGCCGGTGACCGCGATCAGGCGGGACCAGGATGTGTCCAGCCGGTCGGCGAGTTCGGCGGGCTCACCGCCGAGTTCCCGGGCGGCCGCGAGGGTGGCCCGGATGCGGCCGTCGAGTTCGTGCAGGCTCGCCCCGCCCTGCTGGGTGACCTTGCGGCCCAGCAGATCCAGGCCCTGGATACCGTGCGTGCCCTCGTGGATGGGGTTGAGGCGGTTATCGCGATAGTGCTGTTCGACGTTGTATTCGCGGGTGTAGCCGTATCCGCCGAGAACCTGGATGGCGAGGTCGTTGGCGGTCAGGCACCACTGCGAGGGCCAGCTCTTGGCGATCGGGGTGAGGATATCCAGCAGCAGTGTGCGGGCGCGGCGTTCCTCGCCGGATTCGGCGGTGTGCTGTTCGTCGATGAGGCGGGCGCAGTACAGCACCAGGGCCAGCCCGCCCTCGGCGTAACTCTTCTGCGCCAGCAGCATCCGTTTCACATCGGCGTGCTCGATGATCGGGCGCTGCGGGGCGGCCGGATCGGCGGCGCCTTTGGTGCGGCCCTGGGGGCGGGTGCGGGCGTAGTCGAGGGATTCGAGATAGCCGGTGTAGCCGAGGGCGGCGGCTACCAGCCCCACCCCGCTGCGCGCCTCGTTCATCATATGGAACATGTATTTCAGGCCCTGGTGCGGTTCGCCCACCAGATAGCCGATCGCGCCCGCGGCCCCCTGCGGTGTCCAGCGGCCCTCGCCGAAGTTGAGGACCGTGTTGACCGTGCCGCGGAAACCCATCTTGTGGTTGAGCCCGGCCAATGCCACATCGTTGCGTTCCCCGAGCGAACCGTCCTCGTGCACCAGGAACCGCGGTACCACGAACAGCGAAATTCCCTTGGTGCCCGCCGGGCCGCCCGGGATCTTCGCCAGCACCAGATGCACGATATTGTCGCCGAGTTCGTGATCGCCGCCCGAGATCCACATCTTGGTGCCGAACAAGCGGTAGGTGCCGTCGTCACCGGGTTCGGCGCGGGTGACGATATCCGCGAGCGAGGACCCGGCCTGTGGTTCCGACAGGCACATCGTGCCGAAGAAACGTCCCTCGAGCATCGGCGGTACGAACCGCCGCACCAGGCCGGGGGCGGCGTGCGCGGCGAGCAGGTTGGCATTGCCGATGGTCAGCAGGGGATAGGCGCTGGTGCCCGGGTTGGCGGCGTGGAACCAGGCGAAACCCGCCTGGGCGACCGCGGCGGGGAGCTGCGCACCGCCCAGTTCGGCGTCCATGCTCGCCCCGACCATCCCGGCCTCGGCGAACGCGGCCAGCGCCTGCCCGACCTCGGGGATGAGGGTGACCTTGTCCCCGTCGAAGGTGGGTTCGCGGGTGTCGTTCAGCTTGTTGTGGGTGGCGAAATATTTGGTGGCCAGCTGCTCGCTCAGGTCGAGGACGGCATCGAAGGTCTCCCTCGAATGCTCGGCATACCGGGGCCGCCGGGTGAGGCTCTCGACATCGAGCCATTCGTAGAGCAGGAACTCCAGGTCACGCCGGGACAGCAGAGTAGACCGCATAACCACCCTTTCGGTACAAGTTGCGGTCAGAGTATCAAATGTGGCCGGGTGGCGTGGTCGCGAACCGGGCCCGCGCCGCTCGCCCGAATCCAGTATCACCCGCACCCACCCGGGCCCGCCCGGGATACTGTCCGTATCAGGCGTCGTCGTCCCTGGAAAGCAATGCCAGGATCGCGTCGGCCATCGCGGCGGGGTCGCCGTCCTCCGGCCGCAGCACCAGTGCTGGGGTCGCGGGCGGTTCATAGGGATCGTCGATACCGGTGAACCCGCGGATTTCCCCGGTCCTGGCCTTGGCGTACAGGCCTTTGGGGTCGCGGGCCTCGCAGATGTCCAGCGGGGTGTCCACGAAGATCTCCAGGAACGGGATACCGGCAGCATTGTGAACCGCCCGGGCCCTTTCGCGGTCGGTTCGGTAGGGGCTGATGAGCGAGACGATGGCGACCGTCCCCGATTCGGCGAACAGCCGCGCGACCTCACCCACGCGGCGGATGTTCTCGGTCCGGTCCGCGGCCGAGAAACCCAGATCGGAATTGAGACCGTGCCGCAGATTGTCGCCGTCGAGCAGAAACGCCGGCCGCCCCGCCGCGACGAGGCGGCGTTCGAGCTCCACCGCCACCGATGATTTCCCGGAACCGGACAGTCCGGTGAGCCAGACCGTGCGGCCGCGGGTGGGCCGTTCCGCACGACCGACCGCGCTCGAATGCCACACCACCCGGGACGCGGGCAGGCTGGGCCCGGTGATCATTCCGGCGCCGACGGTATCGCCGGTGGTGTCGTCGATCAGCAGGAAGCTGCCGGTGGTGCGGTTACGGCGATACGGGTCGAACTGCAGCGCCTGCCGGGTCCGCAGCTGCACGCGACCGATCTGATTGAGTGCCAATGCGTTCGCGTTCTCGTCGCGATGCAGGGTGTTCACATCGAGCCGGTAGTCCAGGGAGCGGATCTCCGCCGCGACGCTGCGGGTGGTGTGCCGCAATGTGTACGAGGCACCGGGGCGCAGTTCGGCGTCCTCGCTGAACCAGCAGACCATGGTGTCCAGATCGCGGCTGGTCTGCGGCCGGTTGGCCGGGCGGCACAGCATATCCCCGCGGCCGATATCGAGCTGATCGGCCAGCGCGACCGTCACCGCCTGCGGCGGGAAGGCCTCGGTGAGCGGGGCGCCGCCCGGTCCCCAGATCCCGGTCACCGTAGTGGACAGCCCCGAGGGCAGGACGGTGATCTCGTCACCCGGTGACCACACACCGCTGGCGATGGTGCCCGCGTATCCGCGGAAATCCGGTGTATGGCTGCGGATCACGTACTGCACCGGCAGCCGGGCGTCGATGAGGTTGCGGTCGGAGGCGATATGCACCTCTTCGAGATGATGCAGCAGCGGGGTGCCCTCGTACCAGTCCATGGTGGCGCTGCGGTGCACGATGTTGTCGCCGTGCAGGGCCGACATCGGGATGAAGGTCAGGTCGGCGATCTCGAGCCGGGACGCGAACCCCGCGAATTCCTCCCGGATCTCGGTGAAGCGCTCGGCCGACCAGTCCACCAGATCCATCTTGTTCACGCACAGCACCAGATGTGGTACACCGAGCAGCGAGGCCAGGAAGGCGTGCCGGCGGGTCTGTTCCACCACGCCGTGCCGGGCATCCACCAGGATCAGCGCCAGATCCGCGGTCGAGGCGCCGGTCACCATGTTCCGGGTGTACTGCACATGTCCCGGAGTGTCGGCGATGATGAACTTGCGGCGCGGGGTGGCGAAATAGCGGTGCGCGACATCGATGGTGATGCCCTGTTCCCGTTCCGCGCGTAACCCGTCGGTGAGCAGTGCCAGGTTCGGATAGTCCTCGCCGCGATCGCGGCTGGTGCGTTCCACCGCGTCGAGCTGATCGGTGAACAAGGTTTTGGAATCGAACAGCAGCCGGCCGATGAGGGTCGATTTCCCGTCGTCGACACTGCCCGCCGTGGCCAGGCGCAGCAGGGAGCCCATCAGAAGTAACCCTCTCGTTTGCGATCTTCCATACCGGCCTCGGAGATCCGGTCGTCGGCGCGGGTGGCGCCGCGTTCGGTGACCCGGGCGGCGGCGACCTCGGCCACCACCTCGGCCGGTGTGGCCGCGGTGGATTCCACGCAGCCGGTGCAGGTGGCATCACCCACGGTGCGGAACCGCACCAGCGCCTCCCGCGGTTCCTCACCGTCGAGCAGGGTCAGGAACCGGGTGTGCGCCAGCAGCATCCCGTCGCGCTGGACCACCGGCCGGCGATGGGCGTAGTACAGCGGCGGCAACTCGATACCTTCGGCCGCGATATAGCTCCAGATATCCAGCTCGGTCCAGTTGGACAGCGGGAAGACCCGGATATGTTCGCCCGGACGGTGTTTGCCGTTGTAGAGATTCCACAGCTCCGGGCGCTGCCGGCGTGGATCCCATTGCCCGTATTCGTCGCGGAAACTGAAGACACGCTCCTTGGCGCGGGCCTTCTCCTCGTCGCGGCGCGCGCCGCCGAATACGGCGTCGAACCGGCCTTCGCGCACACTGCGCAGCAGCGTGGTGGTCTGCAGCCGGTTGCGGCTGCCGCGCGGGCCGGTGTCCTCGGTGACCCGTCCGGCGTCGATATCGTCCTGGACCCGGCCCACGAGCAGGCGTAACCCGTATTTCGTGACGGCTTCGTCGCGGTAGGCGATCACCTCGTCGAAGTTGTGCCCGGTATCGATATGCAGGATCGGGAACGGTACCGGTGCCGGCCAGAACGCCTTGGTGGCCAGGTGCAGCATCACCACCGAATCCTTGCCGCCGGAGAACAGGAGAACGGGACGTTCGAAGGTTGCGGCCACCTCCCGCAGGATGTGGACCGATTCGGCCTCGAGTGCGGCCTGATGCGAGAGCTCGTAGGTGCCCGCTGCCGACTTCGTGTGCTGGCTCACGCCTAAAAACTAGAACAAGTTTCTATGAACGGTCAATGGTGTTGCGGCCGGTGCCCGCCCGCCGCCGCGGTGACCGCATCGGCCGCGGCCACCAGTGCGGCGCCGCGGCGGGCGATCTCGGCGCCGGTGATCGAGGTGCCCACGTACATGGTGAGCACCAGTTGCTGGCGGCCGTCGGCGTCGTAGGTCGGCGCGGCCAGCAGGCTCACCGGATGCTCCTTCCGCGGCCGCAGATCGGCGCCCAGATACACCCGCTCGCCGAGTGTGGTCACCAGTTCCGCGACGGCGGTGCGCAGCTCATCGGGCATTTCGTGGCCACCGACGCCGGCCAGCATGGAATACAGCTGCCGGCCCGCGCCGGTCATGCTCTCCACCAGGTAGCCGCGCTCCCGGCACTCCGCGACGAGGCGGCGCAGCCGGGTCTCGTCCTGGTTCAGCGGGACCGTCGGCGGGGTCGCCAGCCAGGCGTCGAAGGCGGCGTCGGTATCCCACAGCACGTACATGAGGCCGACCGGCGGCGCGAAACGGTAGGTCGCCCCGACTCGCACCATGGCCGGGCCCGCACTGTCCAGGACGCTGATCCGTTCACCGGCCACGGCGGACGCAGTGCAGGTGGTGCCGTATTTCGCGCTGAGGCGTGCCAGTTCCGGGTGGGCGAGGCCGGCGATGGCGAAACTGTCCTGGGCGACCCGGCCCGCGGCGATCAGTGCGGGGCCGGGGCCGTAGTCGCGGGTGCGCGGATCGCGGGTGAGGTAGCCGGCGGCGGTGAGTTCGGTGAGGATGCCCAGGCAGGTGGGTTTGGCCAGGTCCAGGTCGCGCGCTATTTCCGACAGTCCGGCCCGGCGGCCCCGTCGTGCGGTGAGGTAGTCGATCACCTGGATCACGCGCAGCGTGGGTGCGGATCGCCGACCCACCTCGCGCACCTCCGCCGAGCCCGCTGCCATTGACCACTCCTAGAACAGGTTCTAATCTCTTTGACATCAGAATGTACCAGGGTGGTACATATATGGAACACCGGGAGTATCGTGCTCACTCAGCCGTTCGCGGACGCGATCGCCGCCGCCGAGGAAATCATCAAGGGCGCCCCCCATATCCGCACCGAACAGGATCTGGCCGAGGGCTACGACTACCTGGGTGCAAGTATCCGGGCCGCCATCCAGATGTCGTGGGCCTTCGAGCGGGACCACCCGTACTTCGTGACCTCCACCGGTCCCTACACGAAGATGGGCCTGGACAACCCGGACACCCTCTACTGGCACGCCAACCTGCGCCCCGACGCCGAATACGTGGTCACCGGCACCCGGGGCACCACCCGCGACCTCAGCTTCCAAGTGCTCAACGGCAATTACTCGCCGACCGAGGTGCCCGGCGGGGAAACCGCCTTCGACGACCGCTCCATCGATATCGCGGCCGACGGCACCTATGAACTGACGGTGGGACCCGGCGCCGGCGGCCGCAACCATATCCAGCTCGCCGCCGATTCGACCATGCTCGCGGTGCGCGAGGTCTACGGCGACTGGGCGAACGAGAAGGCCGGTACCGTCCGGATCCGCCGGGTCGACACCGCCGGTACGGCGCCACCGGCGGTCACCACCGATCTGATGGCCAAACGGTACGAAGTCGCCGGCAAGATGCTGGTCTCCCGGCTGAAAACCTTCCTCGCCTTCCCCGAGTGGTTCTATCTGAACCTGCCGGTCAACACCATGACCGAACCGCGGCGCACCCCCGGCGGGCTGTCCACGCAGTTCTCCTCGGTCGGACACTACGACCTCACCGACGACCAGGTCATGATCCTGACCGTGCCGAAATCCGACGCCCCCTATCAGGGGTTCCAGCTCGGAAGCATGTGGTACCTGTCGCTGGACTACATCAACCATCAGACCAGCCTCAACGCCGACCAGGCGAAGGTGGACCCGGACGGCATGATCCGGCTGGTGATCAGCGAACGCGACCCCGGCCTGGTCAACTGGATCGAACGCACCGGTCACGACCGCGCCTACCTGCAGTTCCGCTGGCAGCGCCTGTCCCGGGAACTGAAACCCGAAGACGGGCCGACGGTGGAACTGGTGTCCTTCGACGAACTGCCGGACCGGCTGCCCTACTACCAGGAAGCCCGGATCACCCCGCAGGACTGGAAGGTGCGTATCGCCGCCCGGCAGGCCGCGGTGGCGGAAAGGATGCTGGGCTGATGCTCTTGCGGGACAAAGTGGTGGTCGTCTCGGGAATCGGCCCCGGGCTCGGCCAGGCCATCGCGGTGCAGAGTGCGAAGGCCGGCGCGAAGGTGGTGCTCGCCTCGCGTACCGAGAAACGGCTGCGTAAGGTTGCCGCCGAAATCGAGGAACTGGGCGGTCGCGCACTGGTGGTGCCCACCGATATCACCGACGACGCCGCGGCGCAGGAACTCGTGCGCGCCACCGAGGAGGAATTCGGGCGGGTCGACGCACTGGTGAACAACGCCTTCGCCATGCCGCCCATGGCCGACCTCGCCGATGTGGCGATCGATGATCTGCGCGCCAGTTTCGAAACCAACGTCTTCGCCGCCCTGCGCCTGACCCGCCTGTTCGCGCCGGCGCTCGCCGAACGCAACGGGTCGGTGGTGATGATCAACTCGGCCGTCCTGCGGCACTCCCGGCAACCCTACGGCCCGTACAAGATGGCCAAGACCACGCTGCTGGCGCTGGCGCAGAGCCTGGCCACCGAACTGGGACCGCGCGGTATCCGGGTGAATTCGGTGGCGCCGGGCTGGATCTGGGCCGACACCCTCAAATGGTATTTCGACTACCTGGCCAAGGAACGCGGGATCACGGCCGACGAGGTCTACACGGAAACCGCGGCCGATATCGATCTGCGCCGGCTGCCCGAACCCGACGAGATCGCCGATGCCGTCCTCTTCTTCGCCTCCGAGATGTCCCGGGCGATCACCGGGACCTGTCTGGACGTGAACTGCGGCGAATTCCACCACTGAGGAGAAAACAGAAATGATCGGCAGGGAAGACGTCGGCACGATCGACGATCTGCACGCCTCCGCCACCAAGGTGATCGGCCTGGACGATTTCGGCGCCGACGACTACCGCACCGGACTGTCGGTGCTGCTGGAATCGTTCGAACGCGACGCCGAACTCACCCCGTTCGGCAACAAGGTCAACCGGGCGTTCCTGCGCGGCGCCCTCATCGCCCGGGCGCTGAGCGAAGCCGGCTGGAAACAGTATCCGCAGCATGCCGAGGTAGGAATCGAACGCCCGATCTTCGTCACCGGGCTACCGCGCTCGGGGACGACGGCCGTGCACCGCCTGCTCACCGCCGACCCCGGCCATCAGGGCCTGGAGATGTGGCTGACCGAGATGCCGCAGCCGCGTCCGCCGCGCGAGACCTGGGAGCAGAACCCGGTGTTCCAGCAGCTCCAGGCTGCCTACGAGAAACATCACGTGGAGCATCCGGAATTCATGGGCGTGCACCATATCTCGGCCGACCAGGTGGAGGAGTGCTGGCAACTGCTGCGGCAGTCGGCGATGTCGATCTCCTACGAATGCCTGGCCTACCTGCCGCGCTACTCCGAATGGCTACGCGACCAGGACTGGACCACGGCCTACCAACGCCACCGCCGCAATCTGCAGCTGATCGGGCTCAACGATCCGGATCGCCGGTGGGTGCTGAAGAACCCGAGCCACCTGTTCGCGCTCGACGCCCTGCTCGCCGTATACCCCGACGCACTGATCATCCAGATGCACCGGCAGCCGCGCACCATCGTGGCGTCGGTGTGCAGCCTGAACGAGCAGGCCACGGACGGCTGGTCGGAGAAGTTCCGCGGTCCGGTGGTGGGGGAGGCGCAGCTGGAGCTGTGGTCCCGCGGCGCACGGACCTTCCTCGCCGATCGCGCGAAGTACCCTGCCGCGCAGTTCTGCGATGTGTACTACGAGGATTTCGTCACCGATCCGATCGCCACCGTCGAGCGCGTCTATGACCACTTCGGGATCGAATTCACCGAGGCGGCACGCACCCGGATGGCCGGCCTGCACAGCGAATCCACTTCGGGCGCGGCCCGTCCCGCGCACAAGTACTCACTGGCCGATTTCGGTCTCACCGCCGAGCAGGTCGACGAAGCGTTCGCTCCGTACCTCGCCGAGCACTATCCGGGCGGTAACCGTAAGTAGCCGCGCACCGAAAACCGGCGGTTATTGCTGCGCCACCAGATAGCGGTCCCAGATCTGCGTTTTGCGGTTGGGGGCCGTCGCCGTCGGCGTCGTACTGGGATTCGTCGAACCGAACCCAGTACACCAGTTCCCCGGGCCGGGCACTCGACAGGGTGACCGGCGCCGGCGGTTCGGGTGAATAGTCGACGCTCCCGAAGAACTCCGCACGCCACGGACCCGCCCACTCGGGGTCGTGGATCACCTTGACGCGGGTCCCCGCCGGAAGGGCGGTACCGGACGGGTCGGTTGCCCCGGTCATCGGCTTGCGACCGCGGGTCCTTCAACCGGACATCGGTCACGACATCGCCGTATTCCGCATTCTCCTCGACCGAGTTCATCGCCCCGGCCTCCTCCCGGCTGCCGGGTGCCGTGCGGCCGGTGGACGCCTTCGGCTTGTTCTGCAGATCGTCGGGTTTTCCGATGGTCCACCGGTGGAGTACCTGGCCACGGAGGTGTGGGGCTGCCTCTGCGCAGCCGAGTTTCAGGGCTGGCCGGGTTTCAGCACGATGAACAGGCCGTGGGCTTCGGCGCAGAGCAGGTCACCGTCGTGCAGGGTGGCCTTGATCCACACCTTGCGGCCCTCCCGGCGTTCACCCCAGGCACGTAGTTGCAGTTCCTTGTTCAGCGGTGTGATCGCCCGGTAGTCGACGGTGAGCGAGGCCGTCCGGGTGACCGACCCGGAATACAGGGAACCGGCCAGCCCCATCAGATCGTCGAAACCCAGTGAGACGTACCCGCCGTGTGCCGCCGCGTTCCCGCCGAGATGGAAGGTGCGGTAGGTGATCCGGGCCTCGACGCCGTCCGGTTTCGCGCGATCCACCCAGTAGGGCGGCAGGGTCACATTGCCCCGGGACGGCAGATCGAACCGGGTCCAGCCGGGCGCGTCCCATTCCTCGTGCACGTGGGCGCCGAGCCGGTCGTTGAGTTTCTCCAGGATCCCGGTCGCTTCCTGCACCAGATCGTCGGGCGGTACCGCCAGCCGCGCCCGGTCCATGAGCGTCCGGACCTGTTCGACGAAATCACCGTAATGGGGTCCGCCGCGGCTGGTGTCCACCGACCGGATCTGATTCATCAGCTCCGACATCGGCCGGAATCCGCCTTCGTGATGCTCCGCGCTGGGGAGTGCGTTCCCGGCCTCGTCTTCGCTCATGAGAACACGTTATCGTTCGGGTCCGGGGGCGCGGCCGGGCGGGGCACTCTCGCGCGCCCGCGCACCGGCCGTCCCGGCGCTGCTCGCGCCGCGTAGGCTGCCCGGCAACGGCTGTCCGGCGGTACCTTTTCGCCCGGCGGCCGGTGCCTGTTCGTGGGAGGATTTCCGGACGGGGTGATACGCACGCGGGGCGGTCGGCTCGGGCCGCCGGGAGGACGACAGATGCCGACGACGCCACTGACCCAGCAAAACTTCCAGACGGTCGTGGCCACCAACCATATTGTGCTGGTGGATTTCTGGGCTACCTGGTGTGGTTGGTGCACCCGCTTCGCGCCGGTCTACGAGGCCTCCTCCGAAACGCATCGCGATATCGTGCACGCCACGGTCGAGGCCGAGGCCGAACCCGCGCTGGCGGCGGCGGGGCAGGTCGACCGCTACCCGTGGATCATGGGCTTCCGCGAGGGCCTGCTGGTGTATTCGAAGGCCGGATTCCTGCCCGCCGAGCAGCTCGAGGAACTGGTCCAGCAGATCCGGTGGATGGATATGGCGGCCTTCCGGCGCGAACACGGACAGCCGTCCCGCGAGCCGGCGGCGCCCGCGGAACCCGCGACCGGCCGGGCCGGGCCCGCACCAGGGCCACAGTCCTACGGCTGGCCCGGTCTGCGGCCGGCGTGAACGGCGCACTCGAACCGGGCGCGGTATTCGCCGGCTACCGCATCGAACGGCTCCTCGGCACGGGCGGTATGGGCCAGGTCTATCTGGCCCGCGACCGCGACCTACCGCGTCCGGTCGCCCTGAAACTGCTGAACCCGACGGCCGGCGACGGGCGGGAGGTCCGGGCCCGGTTCCTGCGCGAGGCCGATACCGTGGCGCGGCTCGCCCACCCGAATATCGTCGCCGTCTACGCCCGCGGGGAAGAACAGAACCGCCTCTGGATGGCGATGCAGTACATCGAGGGCACCGATGTCGCGGCGGTTCTGCGCGACGGGCCCGTCCGGCCCGACCACGCGGTACGGATCACCGAGGAAACCGCGCGGGCCCTCGACCACGCACATACCGCCGGGATCCTGCACCGCGATGTGAAACCCGCGAACATCCTGCTGGCCTGGGGCGAGCACCAGCGGGTGTACCTCTCCGATTTCGGTATCGCCAAGGCACTCGACCGTTCCGACGGGCTCACCCGCACCGGTGAGCTGTACGCGAGTTTCCACTACGCCGCGCCCGAATACTTCGAGATGCGGCCCGATATCGACCGCCGCGCCGACGTGTACTCGCTGGGCTGCACGCTGTACTACCTGCTGACCGGCCGGTTACCGTACCCGGCGACCACCACCGGCGCGCTGATCAACGCCCATCTCAATGCCCCGGTGCCGCGGCCGTCGGAGGCCGATCCGCGGGTGCCGCGCGGATTCGACGGCGTGATCGCCAAGGCCATGGCAAAGAACCCCTACGAGCGGTTCGCGAGCTGCGGTGAACTGGCGCTGGCCGCACACCGGGCGCTCACCGAGCCCGCGGTCACCATGCCGGCGCCCCTGCTCGTACCGCCGGTCGCGCAGTCCGCGCCGCCTCCGCCGGCCCGGTCGCCGCGCCGCCGCAGGCGGATACTGACAGCGCTCGCCGCCGCGGTCGCGCTGGCGGTATTCGGTACGGCCGCCTGGTTCACCGGTATATGGCGCACCGGGTCCGCTGGCTCGGACGGCCCACCGGCACCGCCCGCGAATGCGAAAGCCGCTGCCGAACAGGCCGCCTGCGCGTACACGACCCTGGTCGGCACGTACGACTACGCGGACCCGGCGGGCTGGGAACAGCAAGTGCAGGCCGGCGCCACCGGGCAGTGGAAGGGCCAGGCCGAAACCGTCCTGCCGATGGCCCGGGTCCTGATCTCCGCCGATCCCGAGCGGTCCCGGGTCGAGAAGGCCACCTGCACGGCGACGATGAGCGCCGGCGATACCCGCGCCGAGGTCCAGGTGCAGCTCACCACCCTCAACGCCGAACCCGGCGCCGCCGAGACACCACGGGAACTGTCGGTATCCACCGTGATGGAACTCGTCGACGGCCGATGGCTGTGCAGCGTGTTCAACGCGCCGTTCATGCCGGGATGATGTGCTGTGAGGGTTTGCACACCGCCGGAACGGGGCATCGTCGATAGCGTCCGGTTCGCTACGCATAAGCTGGCCGGGCTGCACGATGGAGGTAAGTCTTGACGGTCGAGGTACTGGCCGACCCGGAACCGGGCGGGGCGTGGCAGGGCGGGCAACAGCCGGTCCGGCCGGCTCCACCGGTATCGATGATCGAGCGGATGACATTGATCCTGGACGCGTTCGCGCCCGCCACACCGGTACTCACGCTGCAAGACCTGGTGGAGCGCACCGGTCTGCCCCGGTCCACGGTGCACCGCATCCTGGACCAGATGATCCGCTTACGCTGGCTGGCGCATTCGCCCGGCGGCTACCGCCTTGGCCTGCGGACCCTGGAACTGGGCGGACTGGCGGCCGGGCACAACGAACTGCGCGCGGTGATCGGCCCGCTACTGCACGAACTGTGCCAGCGGACCGCCTCGGTGGGACATCTCGGCGTCCTGGACGGCCGCGACGTGGTGTACCTGGACAAAACCGGTGGCCGCAACAGTGCCACGGTCCCCACCCGGGTCGGCGGGCGGTTGCCGGCGCACAGCACCGCCCTCGGTAAAGCGTTACTGGCCGGCCTGGACCCCGGTGTCGTGGAAACATCGCTGCGCGAACAGCTTCCCCGGCTCACCGCACGCACGATCGGTGACCGGCTGGAACTGCACCGGGAACTGGCCCGGATCCGCAGCCGCCAGGGAGTCGCGGTGGACAACGAGGAAGCGGTCACCGGAATCGGCTGCGTAGCAGTACCCGTCCGACGCCGCGGTGTCGCGGTGGCCGCGCTGTCCCTGTCCACCCGGATCGGCGCCGGCCGCCCCATCGTCGACACCGCTCTACAGGCCCGGCAACTCGGTGCGCTGGCGGCCGAAGCAGGCCGCCTGCTCTCCCGCGACTGAAGCCGCGGTAGCCGTGCGGAACAGTCGCCGCCCGCGCGTACTCATGGCACGTGGGCACCCAACGGCGGTTTCTCCGCGGCCGTTCGACGCGGCCGGCCGCAGGACGCTCAGCCGGTCCGCGCGACGGCTGGGAACTCTTCGATGAGGCGCACGCAGCATTGACGGCAGCTCGACGATCCGAAGAGGCCCCGGGCCGAAATGGTTCGTGGTGACGGCCGGGTCACGATTTTGTCAGCGACCGCGCGAGCGCACGGCCCGCGGCGCGGCCGGAGAAAATGCAGCCGCCGAGGAACGTCCCTTCCAGCGCATTGTAGCCGTGCAGGCCGCCGCCGCCGAACCCGGCGACCTCACCCGCGGCGTACAACCCGGGGAAGGGGGTGCCGTCGGAGCGCATCACCCGGGAGTCCAGATCGGTTTGCAGGCCGCCCAGCGTTTTGCGGGTGAGGACATTCAGCCGGACCGCGATGAGCGGCCCCGCCGCCGGATCGAGGATCCGGTGCGGTTTCGCGACGCGGGCGGTCTTGTCGCCGAAGTAGGTGCGCGCGTTGTGGATCGCGCTCATCTGGGCGTCTTTGGTGAACTTGTTGGTGATCTCCCGGTCGCGTGCGACGATCTGGCGTTCCATATCCGCATAGTCGAGTTGCGGGCCACGGGCGATCCCGTTCATACCGTCCACCAGTTCGCGGAGGGTATCGGCGACCACGAAATCGACGCCGTGTTCCTTGAACGCCTCTACGGGGGCGGGCGCGCCCTTGGTGAACCTGCTGCGTACGGTGGTGAGCCGGTCTTTGCTGGTGATATCGGGGTTCTGCTCCGACCCCGAGAGCGCGAACTCCTTCTCGATGATCGCCTGGGTCAGTACGAACCACGAATAGTCGTGGCCGGTCGACAGAATGGCCTTCATCGTGGTGTTGGTATCGAAACCGGGGAAACACGGCGCGGGCAGTCGTTTACCGTTCGCGTCGAACCACAGCGACGATGGCCCGGGAATGATGCGGATCGCATGGTCGGGCCAGATCGGGTCCCAGTTGTTGATGCCCTCGGTGTAGTGCCACATGCGGTCCCGGTTCACCAGGGCGGCGCCCGCGGATTCGGCGATACCGAGCATCCGGCCGTCCACATGTGCGGGCACCCCGGAGATCATGGTGCGCGGCGCGGGGCCCAGCCGGTCGACCGGCCAGTTGCGCCGGATGAGATCGTGATTGTGACCGATACCGCCGGTGGTGACCACGACCGCGCCGGACCGGAATTCGAAATCGTCCACCACGGTGCGCGATGTGGCGACCCCGCGGGGTAGCTCCGTGGGTTCCAGCACACTGCCACGGACTCCGGTGACCGCGCCGTCGTCGACGAGCAGGTCGTCGACGCGATGCCGGAACGCGAACCGCACCAGGCCGTTGCGCTCGGCTTCCAGGACCGGGTTCAGGAAGATCTCGAGGATCCCGGGCCCCGTGCCCCAGGAGATATGGAACCGCGGCACCGAATTGCCGTGGCCGTCGGCGAGGGCTCCGCCCCGTTCGGCCCAGCCGACCAGCGGCGTGACCCGCAGGCCGAGGTCGTAGAGGTAGTCGCGTTTCTCGGTGGCCGCGAACTGCACGTAGGCCTGCGCCCACTGCCGGGCCCAGTGGTCCTCGTCGTCCCGGTCGAATCCGGCCGAACCCAGCCAGTCCTGCAGGGCCAGTTCATACGAGTCGTGGATGCCGAGCCGGCGCTGTTCCGGGCTGTCGACGAAGAACAGCCCGCCCAGCGACCAGAACGCCTGCCCGCCCAGATTGTTGCGGTTCTCCTGGTCGACGACGAGAACGCGATGCCCGGCCCTGGTCAGTTCGTAAGTGGCGACGAGACCGGCCAATCCGGCACCGACGACGATCACGGGATATTCGCCGGATACCCGGTCACCGGGAGAGGTTTCGGACACGGTTCACCCTTCGCTCACGGTAGTTACCGGCGGGAAACTTATCAGACCCGCGGGATCGCCGACGGGGGTTCAGCCGGGCTGCCTGGCCGCGAATTCCCCGGCCAGTTCGGTGAACACCGCGCGGTTCAGGACGAAGGCCTGTTTCCCCTCGTCCAGAATGCGGCGCTGTTCGAGTTCGTCGGCGCCGATACGGTCGAGCAGGGCGCGGTATTCCCGTTTGAACGCCGCCGGATTACCGATGCCGTCGAAAACGTAGAAGCGCACGCCATCCCCGCGATGCGGCAGATTCCAGAGCTTCTCGGCATGTCCGCGGATCACCTGCCCGCCGGACAGATCGCCCAGATACCGCGTGTAGTGATGGGCGATATAGCCGCCCGGCCAGGTGCGGGCGCATTCCTCGATCCGCGCGGCGTAGGCGGCGGTGGCGGGGAGCGGGTCCAGCAGTTCGCGCCAGCCGGGCCCGGCCAGATGCGCCAGATCGCGTTCCAGCTCCGCTGTACGCGCGAGTTCCGGTTTGATGAACGGGCCCGCCACCGGGTCGTCCGCGAGGGCGGCGGTGTGCTCCTCCAGCGCCCGGTAGATGAACCAGAGCTGCACGGTGTAGTGGCGGTAGGACTCGATGCCGAGTACGCCGGCGAGCATCTCGGCGATGAAGGTGGAATTCTCCGCCTCCTCGTGTTCGCGCGCGGTGGCCTCCCGGATCCGGGTGGAGAAGGGGGCGGCCGGGTCGGCGGTTTCGGTGGTCTCCGGCATACAACAAACCCTTCCTGCGAACACGGCGGCCGATCGCCGCACCGTTACCCGGCCGCGGGCGGCGTGGCATGTCACCACGCCGCCGCCGACAGCCGGCAACCCGACGATACCGGGCGCACATCACCTGTGGGGATGTCCCTCAGCCGGCGTCGGAACGCCGGGATGCCGGTAGCGGCTCGGTCGGGACCGGGCCGGATTCGCCCGCACCCACACCGACCGGCTCGGCCGTGGCACCGACGCCGACCGGCTCGGGCGGGGTGAACGGTATCGCTGCGGTGGGCAGCATATCCTCGGCCATGCCCAGTGCGGCAGTGGGCAGGGACAGCAGATCCGCGGGCAGAACCGGCATCTCACGCATCTCCGGTGCGGCGGCCGTGCCCGGGGCATCGGACAGGTCGCGCGGCTGCGCCGAGACGGCCGAACTCAACGGTGCCGGGTCCAGGTCGCGGGTCCACACGTGGTGGTCCACACCGGATACCGTGGCCCGTCCCCGCGGGGACGCTACCGGCGTCTGCGGTGCGGTCGGCCGCGGTACAGGCGGTGTGGTGGGCCGCGGGGCCTGCGCTGCTGCCGGAAGAGGTGCCTGCGGCAGTTGTCCCGCGACCGGGAACCCCACCGGCATATCCGGTGATGCCATCACCGCGGCGGGCGCGGCGCCGAGCACCGGGCCGTGCGCGTGGCCCAGCGGCGTGGCCCGCCGCTTGCCCAGGTTCACCGAGTACAGGCGTTTGGCCAGGTTCACCGACGGCAGCCGCTTGCGGGTGACCACGACCACCGGGCGCCGCAGGGCGCCGAACTTGCGCAGGATCGGCGGGCGGCGCACGGTCCGGTCGAACCATTCACCGAGGGTCACCCCACCGGCCAGCGCGCAGCCGATACCGAACGCGGCCAGCAGCTGATCCGCGCCGCGGGTGATCTCGTCGTTGAGCATGCCGTACAGGCCGCGGTAGATGCTGAGGCCCGGCAGCAGCGGGGTGATGCCGGCCAGCGCTACGACCAGCGGCGGCGTCAGTGCCCGCCGGGCGAGCAGACCACCGACCATACCGATTACCACGGCCGCCGCCCCTGCGGCGAGCACCGGCCCGAAGCCGGCCGCCATCACCAGCAGGTAGCAGATGGTGCCCATGGCACCGCTGCCGGCGGCCGCGGCCAACGCCCGTTTCTCCGCGTAGCAGGCGAGGCAGAAGGCCAGCGCTGCGGTGGCTCCCGCCAAGACCTGAACGGGCAGGTTGGTCAGCGCGTGGCCGGGACCGAGATCCAAGGGCACCGTCGCGTCGAACATCTCGCCTACCCGCAGGGTGAGTGCGATACCGGCAATGATGCCGCCGGTCATCATCAGCAGTTCGAGCATCCGCGCGCCTGCGGTGATCGGCGCCCCGGTGATCGCGTCCTGTACCGAGCCCACCAGGCTCAGCCCACTGAGCAGCACCGTGATCCCGGCCGCGATGATCAGCGTCGGGCTCACCGAGATACCCAGCGGTTCGGCGACGGCGGCAAGCACCACCGCCGGTGTGGCCGCGATGGCGCCGCCCACCAGATGCTGGAAGAAGAACGGCAGCCCGTACCGGTTCAATGCACGGTTGGTCCGGTCGATCAGGGCGGTGGTGATGAAGCTCAGTGCGACGATGAGGATCCCGCCGCCGAGCAGCAGTGAGATCGCCGCGGCCATCAGCGACCAGCCGAAGGTTGCCGTCCACCGCTTGTAGGGGTGCGGTGCCGAGGTGATGGCGTCGAGGGCGGCGCGTGCCTCGTGCGGCGGCACGATTTCGCGCCGGATCCGGCGGGTGAGCCGGTCCACCGCGGCCAACCGGGTGAAGTCCAGTGAGCGGTACTGCACCACCCGCATCGAACTGACCGGCGGCAGCCGCCGGCCGCGATGCACCGAGATACGGATGGCGTTGTAGGTGACCTCGACATCGCACTCCGACAGACCGTAGGTGGCGACGATGAAGCGCACCGTGGTCTCGGTATCGGTGACGGCGGAGCCGGAAGCCAGCACCACTTCGCCCATCCGGATCGCCAGATCCATCACCTCGGCCACCGTGGCGTCGTCGGTGAGGTCGATCGGCTGCAGCGGGGCGGGTGCGGAGACGATCGTATCGGCGGTGGCGGGGCGGTCGGCGACCAGTTTCTTGATGGCACCGGTGATCACAGGCAAACGCAGGGGAGTACGCCGATGTTCGGCATAACCCGACGGGTCCGGAGAGATCTGTGGTGGGGAGGTCGCTCCTTCCAGGAATCCTTGCGCAGCCATAGCCGCGAAGGTAGTGGCCGAAGGGGGCTCTTATCCACCGGAAAATAGGTCGGATGAATGTGATCTTCGTTACGTACCGGTTTATTTGAGGTTTGGAATGGAAAAAGGGACGTGTTTGCCCAGCTGAGCGAGTTCTCAACTGTGCGTCGGCCGCCGCCGCGATCGCGTTACGCACACCGTGCCGATACGCCCGGTGCATAGCTTCCGGTCGCGGTGCGGACTTCGGCCGGCCTCGCCCGGCGTTGCCGGCATACCCGCTCACACCTCAACCATGTACTCCGCCGGCACCGCGATCGTGTGCGGTTTGTCGCCGGGCTTCGCCCCACCACGGCCATTAGGGTCGAAGGCATGAGCACCGGCAGCACTGCGACAGCACAACAGTTACGGCAGGCACTGGACGGGCCGTGGAGCGAAGTCCGGGAGGAAGCCCGCACCCAGCTCGCGGACGGGCGGTTCGCCGGTGACCCCGACCTGGATATCCCCGCGGCCCGCGCCCGGGTACTGGACCAGATGCGCGAGATCGCGAAACTCGGCCTCGCCGATCGCGGGTTCCGGCGCGAGCACGGGGGCACCGGTGAGCCCGGCGCCGCCGTGGTCGGATTGGAAATGCTCGCCTATGCCGACCTCTCGCTCTGGGTGAAGTCCGGTGTGCAGTGGGGTCTGTTCGGCGGGGCCGTGGAGAACCTGGGCACCGAACGGCATACCGAATACATCCGGCAACTGATCACGCTGGACCTGCTCGGCTGTTTCGCCATGACCGAATCCGGGCACGGCAGCGATGTCGCGAATCTGGAAACCACCGCCACCTACGATCCGGCCACCGAAGAGTTCGTGATCCACACCCCGACCCCTTCGGCGCGCAAGGACTACATCGGCGGCGCCGCCGAACACGCCCGGATGGCAGCCGTGTTCGCGCAGTTGCGGACACCGGCGGGCGACCACGGGGTGCACTGCCTGCTGGTCCCGATCCGGGACGAACAGGGCAACGATCTGCCCGGCGTCACCACCTCCGACTGCGGTCGCAAAGGTGGCCTTCCGGGTGTGGACAACGGCCGCATCGTTTTCGACCATGTGCGGATCCCGCGGGAGAACCTGCTCAACCGCTACGGCGAAGTCGCCCCGGACGGCACCTACAGCTCCGATATCGACAACCCCAGCCGGCGTTTCTTCACCACCCTCGGCACTCTGGTGCGTGGCCGGGTGAGTGTCGGCGGCGCAGCGGCCGCCGGGGCACGGGTGGCCTTGAGTATCGCGCTGCGCTACGCATTGAAACGCCGCCAGTTCGGCAACCCCGACGACGGCGGCGAAACCCTGCTGCTGGACTACCGGATGCATCAGCGCCGGCTGCTGCCGCTGCTGGCCCGCTCCTACGCACTGGCCTTCGCGCAGAACGATCTGGTCCGCCGGATGCATCTGGTGCAGACCGGCCAGGACATCGACCCGCATTCGCAGCGCGCCCTCGAGAAACGGGCCGCGGGTCTGAAGGTGGCACAGACCCGGCATGCGACCCGCGCCATCCAGGAATGCCGGGAGGCCTGCGGCGGTGCCGGCTATCTCACCGAGAACCGCCTGGTCACGCTGAAGGCCGATACCGATGTGTTCACGACCTTCGAGGGTGACAATGTGGTGCTCACCCAGCTGGTCGCCAAGGAGATCCTCACCGCCTACGCCGACGAGGTGCGCGATCTGGACGCCCTCGGCTGGGTCCGCTTCGCCGCGACCATGGCCGGCGATGTGGTGCGCAAACGCTCCGGTGTGCGCCAGCTGATCCAGACGCTGCGCGATCGCAGCGGCGAAACCGTCGACGAGGGCGATCTCGGCAAACGCGCCACCCAGCTGCAGCTGTTCGCCGACCGCGAGGACTACCTCACCCGCACCGCCGCCCACCGGCTGCGGGCCCGGGCCGAGGAGACCGGTCCCTTCGAGGCGTTCAACAACGCGCAGGACCATATCCTGGCCGCCGGATCCGCCCATATCGAACGGCTGGTCCTCGAGGCGTTCATCGAGGGGATCGCCGATATCGAGGACGAAGAGGCTCGCGCGCTCGCCGAAACCGTCTGCGATCTGTACGTATACACCGTGTTGGAGGAGAACTCGGCCTGGTTCATCATGCACCGTTTCATGTCGGTGGAACGAGCGAAGGCCGTACGGCGCGGGGTGAACGAACTGGTCGACCGCCTCCGCCCGGACGCTCTCACACTGGTGGAAGCACTCGGTGTGCCGGAAGCGATGCTGGATGCCGCGATGCTGGACGACGCCAGCGTCTACGAACGGCAGTAGCGGGCCGGGACCGGCGGTAGAGGTCCCACCGACTGCGCGGTGGTGCGGCCGCGCCGGCACCATCGCCGGACGGGTCCGGGCCGTCTCACACTCGCCCGCTCGCGATCCGGGCGGGGCCGCGCCTGGATCGGCCTGGATACGACCGTGGTCGGCTCACCCCGGCCGTTCATGGGGAGCGGAACCGATGCGTTGGGGATGCGAGGCTCGGAGCCCCGAGGGCAGGTGGCGCGACTGGGCAGCGAAGCCGAATCGGTGCGGCACGCCCTCACTCACCGCGGGTCCTGAAGGTTCGTCGCCTACTGCCCGGCGTGCGGGTGCTGCACCTGTTCTCGATTCGAGGTGAGGCGGCGCGCGACAGCGCGAGCGAGGCCCGGCCACCGGTCGCTGTGTCATGGGTGGGCCGGGGGCGGCGCCCGCCGCGCGGGTCAGCGCGGGCGCGGCCCGAACGTGCGGCGGATCCAGACCGAGACCCAATAGAGGGCGATGGTCAGCGAAATCCCCGCGGCGGCCCCGCCGATGATATCGGTGGCGTGGTGGTAGTCGAGCGCGATCATGCCGGCCGCGCCCGCACACCAGGCGGCGGTGGCGAGCGCGACGATCACCGCCCGGGCCCGCGCGGAGCGCAGCAGCAGGACCAATGCCGTGATCACCGATACGAGATGTACGGTGTGGCCGCTCGGATACGCGAGATAGTCGTGCAGCGGCCGCCCCCACCAGGGTTTCAGCGCCCAGGTGTTGACGGCCACCGCGACCTCCGGCGCCAGGACCACGGTCGCCGTCTCCCACCACCGGCGTTGCCAGGCGAACCACACGGCGCTGCCGCAGAGCAATGCGAGTACGACTCCGGTGTTGGTCGCCAGCGCGAGGACCTCGGCCACCCACGGCCGCGGATCCAGCCGGGGATCCACGCGCGCCCCGACAGCCAGATCGAAGCTGGTCGCCCCACCACCCGGCGGGAAAGACCACGGTAACGCCGCGGCCACCGCTGCCGCGGTCGCCGCGATCGTTCCCGTGATTGCGGGACCGGCGGCCTCCGGGACCGGGACGGCACCCGGATACGGGTGCGCCGGTCGGTTCCCGCGGGCGGGTGAGAGATATGCCGGTGGATCCGGTCGGTGCCCGGCCGGGCGGTGATTGTCTCCGGTAGGCCGGTCCGCGGGACACGGGTTCGGCGCGCCGGGTGCGGTGCTCACGAGCCGACCCTATCCATGGCAGGCGGTCACGAGGTAATCCGGCGGTTCGGCGGAAGCGATGCCGGGCCGCACGGTCTTGGCCTTATCGCCCGGATTCATCCGAGGCGCAGGCGACCGTGGCGCGCATAATGCGAACGTCCGCCGATCGCGCCGGCCCGGACGGCGCCGGTACGCCACACGAACCACACAACGCGCGGCCGAACCCGTGCGCCGTCGGCTCGGCCGGCGGGACCTGCTCAGCCGGGGCCATAGGTTATGAAGGCCGTGATCACGAACCACACGAACCAGGCAACGGCGACGAAGATGCCGAGCGCGTAGACCGCGCGCATGACCGCCCGCCCGAAATCGATATCACCGGCTTCCCGGGGGTACAGTCGCCACGGGCTGAACCAGGGCGCCCGGAACCGCCGCCCGCCGGCCATGCGTTCGAGTTCGGCGAGATCCTCGGCGTACTGTTCGGCATCCGCCTGGGCCGGACTGCCGTGCCACAGCGTGACATCGACCGGGCCCAGGAAGCCCTCCTCGATCAGTAGCTGGGGAGCCGGCAGGTACGCCAGGATGCCCAGGCCGCGGAAGGCGGTCGCCACATCGTTGGCGGTCCAGCGGTGTGATTCCCGCTGGGCGAGGACACCGAAGTAGTGGCGGAGCTGTTCGGCGTCGTCGCCGACGATCACATCGAAACTCGGGTCGTGCACCTTCTGGTCGATCTGCACCGGGACCCGCTGGAACGGCACGATCAGGGCCACACCGTGGACCATGCGCTGCCCCAGCCCGCGGGCGGCCAGCCAGCTCTGCAGGGCGAAGGTGTGTTCGCGGGACCGCTCCAGCAGCGACCGGTCGTCGGCGGCCTCCAGCTGGGCCCGCACGCCGTTGAGCGTCGACCTGCCGGTGAGCGGTACATGCAACGTGCCGCCGTGATCACTGCGCAAACCGGCCACGTCGATGACGACGCAGCTCGTCGGCGTCCACACCACGGCGTCGAAATGGTAGGTGGCGCCGTCGTACAGGAGGTCGCAGTTGACCGTGGCGACTCCGTGCGGACTGTCGGCCGTGCCCCAGCCGCTGAGCCAATCGATCAGGGACCGCTCGGCAAAACTGTCGGTGCTGTCCTGAACCTGCACGAGCATGGTGACCGCCCTTCGCGTCCGAACCGAGACTCCTGCGGCGCCGAGCGCGGCGCACCTCTCGAAACTACCGGTCCGGCTCCTCCGCCGGAAGTTTCCCGGCCCGAACCGCGGCGGCGAGTTCGGCGTGATCGGCTTCCGTGCGGTCGGCGTAGCGGACCGCGAAATCGGCCACGGCGCCGTCGAAGTCGGCTTCTTCGCCGAGATAGCCGCTGATCAACCGGGGGTCGAGGGAGCGGGCGTGGGCGCGCGCCAGCAGGGCGCCGGCCAGCCGCCCGTAATCGTCGAGATCGTGCGGTTCGAGTTCTTCCGGCGCTATTCCGCCCTTGAGGTTGCGGAACTGGCGGACGATGAACGGCAGTTCCCGGATGCCACCGCCGGGCTGCGGAATCGCCATGGTGGTCCAGCCGAGAAGGATATCGGTTTCGGTCTGAACCAGCCTGGCGCCCTGGACGATTCGCTTGCCCTCGTGTTTCGGTGCGGGGATCCCGAGTACCGGTGCCAAAGCCGAGGGGGCGGCCTGTTTGAGTTGCAATACCAGTACTTCGCCCGAATTACCGTGCAGCAGAGCGACATAGCTGTGCATGCCGACGCTGCCGGTGCCGACGATCCGGAACGCGATATCGGCGACCGCGAACCGTCCCAGCAACCCCTGCCGCGATTCGCGCAGGCTCGACCCGTACCGTTCCAGCGCATCGATGGCCGCGTCCTCCACCTCCGGTGTCACGGTGGTGAGGATCGGCGGATCACTGACAAAACGGTGGCTTTCTATACCCGTTTCGTGGTCGTCGATATGTGTCCACTTGCGGACGACCTTCTCGCTGGTGTTCTTACGCGCCTTCTTGGCGGCCTTCTTGAAATTGTCCAGCAGATCGTCGGCTTCGACGCGATCCAGAATCGATTCGTCGGCCAATGCCGACCACGAGGTCAGGAACGGCCGTTGCGCCAGCGCCGTGGCGGTGCGCCGGTAGCTGCGCGCGGCATCGGCTGCGGCGGTACGACATTCGTCCTCGTCCGCGCCGCCGACTCGCCCGGCCAGGACCAGGCTGGCCGCCAGGCGTTCCAGATCCCATTCCCACGGCCCGGGCACGGTTTCGTCGAAATCATTGATATCCATGACGATTTCGCCCCGCGACGTGCCGTAAAGGCCGAAATTGCCCGCGTGTGCGTCACCGCAGAGCTGGGCGTGGAACCCGGTATCCGGGCTGCCCGCCAGATCGAGGGCCATCAAACCGGCCGCGCCCCGGTAGAACGCGAACGGCGAAGCCAGCATCCGGCCGATCCGCAACGGAATCAGATGTTCGAGCCGGCCCTTGTTGGTGGCTTCGGCGAATTCGACGATCGACGGCCGCCCCTCGGTGCGGATCGCGCGATCGCGTGCGGTGGGCGACACCTGGTCGCGCATCGCACGGCCACGGGCCAGCATGTCCTCGGCGGGGATATACGAGCGCAAGGGGATACGACTGTTCGACACCGGGTAACCGTACCCACGGTGACCGCGGTCCGCGCCGGCATCGCAACGAGGTTTCGGGTATGCCCTGCCCGCCCCGTCCTCCCCGCGGCGCAGAGTTCGGTCGCAGGCGCCGGCCGATACAGGCTTCCCGGCGGGGATTCAGGTCCCTATCTCGCCATGATGCCCGGTCGGGCCGCCGTCGCGGCCGGTCGCTGTGAGCCTCGGCGGCGGTTCGTCCGGAGCCGCCGGGCCCTGTCGTGACTCGGTGGCACAGTCCGCCGGGGGCGCCTGCCGGGCCGGCAGGCCCGGCGCACTACTGCAGGGCGGAGAACCTGGATGTTGCCGGGGAGCCGCGCCCGGCATGTGTTCGCGCGCGGCAATCGGGCCGAAGAGGCCACCCGGAACGAAACGGTGCACCGGCCGACATGATCTTTCTCTCACTCATACCGGCGGTGCCGGGTGTTCGATGCTCGTTACTTCTCCGCGGACCGTGCGGGGGGTCGTGCTGGCATCGGCGGGGGTCGTGCGGTAAGCACTGCCATGTGACGAGTGATTCGGGAACCGGCGGATCCGAGACCGCGGCCGCGGACCGGCGATCCGGTGGTGCCCTCGCTGCGGTGCTGTCGGATCGGCTGCTCACCGTTCCCAATGTGCTCAGCCTGCTGCGGTTGATCGGCGTTCCGCTCTTCCTCTGGTTGCTGCTGGTGGAGCGGGCCGACGGCTGGGCGTTCACCCTGCTGATCCTCAGCGGCCTGACCGATTTCCTGGACGGCAAACTGGCCCGGCTGCTCGACCAGTCGTCGCGGCTGGGTGCCCTGCTGGACCCGTTCGTCGACCGGCTCTACCTGGTGACCACGCTCGCCGCATTCGTTGCCCGCGGCCTCCTTCCCTGGTGGGTGGCAGCGTTGCTGATCGGCCGCGATCTGGTGCTCGCGCTCACCCTCCCGGTGTACCGGCGCCGCGGCCTCGACCCGCCCGAGGTCATCTATCTGGGTAAGGCCGCCACGTTCGCGTTGATGTCGGCGTTGCCCTGGTTGCTGGCCGGAGAGCTGGACTGGGCAGGCGACGGTTTCGGCCGGGCCTTCGGTGGGGCACTGCTCATCTGGGGTACCGCGGTCTATGTGTGGACCGGCTTGTTGTACCTCGGCCGCGCGATCGCCGTCGCACGTACCGTGCCCCGCCCCGGTGGCACACCCGGGCGGGATACCGGCGCGGCGGACCCCGGCGGGCTCGCATAGAGTTGCTGCATCGTGCACGACGACACGAGGAAAGGACACCACGTGAATCCGGCTCCGGAGGACCTGCGCTACACCGCCGAACACGAATGGGTGCGTCGGATCGAGCCCACCCGGGTCCGGGTGGGAATCACCGATTACGCGCAGTCGCAACTCGGTGACGTCGTGTTCGTTCAGTTGCCCGAAACCGGTGCCGTCGTTGCCGCCGGGGACGGTATCGGCGAGGTCGAATCGACCAAGAGCGTTTCCGACATCTACGCTCCCCTGAGCGCGAAAGTCGTTGCGGTGAACCAGGAACTGGAGGCGAAGCCGGAAACGCTGAACACCGATCCCTACGGTGGCGGGTGGTTGTTCGAACTCGAGGTGGACAGTGCCTCGGCACTGGACTCGAGTCTCGGTGAACTACTCGATGCCGCAGGTTATCAAGGAGTTATCGGGGGCTGATCCAGCCTTCCCGGTTCTACCTGCACGGGCACGGCCCGGCAGGGTACGGTCAATGCCAACGGATGTGCCGCCCGGAGTCGGGGCCGCCGAGCCACGTCGCACCGCGGCATCTGCCTGCATGGTTTATGAGGTTCGAGGAGGAGAGAAACGGTGAGCGAGAACAAAGACCCGGGTTACGGGGAGACCGCGGCCGAGACGACGTCGGTCTTCCGCGCGGATTTCCTGAACGAGGTCGACGCATCGCGCTCCGGCGAGCCGACCGGCGAACAGCCGGTGCAGGGTGTCGAAGGTCTTCCGGTCGGAGCGGCGCTGCTGGTGGTCAAACGCGGCCCGAACGCGGGTTCGCGGTTCCTGCTGGATCAGCCGACCACCTCGGCCGGCCGCCATCCCGACAGCGATATCTTCCTCGACGATGTCACCGTCAGCCGCCGTCACGCCGAGTTCCGCCAGGACGAGGATTCCTTCCAGGTCGTGGATGTGGGCAGCCTGAACGGCACCTACGTCAACCGGGAGCCCGTGGATTCCTCGGAGCTGCAGAACGGCGACGAGGTACAGATCGGCAAGTTCCGGCTGGTGTTCCTCACCGGTCCGCGGACGCAGGAGGCCGGTTCGGCCGCCGGGGCCGGTAGTTTGTGAAGAAGTGATGATCGGTGCGCCGATCCGCGCGATCGGCGCTTCGGCATGAAAGACTCGAAGTCATGACAGGCGCGGCGCAGCAGTGGGCGCACGGAGGGATGTCGATCGGCTCCGTGCTCGATCTGCTGCGGCCGGATTTCCCGGATATCACCATCTCCAAGATCCGTTTCCTGGAAGCGGAGGGGTTGATTCGCCCGGAACGCACCCCCTCGGGTTACCGCCGATTCTCGGTGGCCGATTGCGAGCGGCTCCGGTTCGTACTGACCGCGCAGCGTGACCAATACCTGCCGCTGAAGGTGATCAAGGAACAGCTCGAGGCAATCGACAGCGGAGCCGCGACGCTCGGGGTGCGTGAGGCCCGGGCGCGGGCGCGTACCGCCCGTCCGGATGCGGGGCAGGATATGGCGGACGAGGGCGCGACGACACCGCGGCCGCCGCGCCGGTTGGCGGTCCAGCCCGGCCGGATCACCGCAGACGAGCTGGAGTTCGATCACGAGATCCGGGTGACCCGCGAGGATCTGCTCGAACAGGCGGGTATCGACGAGAAATTCCTCACCGATCTGGTCCGGGCGAATCTGATCACCCCGGGCCCCGCCGGTTTCTTCGACGCCGATGCGGTGACCTTGGCCACTACGGCCAAGGCGATGGCCGAATTCGGTTTGGAGGCCCGGCATCTGCGTGCGTTCAAACTCGCCGCGGACCGGGAGGCGGCGCTGGTCGCCCAGATCGCCGCACCGATCGCGAAAAGTCGCGATGCGGGCGCCCGCGCCCGCGCCGAGGAGACCGTGCGGGAACTCGCCGCACTGTCGCTGACCTTGCACGCGAGCCTCGTGAAGGCCTCGGTGCGCAACTCACTGGGCGGCTGAATCGCCCGTATGGCATACCGCCGCCGCCGGCGGTATCGGCCTGACCTGCGGCGAGATCACCCAGCGCCGACGGCGGTGGCAACACACCGATTCCGGTGTCCGTGTGCCATCGCGGCAGCGCCCGGAATTCGCCTAGACTCGTGGTACGGCGAGCCCTGTATCGGCGAGGGCGGGCGGCCGGGGAGTATGGGAGGCAGTGCGATGAGCGAAATGCGCGTGATCGGCATCCGGGTCGAGCAGCCACAGAATCAGCCCGTCCTGCTGCTGCGGGAGGCCAGTGGTGAGCGGTATCTGCCCATCTGGATAGGGCAGGCGGAGGCCACGGCGATCGTGCTCGAGCAGGAGGGGGTCACTCCCGTCCGGCCGCTCACCCACGATCTGATCAAGATTTTGATCGCCGATCTGGGGCACACCCTCGAAGAGGTTCATATCGTGGATCTCAAGGAGGGCACCTTCTATGCGGATCTGGTGTTCGAGAACGAGGTGCGGATATCGGCTCGCCCCTCCGATTCGGTGGCCATCGCATTGCGCGTGGGCTGCCCGATCTATGCGGCGGAATCCGTGCTCGAGGAAGCCGGTCTGGTGATGCCCGACGAACGCGAGGACGAAGTCGAAAAGTTCAAGGAGTTCCTCGAGTCGGTATCCCCGGACGATTTCAAAGCGACCGACAGTTGAGTTTCCCGATTATTTTCTAGACCTCAACTACAGGTCGAGACTGTTACCGCGCGTCGCGTTTGGATCGGCACCTCTGCGGCCGAGAGAATGGGAAGAGTAGCCTCGTATTCGACGCCGGGCCGTCGAGTGTGGGCACAGATCGGCGGAGCAAGGGAGTAGTTCAGTGGCAGAGCATATGCGGGATATGCGGTCGGAAGTGGGCCCGCCTCGGCGCTACGAAATACAACCCGGACTGTTCCCCGACGATTCGGTCCCCGACGACCTGGTCGGATACCGGGTTCCGACAGCGTGCCAGGTCGCCGGTATCACCTACCGGCAATTGGACTACTGGGCGCGGACCGGCCTGGTCAAACCCTCCATTCGCAGCGCGGCCGGGTCGGGTAGTCAGCGACTGTATTCCTTCAAGGACATCCTGGTCCTGAAAATCGTGAAACGTCTGCTCGATGCCGGTATTTCGCTGCAGAACATCCGCATCGCGGTCGATCATCTGCGCAGCCGCGGCGTACAGGATCTGGCGAATATCACCCTGTTCTCCGACGGCACCTCGGTCTACGAGTGCACCTCGCCGGAAGAGGTCGTCGATTTACTGCAGGGCGGCCAGGGAGTATTCGGTATCGCGGTCAACAGCGCGATGCGCGAGCTCACCGGCGCGATCGCGGCTTTTCCCGCGGAACGCGCGGCGGAGGCCACCGAGCGGCCCGAGGACGAATTGTCCTACCGGCGCAAAGCACGTATGACCCGCAAAACCGGGTAACCCGCTCCGCGGGTGCCGGTGCTTGCGCGCAGCGGCGCGGCCGAGGACACATACCGGGTGCGTTCCCGCTCGATCCGGCCGCCGGGCTAAGATATCGAAGCGCCGTAGCCGTGCGGGAGAGCCCCGGATCCGCTGAGGGTCCGGGCGCCGAAGGAGCAGCACCTCCCCGTCAATCTCTCAGGCACCAGGACCGTACGGGAACCGGCGCCTCTGGAAAGTGGTGGCTGCGGGCCACCCGCCCAAGGTGAAAGGCGGCCGGTCCCCGGCCGCTGAAGCTCTCAGGCGCCGCGACAGAGGGGGAGGGCCCTGTGCCGGCCGTACGGTCGGCCGCCCTACCAGGGAGCCCGTGGTGACCCAGAGCTTCGCAGACCGGCATATCGGACCCGACAGCGCCGGGTTCGCGCATATCCTCGCCGAGATCGGTATCGCCTCCGCCGATGATCTCGCCGCGGCCGCGCTGCCCGCCGGAATCCTCGACACCTACCCGCCTGCCGGGGATACCGACCCGCTCGCGGGTCTACCGCCGGCCGCGAGTGAGCACGAGGTGCTGGCCGAACTGGCCGCGCTCGCGGCCACCAACACGGTGGCGACCTCGATGATCGGGCTCGGCTACTACGACACCCTGACCCCGCCCGTGCTGGTGCGCAACCTGCTGGAGAACCCGGCCTGGTACACCGCCTACACGCCCTACCAGCCCGAGATCAGCCAGGGCCGGCTCGAGGCGCTGCTCAATTTCCAGACCATGGTCACCGACCTGACCGGTATGGACGTGGCGAACGCGTCGATGCTGGACGAGGCCACCGCGGCGGCCGAGGCGATGACCTTGATGCACCGGGTCGGCCGCGGCCGCGGTACCCGCCTGGTGGTCGACCGTGATCTTTTCCCGCAGACCCGCACCGTGCTGACCACCCGCGCCGAACCGCTCGGCATCGAAATCGTCGAGGCCGATCTGGCCGGCGACGGGCTGCCCGACGGCGAATTCTTCGGCGTCTTGCTGCAGGTGCCGGGGGCGTCCGGGCGCGTGGTCGACTGGACCGGCATCATCGCGCAGGCCCATGAGCGCGGTGCGCTGGTCGCCGCCGGCGCGGATCTGCTCGCCCTCACCCTGATCACCCCGCCCGGCGAGCAGGGCGCCGATATCTGTTTCGGGACCACGCAACGGTTCGGCGTGCCGATGGGCTTCGGCGGCCCGCATGCCGGTTATCTCGCGGTACGCACCGCCCAGGCCCGGCAGCTGCCCGGCCGCCTGGTCGGGGTGTCCAAGGACGCCGACGGTGCCTCCGCCTACCGGCTGGCGCTGCAGACCCGGGAGCAGCATATTCGCCGGGAGAAGGCCACCTCCAATATCTGCACCGCGCAGGTGCTGCTGGCAATCGTCGCCGGGATGTATGCCTGCTACCACGGTGCCGACGGGTTGCGCGCCATCGCGCGGCGGGTGCACGGGCATGCCGAGCAGCTCGCGGCCGCGCTGGGGGAGGCGCTGGTGCACGACAAGTATTTCGACACCGTCCTCGCTCGTGTGCCCGGACATGCCGAGAGCGTGGTCGCCAAGGCTGCGGCACGCGGCATCAACCTGCGCCTGGTGGACGACGACCACGTCGCCGTCGCCTGTGACGAGGCGACGACCGGCGACCATATCGCCGCGGTACTGGACGCGTTCGGCGTCGCGCCCGCCGCACCCGTCTGCGCGGGTATCGCCGACCGCACCTCGGAGTTCCTGACCCACCCGGCGTTCACCCGCTATCACACCGAAACAGCGATGCTGCGGTATCTGCGGGCGCTGTCGGACAAGGACATCGCGCTGGACCGCAGCATGATCCCGCTCGGCTCCTGCACCATGAAACTCAATGCCACCGCGGAGATGGAGCCGATCACCTGGCCCGGTTTCGCCCGGCTGCATCCGTATGCGCCGGCCACCGACGCACCCGGCTTGCGGCGCGTGATCGACGATCTGGAGCGCTGGCTGGCCGAGATCACCGGTTACGACTCGGTGAGCCTGCAGCCGAATGCGGGTAGCCAGGGCGAGTACGCGGGCCTGCTGGCCATCCGGCGCTACCACCTCGACCGCGGCGATACCGGCCGCGACACCTGCCTCATCCCGTCCAGCGCCCACGGCACCAACGCCGCCTCCGCGGCCATGGCCGGACTGCGCGTGGAGGTCGTGAAATGCCGGGAAAACGGTGACGTCGATCTGGATGATCTCCGCGCCAAAATCGCCGACCACGCCGACCGGCTGGCCTGCATCATGATCACCTACCCGTCCACGCACGGCGTGTACGAGCACGAGATCGCCGAACTGTGCGCGCTGGTGCACGACGCCGGCGGTCAGGTCTACGTCGACGGTGCGAACCTGAACGCACTGGTCGGACTGGCCCGGCCGGGCCGTTTCGGCGGTGATGTCAGCCATCTCAACCTGCACAAGACGTTCTGCATTCCGCACGGCGGCGGCGGTCCCGGTGTCGGCCCGGTCGCGGTGCGCTCGCATCTGGCGCCGTATCTGCCCGGGGATCCCCTGGTCACCGATTCGCATGCCGTATCGGCGGCGAACTACGGCTCGGCGTCGATCCTGCCGATCACCTGGGCCTATATCCGCATGATGGGTGCGGACGGTTTGCGCCGCGCCACCCTCACCGCGATCGCCTCGGCGAACTATCTGGCTCGCCGGCTGGGTGCGCACTACCCGGTGCTCTACACCGGCGCCGGCGATATGGTCGCGCACGAATGCATCCTGGACCTGCGCGAGATCACCAAACGTACCGGCGTCACCGTCGACGATATCGCCAAACGGCTGGCCGACTACGGGTTCCACGCACCCACCATGAGCTTCCCGGTGGCCGGCACCCTCATGGTGGAGCCCACCGAGAGCGAGGATCTCGCCGAACTCGACGAATTCGCCGAGGCGATGATCGCCATCCGCCGCGAGATCGACCGGGTCGCCGCGGGGGAGTGGCCGGCAGACGACAACCCGCTGCGCAACGCCCCGCATACGGCGGCGTGCCTGGTCGCCGACTGGGAGCATCCCTACAGCCGGGAGGTCGCGGTGTACCCGCGCGGGGTCGCGCATACCCGGGCCAAGGTGTGGCCGGCGGTGCGCCGGATCGACGGTGCATTCGGCGACCGCAACCTCATGTGCACCTGCCCGCCGATCGATGCCTACAGCGACTGAGCGGTCCGGTACCGGCATATTGCCGTCCAGGCACCGGGTTGTCGGCGGTACGGCCCCGGATTCACGCTCCGGACCCCGGCCGGGCGGCGGTCTGGGTACTCCGGCAGCCATTGGGCCGACCCGGCACCGCCGGCGGTGCGAACGCCCAGGAGGCCGCGCCGGCGGTGGGATCCCTCTCTCGGTGCGGGGCGGTATCGAAGGACCGTGAACCGTCGGCAGCGTCCCGGCCGGTATCCGGGACGCGCGGTTTCCGGGTCGAAAACGGCGCGTGGAGAGCCCGGTTGGTTCCTTTCGCCGATGGTCCGGTCGGCCGCGGATGACTCCGCCGGTCGGACATCCGCCCCAGAACTCCACCATCGGCCGCGGCAATACACGGGAGCCGGCGGGCGAGGACCGGCGCGAAATGCTGAGGCGGTGGCGGCCGCGTCTGTGTGGGTCAGGGGGTGGTCAGGGCGCTGACCATAGCTGTTCCGAACTCCAAATCGTTGCTGGTAGGCAGGACCTTGTAGGTGCCTCCGGTGCGTTCGGTGAGGGTGCGCAGGGTTTCGGCGCCCGCGCCGCCGACGACGATCACATCGACGCGGATCGGCGTCTGGGGGCCGCCTGCGTCTTCGATGGCGGACAACAGTTCGGTACCGCTGAGGGCGGAACTGTCCTCCGCGCCGTCGGTGACCAGCAGGATCGAATTGGTGCGGTCGGCGGCATAGTTCTCGATCGCGCTGCGGTAGGCGGCGAGCAGCGCCGGGTAACACTCGTCGGTATTTGCAGCCGCCGCCTCGATATCGCCGAGTGAACCCATCAGCGTCCCGCGATGGTCGTCGCCGAGCGGGGCGGTATCGGCGACCACGTCGTACGGGTTGCCGCCGGTATTCGCGCCGAAGGTCCATATTCCCAGGCCGAATTCGGGTGGCATCACGTTGACGGTGGAGGCGAGGGCGCCGACGGTATTCGTCAGCCGGCTCTGTTCGCCGTCGGTGGTCGCCATCGACGCCGAAACATCCACGAGAGCGGTCGCGTGCACGCCGAGGACCGGGTTGTCGAGGACGGCCCGGAGCCGGTCCAGCGCGGCCCGCGGCGGGGCGGCGACCGGGCCGGCCGGTGGGGCGGCGAAACCGGCTGCGATCAGATCACGTTGCTGTTCCGGTTTGCGCAGGTATTCGGCGAACAGGCCGGCGATCAGGTTCTCGGCCTTGTCCACCCACGGCCCGGACATCAACGCGGCCGGGTAGTCGGCCATCGGTGCCGCACCGGCCGGTAGGTAGGACGTGGCGCCGGGATTCGCCGCGAGCAACCGCTGAGTCACCGGCACCGCGTGGACCGCGGCTTCGGCCGGGGCGTCCGCCGACAGTGCCGTGATCGCCGCGGAGGTATCCGTGACCTCTGGTGCGTCGGCCGCCAGTGCGGAGACCGCGGAGAGCGCCTGCCCACCGGTCGCCGCCTCCTCGGTGAGCGGCTCGGTACCGGCGATCGCACCCGCGACCGCGGCGGCCACCGCCAGCGTGGTGTCGCCCGGGGGGAGTGCCAGCTGCAGGCCGTTCCAACCCGGTAGGCCGATGGCTTCGAGCGAACCCTGTTGCAGCCGGGGCAGATCCGCCCAGGTAGTCTGGGTGGCGGCGAGCGCGTTGCGCAGCACTTCGGGGACCGCCAGCACGATCGGGCTCGACGCGATGGAACGCGGCGTGCCCTCGACCAGACCGGGTACCCGCATCGACTCGACCTGTCTGCTGGACACCGGGATCCACAGTGCCGGACGAGGTCCGAGTACCGGATTCCAGGTGGCGCCGGAGGTGAAGGCGGCGACCATATCCGTAGCGGGCCGTTCGGTGACCACCACCTCCGCACAATGATCCAGGACGACCGGCTCGGTCTCGTTGTAGCGGGCCGCGATGGTACGGACCGGATCGGCGATCTCCGGGTCCACAGTGACATCCAGAATCGCCGGGCCCTCCGCGCAGGAGCCATCGGCCGTAGAGCCACCTGCCGAATCCGGGCGTAACTGCCACCAGCCGACAACGACCGCGAGCAGGGCCACGACCACCACCGCGGTGATCACCGGCCCCCTACTGATTTCCCGGGAAGAGCCGGTGCTGCGATGGGTACCCACGGCCAGCCAGTCTAAGGAGCGCAACCCCATTACGCCTCCGGACCCATTCATCGATCCTCGGGTGGGGCCCGCCCAGTTCTGGAGCGACGGAGCAGGGGAGCGAAGCGGAGGAGCGGAGGAGTGAAGAACCGGGCCTCCAAGGGCCCCACCCTCGAGCCGCGGAGCGGCTCCAATATCACAGCCCCGCCTTTTGCGGATGGTCTACCGCAACCGCAGGACCTCGGTCTCAGCCTGCTGGAAACCCGGCGCCCCCGGCTCATCGCCGGCTACGCGCCGGAGGCGGTGCACGCGGCACCACCTCCGGCATAGCGCCGGAGCGCACCCCTACTCGCGGATCATCTTTCCCCGGTCGAATTCGTGCCCGCCCCACACCCCGGATTGCCCGGTCCGTTCGGCGAAGTCACGGCAGTCCGGCCGGATCGGGCACCGGCCGCATACCGCACGCGCGTACTCGAAGTCCTGCGATGGATACGGAAACCACGCCTCGTGGTTCGGGTCGCCGCGGCAGGCGGCGCGATGCCAGCCGTGGCTGTCGGATATGGGCAGCAGATCTGCCAGCACTTCGACGGTCATATCGATCCCCTCCTCTCGCGGATCGGTTCAGGGTGTCGCAGCCAGGTGCTTCCACACCCGCCGCTGTTCACGGGCCAGCGGTTGCGGTGCCCGGGGTTCCCACAGCAGCCGCATACCCGCCTCTTCGGGAGTGCGGTCGGCCTTACCGGTATTGCAGGGCACACAGCAGGCGATCAGGTTCTCCCACGTGTTGGGTCCACCCCGGCTGCGCGGCCGGATGTGGTCGACGGTCGGCGCCCAGTCGCCGCAGTACCCGCACCGGTTACCGTCGCGCCGCAGCACCGCCGCGTGGGTGGCCCGGCTACCCGGCGACCGGACGGTGATGTGGGCCAGGTACCGGTAGCGCACCAGCCGGATGGTCTCGGGCAGCAGGATCTCGGTGTGCCGGGACCGGATCGGGAAATGCGGCCGGCGGACCACGACCGATTCGGCGACCCCGCTGATCAGCAGTACCACCGCCCGGTCGGCGGCGACCTGGTCCAATGCCTCGTAACTGGCGTTGAGCACCAGTACTCGACTGTGTATCCAATTGTCCGGCGTGAGGGTCACCGGTTCGGCGACAGCGGGAATCATCATGGGAATCACCAAGTTTCGACGGGCAGGGAGAGCCCGGAATTCAACAGGAAGAGGGTGAGGGACTCAGCGCCGATGTAGGAGGAGCCGGTCGATCACGAAATCGTTCGCGTATTTCGGCTGACGCGACTGTTCGGCGTTCGCCCGCCGGGCCGCTACGTGCCGGTTCTGCCTCGACGGCATCCGGGAACAATGCCCGGGCGCTGCGCTCGAACCGATGCTCTCGGCCGGTGCGATGGGATACAAGACCACTCCTCCCTTCTGCGAATCGCCGGCCGCCCTTGTGGTGGCCGTCCGGAATACATGGTGGCACAGCGCTGTAGCCCTTGTCGGCCCATTTTCAGTACCCCACTCGACGAACCACCGGGCCGTGCTCCCCCCTCTCCTCCGGTCAGCTTCCCGGGGGTGGGGGGGGGCCCGGGCCCCCCCCCCCCCCCCCCCGCGCGGGGCGGA